>JBIOZI010000117.1:0-10031 GCA_044871085.1 Steroidobacteraceae bacterium | reverse complement strand
TTTGCTAGGAAACGAGGAATGTCCCCATTACGGTTTCACGCCGGAAACGATGGGCACCATCCACACCGCGTAATGCTCGGGATTCTGGATGCTCGCGATGATCTCGTCGAAGTGCTGGCGAATGCGCGCGGGCGGCAGATCCGGATTCGAGAGCACGTCGACATACCCGTCGCGCCAGGCGGTCATGATGTCCGCGAACACGCGCCGCGGCACACGACAGGTGTCGACGATCACGTAGTCGACCCGCGCGTCTTTCAGCCCCGCCGCGCGCAGCAATGTCCACGCGCGCCGGCCGATGCGCGCATCGGTGCCGGTGCGCTCGGCATACGCCACCGCGCCCTGGTGCCACAGCACGTCGGGGTCGAGCGGGCCCGACATCATGTGCAACATGGTGTAATCCTCGGCCAGGACGTGCACGCGTCCCCCTGGCTTGGTGACGCGCACGAGCTCGGCGATGATCCGCTCGACGTGCGGTACGGACTGGATCATGTGCCGGTTCGCGACCAGGTCGTAGCTGTCGTCGGGCTGGGTGAGATGGAACGCGTCCCCGGGCTCGAAACGCACGCGGGGTGCGAGGGCGGCGTGCTTGCGGCGCGCGCGCTCGACGGAGCCCGGCAGGAGCTCTACGCCGAGCACGGTGGCATCGGGCAGAGCCTCCGCTACCCGCGCGCTGAACTCGCCGGTGCCGGCGCCGACGTCCAGCACGCGTGCATTGCGCGGCAGACGGTACAGGTCGATGAGCCGCTTCTCCTGCGGCCAGATCGCTTCGATCTGCGCGGCCAGCGTGCGGATCATCGACTCGTCCGCCATCTGCTCGCCCTGGGGATTCAAATCGAAGTTCGTTGAGCTCATGGTCACACCCAAAAAGAAAGAGCCCCGGAGGTTCTGGACCGCCGGGGCTCAGTAGTCTCCGCCGGTGCGTCAGGCCGTCATCAGGCCGCGCAACTTCTTGATGGCGTTCGCCTCGATCTGCCGGATGCGCTCCGCGGATACGCCGTACTTGCCGGCAAGATCGTGCAGCGTCACCTTGCCGTCGCCGGTCCAGCGGCTCGCCAGGATGTCGCGCGCGCGCGCATCGAGCGTCCGCATGGCCGACTGCAGCCGATCGCCCGTGGTGTCTTCCCACTCGGCGTTCTCGATCTGCATCGCCGGATCGGCATCCGGTGCAGGCAGATAGGCCGCCGGCGAATAGCTCTCGTCGCCGTCCTCGCTCGACTCGGGCACCGGATCGAACGACAGGTCGCGTGCCGCGAGGCGCTTCTCCATCTCCGTGACTTCCGCGGGCGTGACCTTGAGGTCGCGCGCCACCGCGAGCGTCTCGTCGTGCGACAGCCAGGCAAGATTCTTCTTCAGCTTGCGCAGATTGAAGAACAGTTTGCGCTGGGCCTTGGTGGTCGCGACCTTCACCAGCCGCCAGTTGCGCAGCACGTACTCGTGGATCTCGGCGCGAATCCAGTGGACCGCGAACGACACCAGCCGCACGCCCACGGTGGGGTCGAAGCGTTTCACGGCCTTCATGAGGCCCACGTTGCCTTCCTGAACGACGTCGCCCAGCGGCAGTCCATACCCCGTGTAACCGCGCGCGATGTGCACCACGAAACGCAGGTGCGACATCACGAGCTGACGTGCAGCCTCGAGATTGCCCTCGTCGCGGAACTGATGGGCAAGCACGGCCTCTTCCTCGCGCGTGAGCACGGGAATGCGGCTGACCTTGTCCATGTACGCATCGAAACTGCCGACCGGGCCGGCAAGAACGATGTCGCTCTGGCGGGGAAGTACCAGGGTTGAGCTGGGCGCAGTGGCGGTCATCTGTACGAAACCTCCTGGGCGATCGAAACCGTGATCCGTCGTTCGCTGAGCCTGTCGCTTCAGGCCCACGAGCGGGATATTAGCAGTCAGTGAATTAGAGTGCTAACGCGCGCCCTGGTTCCCTTGAGATCTATAAGTTATTGACTCATATAGGCTGGTTGGCCCGATCAGGCGCGTGGCTCGATCTTTCTGAGGTGCCTGCCGGTGGAAATCAAGGCCCCCAGCCAGCCGAGGGCCGCCCCCGTACCGGCCAGGACGCCCAGGCCCCGGCCGCCGAGCCCGTCCAGGGTGAAGCTGCCGCCGTACTGGGCTGAAAGCTCCCCGACGGCCTGATCCAGGTATGCCAGGCCGCCGGTGACGATGAGCGCGCCGAGCAGCGCGCCGCCGAGTCCATAGAACAGCCCGGTGTACAGGAAGGGCCGGCGCACGAAGGCATTCGAGCCGCCGACCAGTTTCGTCACTTCGATTTCCGGGCGGCGCTGCTGAATCTCGAGCCGGATGGTGTTGCCGACCACCGCCAGCACTCCGAGGCCGAGCACGGCGACCACCACCCACAGCGCGCGTTTCAGCACATCGAGCAGGGAATGCAGGCGCCGCACCCAGTCGATGTCGAGCTGCACGATCTCGACTTCGGGAAACGCGGAAAAATAGCGACGCAGGGATTCCACTTCGGTGGGCCCGCTGGCACCCGGCGCCGGGCGCACGACGAGATGGTGCGGCAGCGGATTGTCCGCGAGCGCGGCCAGCGCATCGCCGAACCCCGAGGCCTGTTTGAATTCCTCGAGCGCCTGATCCGCCGAGCGCACGGTGATGGCTTCGACACCGGCGCGCTGGCGCGCGCCCGCGGCGATCTTCTGCACGCGCTCGAGTGGTGTGCCCAGTTTGAAGTGCACCGTGAAATCGATGGCGTTTTCCAGGCCGCCGCCGGCATTACGCAGGTTGCCCACGAGCACGGCGAGACCGGCGGGCAGCGCCAGCGCGACACCGATGACGATGAGCGTCAGCATGGTCGCCAGGGGCGCGCGCGCGAGACGCCCGAGCGCGCCGAACAACGCCTGCAAGTGCCGCGTGAAATAGGAGGACACGCCGCTCACATCACGATGTTGGGCAGGTCGCCGAGCCGCGGGCCCTGCGCGGTCATCCGCGCCGCGTGGCTGGCGCGCAGCGTGTCCGAGACGATGCGGCCGCCGTCGAGCACGATCTCACGCTGGCCGAACTGGTCGACGAGGTGCGGATCGTGCGAGGCGACGATCACCGTCACGCCGACTTCCTGGAAGCGCTTGAACACACGCATCACCTCGATGGCCAGGGCCGGGTCGAGGTTGCCCGTCGGTTCGTCCGCGATCAGCAGTTGCGGCTTGCTGATGACGGCGCGCGCGATGCCGACGCGCTGCTGCTCGCCCACCGACAGCTCCAGCGGCGACGACCGCTCGCGGCCCAGCAACCCGACCTGGTCCAATGCTGCGCGCACGCGGCGATCGACCTCTTTCATCGGCGTGCCCGCGACCACCAGCGGCAGCGCGACGTTGTCGTAGATGGGCCGGTCGAGCAGCAGCTTGTGGTCCTGGAAGACCACGCCGATGGCGCGGCGAAACGCGGGCACCCTGCGGGCCTTGAGCGTGCCGGTGTTCTGCCCGGCGACGGTCACGGTGCCGCGGCTCGGGCGCTCGAGCAGCGCGATCAACTTGAGCACGCTGCTCTTGCCCGCGCCGGAGCGGCCGGTGAGGAACACGAATTCGCCGGGCTGGATCTCGAACGAGACACCCGCGAGCGCTTCGCGGCCGTTCGGATAACGCTTCGCGACGTTGTCGAAGGAAATCATGTGGCGGCAGTTTAACCCGCGGCCTGTGAATTCCCCGAAACCAGCGCAGTCGCGAAGGCGCGCGCGTCGAACTCGCCGAAATCCTCCGCCTGCTCGCCGACGCCGATGAACCGTATGGGCAGGTTGAGCTTGCGGGCGATCGCAATGACGATGCCGCCCTTGGCGGTGCCGTCGAGCTTGGTGAGCACCAGGCCCGTCACCCCCACCGCCTCGTGGAACTGCGTCGCCTGGGTGAGCGCGTTCTGGCCCTGGTTCGCATCGAGCACCAGCAGCACTTCGTGCGGGGCGGAGGCGTCGACACGCTGGATGACGCGCCGGACCTTCTTGAGCTCGTCCATGAGGTGCGACTGGCTGTGCAGCCGGCCGGCCGTGTCGATGATGACGACGTCGGCGCGGCGCGAGCGCGCCGCGGTGACCGCGTCGAACACGACCGCGCCGGGATCCGCGCCCGCCTGCTGCTGGATGATCTCCGCGCCCGCGCGCTCGGCCCAGATGCCGAGCTGCTCGATCGCGGCCGCGCGAAACGTGTCACCGGCGGCGAGCACGACCTGTTTGCGCGCGTCGGCGAAACGGCGCGCGAGCTTGCCGATGGTGGTGGTCTTGCCCGAGCCATTGACGCCCACCACCAGTAGCACGAAGGGCCTCTGCTTCGAGATGTCGAGCGGCTGCTGCACGGGCAGCAGGATCGCGGTGATCGCATCCGTCAACGCCGCGATGAGCGCGTCGACGTCGGCGAGCTCCTTGCGCGCCACCTTCCTGCGCAGCTCGTCGAGGATGTGGGCCGTGGCGTCGACACCCACGTCCGCGGTCAGCAGCCGAGTCTCGAGCTCGTCGAGGATGTCGGCATCGATCTTGCGGCCCGGCACCAGGTTCGCGAGGTCGTACGACAGCCACGAGCCCGGGCGATTGAGCTTCGCGCGCCTGCGCGCGATGAAGGATTGAGGTTTGTCGGACAACTACGGCTCCGGAAAACGAACAGGGCGGCCCGGGTCTTTCGACCCGGCCGCCCTGATGAAGCGGTCGCGTATCTTAAGGCTGAACTGCGGCGGCGTAGGTGACCGTGACGGCGATGGTCGGCTGCGGCGCCGCCACGAACGTCACCGCCTCCGTCTGCATCTCGGCGGTGGCCTGCAGGCTCGACGTGGGCGAGAGCAGCGAGCCGTGATCGCCGAGGATGAAGTTCGTGTAGCCCGAACCGACCACGGGCGTGCCCAGCACCGCGCGCGCAAGCGGCGCGAGCGCCGGGCTCGGCGGAGTCGTCGACGCATTCGCCGCGGCGATCGCCGCATTGGCCGCGGTGATGAGCCGCTGTGTCGCGGAGTTCGGGATCACCTGGTCCGGCAGCGAGGGCGTGGTTCCGCCGCCGCCCACCACCTGCTGCAGGTAGATAGCCCGGGACGGCGGCCGTACGCCGCTCACCGGCGCCGGCGCCACGAGACTGCCGATGTAGTTCAGCGGGTCGCCGGCGTCGATGACCGTCTGCACGTCACGCATGAACTGGTTGTACAGCGTCGTGCCCGGCAGCAGGCCCTGCGCCTGCAGGCCCGCGTTGATGCGCGGACCGAACGACGGCGAGTCGCGCAGCAGCTCCGCGAGTCCGCCACCCGGCACCGAGAACACCATGCGACGCACCAGGTTGCCCGAGTCCGGAAGCACCGCGCCATACGTGATGCCGGCGATGCTGCCCAACGACTGGCCCACGTACATGATGCGCGCGCCGTCGATGTCGACCGTGGCCGGATTGGCGTCGAGATCGAGCGTCGGCAGCGCGCGCGTCAGCGCGAGCAGGTTCACGATCGCCTGGCGGTTGTTGTCGCGGCTGCAGAGCGGGCACGAGAGGTTGATCATGTGCGTGCCGGTGGGATCGATGACGCCGTCGGGACCGGCCGCGCCGGTCGCGTTGACGACGAGATCGAGGTTGAACGTCTGCTCGTTGCTGGCCTGGTAGAGCGGCACCTGCGTGGTGTCCGTGATGCCGTGCAGCGGCTGATCGACCGCCGCCACCACCCAGCCCGCCGCGGTGAACGCGCCCGCGAGCGCGAAGGAATCCGTGCGGTTGCGCGTGATGCCGTGCTCGAAGATCACGACGGGCCAGCCCGCCTGCGGCTTCGTGCCGCTGCCGCTCGGGTGCGTGCCGTTCGGCACCGAGAGCACGAGCGGAATCGCCTTGCCGCCCTGCGCGCGCGGCGTGGGCACGGGGTTGAAGCGCGTGAGATTGGTTTCGCCGCCCACCGTGACCGCCGCGGCCCACGGCGTGCTCAGCGCGCGGGTGTCCGTGCTGATGCCCCCGGGCGCCTGCGGCGTCGGGATGAACGAGTAGTAAGGCACCGTCACCGTGCCGATGCGCAGGTTCGCGTACGACGGCAGCTGGTTGTTGTTGAGGGCCAGGTTCAGCGGTGCGTTGACCTGCGGGTCCACCGCGATGGCGCCCGGAGTGCCGCCCATGATCTGCGCGGCGAGGATGCGCAGCGTGTCCTGCGTCGCCTGCGTGGAGAAGTGGAACGAGAGCAGCACCTGCGAGGGGGTGACCGCCAGCGGTCCGAGCGCCGGGTTCGTCGCGACCAGCAGGTCCGAGAGGGTGAATCCACACGCGCCCTGCATCGTGGCGTTCGGCAACGTGGCGCAGCCCGCCTGGCTCGCGGGGCTGAGCGGCGGATTGCCGAGCGCGGTCTTGATGGCGGCGTAGTCGCGATCGGCGGTTGCCGGCGCGCCGCTCGCCATCGTAATGCCATTGAGCAGCAGCACGAGATAGCCCACGCTGGGGGCCGTCGTGCCGGATGAGGGCGTGAGCGGCACGAGCGGGCGAATCTCGAGAATGGTGGGGCCGATACCCGTATCGGTGGCGACGCCGGCAGAGAAGTCCGTGCCGTAGGTCAGCGGACGCGTGAAGCCCGCGACCGCCTTGGTCGTGTTGCTGGTCGTGACCTCGTAGACGCGGATGTTCGCCGCGCTGAACGACGCCGGATTCAGCGCGCCGCCGAAGCGCACGCGGATCGGCGCCGTCGTCGACCAGCCGTCGAGGGCGTTGAGCGAAGCCTGGTTGGGGATCAGCGCATTCGCGGGCTGGATGTTGATGGTGCCGTCGGTGGTGCCGGAGAAGTAGAGGTCGTTAGGGAAGGGGAAGACGCCCTGCGCGGGCTGGAACAGCGCCGCGGTCACCGCCGCGCCGGCCGGTGGAGTCGCGCCGCCGGGATTGCCGTTGCCGGCGGTCGGGTTGGTCGGATTCACGTCGGGCGCATCGCCCGCGGAATCCCCGCCGCAGCCCGCAACCACCATGGTCGCAAGAATGGCCGCAACGAGACTGCTGGCGGCTCCTGAAGGCCTCTTCATGCGTTCGCTCCTCGGAAATGGGTTCGCAGATGAGTTCGGTCGCATTCCCTCGCCGTGTAGAACGATGCGCCAAACTTGTCGTATTGGGGTCTTAGAGTACGCTTCGCCCCCAAAAGGTGGCAAGCGACGGGGACGCGAGGCGCATTCGTTGGCGAAGGCAAAAAAAAGCGAAAAAAGCCGAGCACCCGCGCGCGCGACGGCGCGTGTCCTGCGCATCATCGGCGGCCGCCAGCGCGGCCGGCGCCTGCGATTTCCCGCCGGTGTGGAGATTCGTCCGACACCGGACAGGGTGCGGGAAACCCTGTTCAATTGGCTGCAACCGCGCATCGCCGGCGCGCGTGTTCTCGACCTGTTCGCGGGCAGCGGGGCGCTCGGGCTGGAGGCTGTTTCGCGCGGCGCCGCGCACGTCACGTTCGTCGAGCAGGAGCGCCGCGCGGCCGCCGCCATCGAAGCGCTCGCGCGCGAGTGGCAGGAGCCCGCGGCCGTGGTGTGCGCCGATGCGCTGTCGTGGCTGGCGCGGCAAACACAGACGCAACCGTACGACATCGTGTTCCTCGATCCGCCGTATGACGCCGGCCTGCTCGCAGCCGGCGCCGCGGCGCTGGTTGAGCACGGCAGGCTGGCCCCCGATGCGCGCGTGTACCTCGAGCTGCGTGCGCGCGAGGAGCTTCCGGCCCTGCCGGACGGCTGGCGGGCGCTGCGCAGCGGAAGGGCGGGCGAGGTCGGGTATCATCTGTTCGCCACATGAAGCGCAGCGCGGTATATCCCGGAACGTTCGATCCCATCACCAACGGCCACCACGACCTGGTGCGCCGCGCGGCGAGCGTGTTCGACCGCGTCATCGTCGCGATCGCGTCGAACCCTAACAAGGCGCCGATGTTTCCCCTCGAGCAGCGCGTCGAGCTCGCGAAGCAGGTGCTCGGCGACATCGACAACGTCGAGGTCATGGGCTACGCCGGCCTCACCGTCGATTTCGCGCGCCAGCACGACATCCAGATCGTCGTGCGCGGCCTGCGCGCCGTGTCGGATTTCGAATTCGAATTCCAGCTCGCGAACATGAGCCGGCACCTGTCGCGCGAGCTCGAAACCGTGTTCCTCACGCCGCAGGAGCAGTTCACCTTCATCTCCTCCACGCTGGTGCGCGAAATCGCCATCCTGGGCGGTGACGTGAAGGAGTTCGTGCACCCGCTGGTGGCCGCGGAATTGAAGAAGAAGAAGCGGGTCTGATCCGTGCGAAAGCCAGTCGTCCAGTTTTTCCATGCCTTCGTCCTCGTCTGCGCGCTCGGCGCGGGGGCGCTCGCCGCCGCCGCGCCCGCCCCGAACATTCCAAAAGCCGGGCCCGGCCAGGCGGCCATCGCCAGCGCCTATCCACTCGCGAGCGAGGCGGGCCAGCAGATCCTCGCGAAAGGCGGTAACGCCTTCGATGCCGCGGTGGCGGTCGCGGCCGCGCTCGCCGTGGTCGAGCCCTCGAGCTCGGGTCTCGGCGGCGGCGGCTTCTTCCTGATCCGCCGCGCGAGCGATGGCCTCGAGAGCATGATCGACCTGCGCGAGATGGCGCCGGGCGCCGCCTCGCGCGACATGTATCTCGGGCCGGACGGCACCCCGGTGCCCGGCCTCTCGCGCGATTCGGCGCTGGCCGCCGGCATTCCCGGCGAGCCGGCCGGGCTGGTCTACCTCGCGAAGAAGTACGGCAAGCTGCCGCTGAGCGTCAGCATGGCGCCGGCCATCAAGCTCGCGCGCGATGGTTTTCCGCTGTACACGCGGCTGCGCGGCGGCATGGAGTTCAAGAAGAACGCCTTCCTCAAGACGCCCGATGCGACGCGCGTGTATCTCGTGAACGGCGAAGTGCCGCAGGTCGGGTACGTCATCAGGCAACCCGAGCTCGCGGCGAGCCTCGAGAACCTCGCGACGAAGGGCGCGGACGGTTTCTACAAGGGCGAATTCGCGCGCCGGCTGGTCGACGGGGTGCGCTCGCTCGGCGGCAACTGGACGCTCGAGGATCTCGCCAACTACAAGATCGTGGAGCGCGCGCCGGTCGTCGGCCACTATCGCGGCGCGCGCATCGTGTCGGGCTCGCCGCCCACCTCGGGCGGCATCGCGCTCATCGACGCGCTGAACATCCTCGAAGGCTTCGATCTCGCGAAGCTCGACAAGGTGACGCGCACGCACGTGGTGGTCGAGGCCATGCGCCGCGTGCATCGCGACCGCGCGGTGTACTTAGGCGATCCGGACTTCGTGGACGTGCCCGCGCAGCTGCTCATCGATCCCGCCTACGCGGCCGGCCAGCGCGCCTCGATCCGCCTCGACCGCGCGACGCCGAGCGCGATGCTGCCCGGTGTCGAGGCGCCGAACCCCGGTCCGTCGACCACGCATTTCTCGGTCATCGACGCCAAGGGCAACCTGGTGGCGGCGACGATCACGCTGAATTTCTACTTCGGCTCCGGGTTGATGGTGCCCGGCACCGGCATCCTGCTGAACAACCAGATGGACGATTTCTCCGCGAAGCCCGGGGTGCCGAACGGCTTCCAGCTCATCGGCGGCGACGCCAATGCCATTGCGCCGAAAAAGCGGCCGCTGTCTTCCTCCACGCCCACGTTCGTGGAGGCGCCGGGCGGGCTCATGATCCTGGGCTCGCCGGGCGGCAGCTACATCATCGGCATGGTGCTCCAGGGCACCATCAACTTCATGGAAGGCAAGGCCGCGCAGGAAATCGTCGGCGCGCCGCGCTACCACCACCAGTTCTCGCCGGACGTGCTGCAATTCGAGACGGACGCGCTGTCCGCCGACGAGCGCAAGGCGCTCGAGGCGCTGGGCCACACGCTGCGCGAGGGCACGCGCAAGTGGGGCAACATGCAGGTGGTGACCTGGAACTACAAGACCGGGAAAGTGGAGGCGGCGTCGGATCCGCGCGGCGCGGGCGTCGGCCTCGTCTACTGACCTCGGGCTGCTACTTCGCGCGACGCGCGCGGGTTTTCCGGGCCACTTTTTTCTGCTTCGTCCGCTGCTTGGCGGGCTTCTGCGCCGCCTTCTTCTTCACGAGCTTGATGCGCGTCGGCTGCGATGGCGCCGG
>JBIOZI010000116.1:0-15939 GCA_044871085.1 Steroidobacteraceae bacterium | reverse complement strand
ACAAAGGGTCCGGCTGGTACGGCGGAAACGCCGGAATCTCCTTGAAACCCGCGCGCCGGTAGAGCTTCAACGCGCCCACGCTCACGTTGCCCGTCTCGAGCCGCGCCACCGGCAGCCCCTGCGAGCGCGCCCAGTCGAGCAGCTTCACCAGCATGGCGAGCGCGATGCCGCCGCCGCGCGCCTTCGGCTTGAGGTACATGCGCTTGAGCTCGGCCCACTGGCCGCAGTGCTTCGCCGCGCCGCATCCGACCAGCTCGCCGTCCTGCTCCACCACCAGGAACACGCCCGCCGCCGCGATCAGCGTGGCGGCCAGGGTCTCGGGCGAATCGAAGTGGTTGCTCTCGGCCGGATACAGCGCCGAGTTGAAGGCGTCGAGCTCGGCGATCAGCGCGCGCACGCCGGGCTCGAACGGATCGCCGGGGCGGATGATGTAGTTAGTCTGCGGCGCGCTCATGTACGCATGACGTGATCGACCAGCAGCTGCAGCCGCCGTTCACCACGGTATTCGTTGATGTCGAGCCGGTACACGAGACGTACGTCGCCTGCGGGCAGCGGCGGCGTTTCGTCCGCTCCTTTGAAATTGAAGGCGATCGCGTCGAACGAGCGCGCGGCGTCGCCGGTGGTCACCCACATCTTCAGATGCTTGTCGCCCACCACGCGCGCGTTCTTGATGGCGAACCGGCCGTCGAAGCTCGGCTCGGGAAACGCCTGCCCCCAGGGACCGCCGTCGCGCACCGCCTGCGCGGTCTCGAGCGCGATCTCCTCGCTCGCGAGCTCGCCGTCGGTTTCGACGCGGTTCGAGGGTATGGACGGATCGCGCCAGCGCGCGACCTCCGCGTCGAAGGCGCGCGCGAATGCGTCGAGGTGGCGCTCCTCGAGAGACAGGCCCGCGGCCATCGCGTGGCCCCCGAAGCGACTGATGAGCTCGGGATGGCGCGCGGCGATGCCGTCGAGCACGTCGCGGATGTGGATGCCCGGCACCGAGCGCGCGGAGCCGCGCAACGCGCCCTCTCCCGCGCGCGCGAAAGCGATGACCGGGCGGCGGATGCGATCCTTGATGCGGCCCGCGACCAGGCCGACCACGCCCTGGTGCCACTGCGGATCGAACAGACACACACCGTGGCGGGTCGGGCCATCGGCGTTGGGATCGCGCAGTGATTTCACCGCCGCCAGCGCCACGCCCTGCATCTTCGCCTCGATCTCGCGGCGTTCCACGTTCAATGCGTCGAGCCGCGTCGCGAGCGCCAGGGCCTCGGTTTCGGTGTCGGCCAGCAGGCAGCGGATGCCGATCGACATGTCGTCGAGACGGCCGGCGGCATTGAGCCGCGGACCGATGGTGAAGCCCAGGTCGGCGGCGGTGATCTGTGCGCCATCGCGCTGGCCGATCGACAACAGCGCGCGGATGCCGGGCACGGCGCGGCCCGCGCGGATGCGCCGCAGCCCCTGCGCCACGAGCACGCGGTTGTTGACGTCGAGCGGCACGAGGTCGGCGACGGTGCCGAGCGCGACGAGATCGAGGTAATCCGTGACCGGCGGCATGACCACCGTGCCGCGCGCCTCGAGCGCGCGGCGCAGCGCGGCCATCACGTAGAACGCCACGCCCACGCCCGCGAGCGCGCGCGAGCCGAAACGGCTGTCGGGCAGATTGGGATTGACGATGACGTCGGCCGCCGGCAGCTCCGCGCCGGGCAGGTGGTGATCGGTGATGAGCACCTGGATGCCGCGGGCACGCGCGGCGGCGACGCCCGCGATGCTCGAGATACCGTTGTCCACGGTGACGATGAGCGACGGTGCCCGCGAGGCCGCCAGGCCGACGATCTCCGGCGTCAGCCCGTAACCGAACTCGAAACGATTGGGCACGAGGAAGTCGACCGCCGCGAAACCCCAGGCGCGCAGCGCGCGCACGATGAGCGCGGTGCTGGTGGCACCGTCCGCGTCGAAGTCGCCGATCACCAGGATGCGTCGCGCGCGGTGCTCGAGCAGCAGTGCGACGGCCGCGTCGATGCGATCGAGCGTGCCGACCGGCACCAGGCGGTCGAGCGTGAGCGCGAGGTCGCCGCTCGACTGCACACCGCGCGCGGCATACGCGCGGCACAGCACCGGGTGCAGACCCGCATCGAAGATGGCGGTGTCGGCGACGGCGCGGCGTTCGATGACGAGCTCCATGAGCCGGTGATTATGCCTACGCGCCGTGTGCCGGGCGCATGAGGTGTTCTACCCAGCCGCCGCGACGACGCCAGAACCGCCAGCCGGAACGTCGCCAGATGCGGAAGCACAGGTCGTTGGCGACGAGCTCCGCAGCCTCCATGGCGCCGCGCTCGAGCGCCGCGCGCAACGGCGTGAACCACCCGCTCTCGAGCGATGCCAGCGATTCTTGGGGCACGCCGCTCATCGGCGTGAGCTCGACGATGGCGTGTTCGGCCGACTGCGCCAGCGCATCGAAATGCGCCGGCGCGGGCTCGCACAGCCGCCCGGTGACCGCGCGGGAGAGCGCGGCGAGCCAGGGATCTTCGCCGTTGAATACGGTCGTGGAAATGCTGGCGGGCAACACCAGCGGCGCGGGCTCGGGCTCGGGCTCGCTGGCTCCGCCGCCCCACAGCCACAGCGTGGAGATGGCGGGGAGGCCGCGCTCGGTGCGCGCGGCGTTGGCGGCCGCGCCGTGCATCCACATTTCGATCTCGGCGCCCAGACGGCGCAGCTCCCGCGCGGCGGCCGGCGGTATGGCCCGGCCGACGTCGCAGTCGAGCAGCCGCGCGGGGTCGACCGTCGCGACGTCGCTCACACCGGCGAGACCCGTCAGCACGAAGCCGCGCGGCCCGGCATCGTGCAGGCGGTACGCGCCACCGAACGCGTGGGCGAATTCCTCGCACCACTGCGCGCGCTCCGGAGCCGAGGTGCGCACCAGGCCGCGATCACGCAGACGCACGTGGTCGAGCCGTGCTTCGAGGATCACCGGCGTGGCGAGCCACGCGTCCCGCAGCCGCTCCCCCGGTGCGCGTACCGCACGCGCGGCGAACTGCGCCACCGGGATGCGCGCGATCGCCGGACGTCCGAGCTCGGTGGCGAGCCACGCGCGCCAGGCGTCGATCGGCTGCCGGCGGCGCGCGAAGCGCAGCAGCCATTCGAGCGCCGGCAGCTCGGCCGAGTGTGGGACGGCGCCACTGCCAGCTTCCTCCGGCAGGTACAAGTCGGAGAGAATCAGCGTGAGTCGGCGCATGGCGCTATCGTATCGGACCGATGAAGATCACTCAGCAGCGTCAGGAAGGCATCAACCTCATCCGCCGCTACGGCGCGGATTTCGTGGTCATCGGCGAGCAGGAGCTGCGCGCGAGCTGCATCGTGAGCGCGACGACCATCGATCCCTGGCCGCCGCGCGGCGTCGACGAGCTGGCGGTCGAACACCTCGCGGTGCTGTTCGAAAAGCAGCCGGAGATCGTCGTGCTGTCGACCGGCGTGCGTCAGACGTTTCCACGCGCGGCACTGCGCGCGGAATTCGCGGCGCGCAAGATCGGGCTCGAAGTGATGGAAGTCGGCGCGGCCTGTCGCACCTTCAACGTGCTGGTGGGCGAGGAGCGCAGGGTGCTGGCGGCGATTCTGATCGGCTCTTCGACGTTCGGGTCCGCGAAGGGATCCGAGTGAAGACACAGGGGGAGAAAGTTGTTTAGCGAGGCCAATGTTTCGAAGCTGACAGACTCGAATTACTGGCGAATTTTTTTCTTCTTCTTGTTCGGCGTGTTCTTCTTATTACCGCGACTTCCCCGTTCTCCCCTGTGCCTTCAACCGGATCCCCTCACAATCTTCTGTTGTCGGCGAGCGGCGACATGAAAACATGTTAAATACCTACTGACAAGTGCGGCTCTTTCTGACACGACGTCCGGCCAACAAGCGCCGGGGAAGTCTCCCCGCCTTCACTCAAATACAAACAAGGGCTTACGGGAACAATCGAATACGAGAAAGCGCTCGAATTGCGCGCTGCAACGCTTGTCAGGCAGTGCCACCGAGCATGGGTACGAAGGCGACGGCGCCGAGAATCTCCCGCTCGATCTGGTCATCGCGCCGGGTGAACCGCAGCAGCTGCTGCGCGCCCTCGGGACCCACGGGGACGATGAGACGACCCTTGTTGGCGAGCTGCGCGAACAGAGCCTCGGGCACGGCGAGCGGCGCGGCCGCAACGAGTATTCCCTCGAACGGCTTCTGCGACTTCCAGCCCACCGTGCCGTCGCCATGCTTGAGCATCACGTTCTTGATGCCGAGCTCCTTGAGCGTGGCCTTGGCGCGCCTGGCGAGCGGCGCGATGCGCTCGATCGAGTACACCTTCTTCACCAGCGGCGCGAGCACCGCGGTTTGATAGCCGCATCCCGTACCCACCTCGAGCACCTTGCCGAGCTTGCGGCCGCCTTCGAGCAGCGCCTCGGTCATGCGCGCCACGATGTAGGGCTGCGAGATGGTCTGGCTGAAACCGATCGGCAACGCGGTGTCTTCATAGGCGCGCGATGCCAGTGCCTCGTCGACGAAGATGTGCCGCGGCACGTTGCGAATGCGGTCGAGCACCGCGAGGTTGGCGATGCCCTGCTCCTGCAGCCGGTGGATGAGCCGGTCGCGCGTGCGCGCCGATGTCATGCCGATGCCGGCGAGCCGACGCTCGTTCACGCTCCGGTTCCGACCCAGCTGCGCACGTCGTCGAGCGCGGAATGGTTCGTGAGGTCGACGGTGAGCGGCGTCACCGAGACGTAACCCTCCGACACCGCGTGGAAGTCGGTGCCGGGGCCTGCATCCTGGCTCGCGCCCGCCGGGCCCACCCAGTACACCGGACGGCCACGCGGATCCTCGGTCTTGATCACGGCTTCGGACCGATGGCGATTCCCGAGTCGCGTCACCTTGATGCCTTTCACGGACTCGAGCGGCAGGTTGGGGACGTTGACGTTGAGGATGGTCGCGCGACCGATCGCCAGCACCAGCGGTGTCGCCAGCAGGCGCTCGACGATGACTCGCGCGAAGTGCGCACCGGTTTCGAAATGCCGCTTGCCCTCGCCGCGCAATCCATCGGTGTTCAGCGAGACCGCTACCGCCGGCTTGCCGAGAAAGCGGCCCTCGGTGGCTGCGGCGACGGTGCCCGAATACAGCACGTCGTCGCCGAGATTGGCGCCGTCGTTGACGCCGGAGACCACCATGTCGGGCTCGAAGGGAAACAGCCCGGAGAGCGCCAGGTGGACGCAGTCGGTAGGCGTGCCGAGGCAGAAATACACGTCCTGCTCCGCCTTGCCGACGCGCAGCGGCACGTCGAGCGTGAGCGAGTTGCTGGCACCGCTGCGATTGCGATCGGGCGCCACCACCGTGAGATCGCCGAGACCTTTGAGCGCTTCGCGCAGCGCGATGATGCCGCGCGCGCGATACCCGTCGTCGTTGGAAATGAGGATTCGCACCGGCGCGCAATATACTCGTTGGATGAGTGCGGAGGTAGCTTGAGCGGCAAACGCAACGATCCGGAGGACACTCTGTTTCGCGAGGCGATGCGCGACGTGAAGCCGATCGCTCCACGGCCGCGCGCACCGCTCGCGAAGCGCAAGCCGCCGGCGCGTGCGCGCTTCACCGCCGCGGATCGCGCATTGGTGCTCGTCGAGAGCCTCGAGGGCGTGGGCCCCGAGGATCTCGGCGATACCGGCGACGAGCTGTCATTCCGGCGCGCGGGCGTGCAGGACCGCGTGATGAAGAAATTACGCCGCGGCGAATACCGCGTGGAAGCAGTCTGCGACCTGCACGGGTTGCGGGTCGAGGAGGCCAAAACCGCGCTGCGCGCATTTCTCGCCGAGGCGCTGGCGCACCGCCTGCGCTGCGTGCGCATCATTCACGGCAAGGGCATGAACTCCGGACCGCGCGGTCCCGTGCTCAAGGTGGCGGTGAACATGATCCTGCGCAAGACCGGCCCGGTGCTGGCGTTCACGTCGGCGCGGCGCGTGGATGGTGGTACCGGGGCCATCAACGTGCTGTTGTCCGACGCCTGACGCTTTTCACCGCTTCTTCGCGAAGGCCTTGCGCAGCACTGCCTGCGCCTCGGGCTTGCTCCACATCTCCACGCCCATGTTGCCGAACTCCCGTTCGGCGATCAGCGCGTGGCCGGGATTTCCGAACAGGTCGATGAGATCCTTCCGTACCAGCGCGCGCGTCTTGAGCATCGCCTCGCGCGGCAGCGTGCAGATCTCGCGCGCCAGCGCGAGCGCGCGGCCCGCCACCTGCGCGGCCTCGCACAGCTCGTCGACCAGGCCGACGCGCAGCGCGGTCGCCGGGTCCATGAGCGTGCCGCGCGTGAGCAGCTGCCCCGTGTGCCCGCCGACCAGCCGGCGGAATGCGCCGTGGATCACCGAGCCGGGAAGCAGGCCGACCTGCACTTCGTTGAGCCCCATGCGGAACTCACCGGATGCCATGACGCGGTAGTCGCCATGAATCGCGAGCACGGTGCCGCCGGCCGGGCAATGGCCCGTGATGCCGAAGATCACCGGCACGGGTGAGGTGGCGATCGCACGCTGCGCGCGCCACAGCTCGACGAACACGGCGGTGAGCGCTTCGCGCTCGAGCGCCAGCAGCGCGGGCACGTCGAGGCCCGCCGAGAAAAGACCCGGTTGGCCCGTGAAGACGATGGCCGCTTCTTCGCGCGCCGCGCCGACGGCGGCGGTGATGGCGCGCAGCAACTCCGCGTTCAGCGCGTTCACGGGCGGGCGCGCGAGCCGCAGCTCGCGGATGCGTCCGCCCTCTCCCGGATGATCGATGAATTCCAGCATGTTCAGTCTCCGCCGGCGACGTCGGTGATGATCTCGCGAAGCACGGTCGTCGCAAAGCTTCCCGCCGGCAGGCAGAAGCGCAGCCGCAGCACGGCGTCCGAGTAATCGTATTCGAGGTCGCGCACCCGCAGGCGCAGTGCGCGCCGCTCGCCGCGCATGTGCTCCGCGCGAATGACGGCCAGCGCCTCCGGATGAGCACCCGCCACCGCCTCTTCGAGGGCCCGCACCTCCGCGCGCGCGATGGACTCGTCGGTACCGCACAGCGGACCGGTGGGATGAACCTCGAGCGCATCGCAGCGGCCCGCGAGCGTTGCATCGAGGCCGTCGACCGCAAACACGCTGCCGCGGCCGTCGAGGTTCGCGACGTCGCCGGGCTGCAGGCGATTCCAGGTATTTCGCGTGACGCGTTCCGCGAGCACGGCGTTGAAGATCACGCTGCGTGCCGCCGACAGCACGAAGCCGTCGGCGCTGCCGCGGCCGCGCGCGCCGGATGCGGCGCCGGCGGCCAGCGCGGCGGCGCGGCGCACGACGCCCTCGAGATTGCCCGCCTCGCGCCCGAAGCGCTGCGGTCCGAAATAGTTAGGCGCGCCGCCGGCGCGCAGGCGCTCGAGCCGGTCGCGCAGCGCGCCCGCGTCGCAGGCGAGCCCGCGCACCGCGATCGCGAACCGGTTGCCCTCGAGCGCCCCGCGCGGCAATTTGCGCTGGTGCGGCGCGGCCGACAGCACTTCGAAGCCTTCGCCTGCCAGGCCCGCGAATTCCTCCGCGGCGCGCTTCCCGCGCGGCACGGTGAAGTGCTGGGTCGTCACCGCGTTGCGGTCCTTGAGGCCCGCGAACCCGACCTCGAATGGCTTGCAGTTGGCCAGGCGCGCGAGCTCGCGCGCCACCCACTCGGTGTTCGCGCCGCGCTTGCGCACGCGCAGCAGCGCGTGCGGGCCGGCCCCCGCGGCATCGAAGCCGAGCACTTCGTCCACTTCGAAGTCCTCGGGCGAGGTGCGCAGTGCGCCGGCGCCGAGCGGGCCAGCTCCGTGCGCGTGCGGAGGCGCGAGCGCCGCGCGCAGCCAGTGATCCGGGATCATCTATTTTCGGCCGCCGACTCCAGCAGCACGACGGCCTGCGCCGCCAGGCCCTCGTTGCGGCCGATGAAGCCCAGGTGTTCCGTGGTGGTCGCCTTCACGTTCACCTGGTTCTCCGTCACACCGAGCATGTGCGCGATGGAGCGGCGGATCTCGAGCCGGTAGGGGTTCACCTTCGGCACCTGCGCGAGCAGCGTGATGTCCGCGTTCCCGACCTTGAGCTTGCGCACGCTGAGCATCTCCAGCGCGGCGGTGATGAAGCGGCGGCTGTCGGCGCCCTTCCACATCGGGTCGCTGTCCGGGAAGTGCATGCCGATGTCCCCGAGCCCCGCGGCTCCGAGCAACGCGTCGCACAGCGCATGCAGGACCACGTCGCCGTCGCTGTGCGCCACCACGCCGCGCGAATGCGGGATGCGCACGCCGCCCAGCACGATGGAATCCCCCGGACCGAACGCGTGCACATCGAACCCCGACCCGATCCGCATCATTTTTTCTCCGTGCGTTGCGCGAGGATGGCTGCGGCGAGCGCGAGATCGTCCGCCGTCGTGACCTTGATGTTATCCGGACGGCCCGCCACGAGTCGCGGCTTGAAGCCCAGCCATTCGACCGCCTGCGCCTCGTCGGTGGGCATGCGGCCCGCGGCGAGCGCGGCATCGAGAGCGTGCGAGAGCAGGCCGAGACGGAACACCTGCGGCGTGGCCGCGCGCCACAAAGCCGCGCGGTCGACGGTGGCATCGACGACGGGCTGCCCGCCCGCACCGGCGCGCTTCACGGTATCCGCCAGCGGCATGGCGAGCAGTCCGCCCGCCTCGTGCGCCGCCAGCTCGTGTTTGAGCACGGCGAGGTCGGCCGCCGCGAAGCAGGGACGTGCCGCGTCGTGCACCATCACCCAGTCGTCTGCGCCCGCGAACGCGGACAGCTTCGTCAACCCCGCCCGTACCGACTGTGCGCGCTCGGCGCCACCCGGCACCGTGTGCACGTGTGGCGGACGCCGCGCCGCGATGCCTGGCCAATGTGCATCGTCGGCCGCGATGGCGACGACGATACGCGCGCAATCCGCATCCGACTCGAAGGGCGCGAGCGCGTGCTCGATGACGGTGGCACCCGCCAGCGCCGCGTACTGCTTGGGGACGGCTGCGGCGAATCGCCGGCCGCTGCCCGCGGCCGGGATCACGACGAAGTACTTCATCGCGGAATTATCTCAGCGCGCGGCGGTTTGCGTGGGCGGAGTCTGACGGGTCGTGGTGGTGCCCAGGGGACGAGCCGGCACGACCTGATAGAAGGTTTCGTTGCGGCCGATCATGCCGAGCTCGCTGCGCGCGCGCTCTTCGATGGCCGTCATGCCCGACTTCAGGTCCGCGACTTCGGCCACGAGCTGCTGGTTGCGCCCGGTCAGCTCGGCGTTCTCCGCCTTCTGGCGCTCGACGGCTTCCGACAGCCGCGCGAGCTCCCGCACGCCGTCCCCGGACAGCCACAGCCGGTACTGCAGCAGCAGCACGACCGCGACCAACGATGCGGCCAGCCACTTCATGAGCGGCAGATCATGGGCGGCGGACCTCGGCAAAGAACTTGCGCATGGGCGGATAGACTAAACTAAACTAAGTTCACTGTGAAGCCGGGCAAGGTCAACATCCACCACGCCAAGACGCACCTGTCGCGTCTCATCGAGGACGTGGCGAGCGGCAACGAGGTGTTGATCGCGAAAGGCGGCCGGCCCATGGCGCGGCTCGTACCGCTGAGGCGCGACGACACGCCGCGGCGACCGGGCGCGCTCAAGGGCAAGCTGCGCATCGCGGACGACTTCGAGCGCATCACGGGTCCCGGCTAGCGCCCTCCCCTACTCCGCCTCCACCATGCGCGTGCTGCTCGACACTCAGATCTTCCTATGGTGGCTCGCGGACTCGCGCAAGCTCGGCAAGACCACGCGCGAGCGCATCGAGAAGGCCGACGAGGTCTACGTGAGCGCGGCATCCATCGTCGAGTGCGAGCAGAAGATCGCCGCGGGCCTGCTCGAGGCGGACGCGGAGGAGCTGGCGCAGGGCATCACCGCCAGCGGCTTCCGCGAGCTGCCGGTGCGCGCGCGGCCGGCCGCCGCGGCGGCATCGCTGCGGCCCATGCCGGGCGCGGATTTCTTCGACCGCCTGCTGATCGCGCAGGCCATGGCCGAGCCGCTGCGGTTCCTGACCGCGAACGCGGCGCTCAAGCAATATTCGGAGCTGGTCGAGATCGCGGGCTAGCCCGCCTCAGCCGCCCGCTGGCCGGTCGGCGACGGGCGCGGTGAATCCGCGACACACCACCGCGAGCTTGTTGCCGTCCGGATCGCGCACATAGGCCGCGTAGAAATCCGGGTTGTAGAGCAGCCGCAGTCCGGGCGCGCCCTCGGACGTGCCGCCATGCGCGAGGGCGGCGGCGTGGAACTGCTCCACCTCACTCCAGCTGCTGGCCCACAGCGCCACCATGCTGCCGTTGCCCGCGGTCGCGTCCCGTCCATTGAAGGGCTTGCACACCCAGAGCGCATCCTGCACGGCGCCCTCTTTTTCGTAGCGCCCCCAGCCTATCCACCCGGTCCAGCTGGTCTCGCTCTCGCCGGACGTGTCGCAGCGCGCATAGCCGAGCACGCCGAGCGTCGCGTCATAGAACACGGCCGAGCGCGCCAGGTCGTTCGAGCCGAGACATAGATAGGCGAACATCGGTCTCATCGCACGCTCCCTATTGCTTGCCGAACTGCGCCAGCTCCGCGCGCAATTGCGCGTACAGATCGCGCAGCCACTCGGTGGCCGGTGCCGGAGCGTGCGCGGTCGGATCGCGGAAGTCGGTGGGGGCGATGACGACGCGCACGCGCTCGATGCCGGCGAGAGCGGCCAGCACGAACAGATCCTCCACGGCTTCATTGCCCATGGCCAGACATCCCACCGAGAAGCGCGAACCGTGAATCATGATGTCGCCGCCCAGGTCCGTGCGTCCATCGATGCGCGCGGCCGCGCGGTCGAAGGCGTTGGGATAGTCCAGCCGCAGCGCGAGATGAAACCGGCTGTTGGGATTGAGCGACGCGACGCGGTACACGCCCTCGGGGACCTGGCGGTCGCCGTTCACGAGCTTGGGCCCGAGCGTGCCACTGGCGCCGAGCACGCGGTATTCGTGGACGAAGGTCCATGGCGCGGCCGGCGTGTCGCGCCCGTACACTTCGAGCCGGCGGATGTCCTTGAATGAGATGTAGGCCAGGTGGCGCGGTGGATAGGCGAGCCGCGCGCGCCCGAACCAGCCGCGCACGCGCCGTTCGACATCCGCCGCGAACTGCTCCAGGCGCTCGGCGACGGTCGCGCGGCCGCGCAGCCGGTTCAGGCCATCCGACGCCAGATCGCGCAACGTTTCGCTGGCCGCGAGCGATACCGCGGCGGCGGTGCTGCCGCCCAACAGACCGAGCAGCAGCGCGCGGCGCGCGTTCACGGCACCGCCTCGACCGGCGCTTCGCGGTATACCCAGCAGCGCGCCCCGGACGCCAGCGCCGCCTCGATGCGCTCATAGCCGTCGCGCCGCTCGTAGTCGTCGACGCGCGCGAGCTCGGCATCCGTCACTTCGAACACCATGCCGCCGACGCGATCGTCCGGCCGCGCGCTGCGGATCACGTTCGCATGGGCTGCCGGTCCGCGCGACGTCGACAGCTCGAAGCCGAGCAGCTCGTCGTGCCGGCCCGCGAGGGTTCGGCCGACGGTCGCGCGCTGCACTTCCTCCTTTTGCAGGGAGCCGTACGAAAACAGCAGCCGCTCGAGCGGCGCGCGCCGAAACCAATGGCGCCCGGGCGAAGTGAACAGGAGCACCAGCGCCGTGAGCTGGACGAGCACCTGCATGACTCCGACCAGGCCGGACACGACGGATTCCGCGAACAGCGGCGGCAGCACCTCCACCAGCCGGGGCAGGCCGATGCAGAAGAACACCAGGTAGCTGATGCGGGCCCAGTTGCGGCCCAGCATCGTCATGATGTTCAACAGGGCGATGACCGCGGCGGAGATGCTGATGATCACCAGGAACATCCGCGGTGCCACCTGCATGAAGTCATTCCAGCCCGCGGCGATGCCCAACATGCCGAACAGGAAGGTCACCCACATGAGGATCACGGCGACGGTGACCTGCACCGGCCGCCTGCGCGGCAGGGTGTCGGAGGGGACGTCCGCCACCTCGGCCGCGGGGGGCGAATATCGATCGTCGCTCATGGCGGCGAGCGTACTCCAACCGCGGCGGACGTCGAAGCCGCGGTGGCGCAGTCAGCTTTCCGCGCAGAACTCCACGCTGCCGATCCAATTGCGCCGGCGCCGCGCCAGCCGTTCGGCCTCGTTCTCGGCATCGAACGACGCCGGCGACGGACGCAGCAGCGCGGGGTCGACCCCCTCGAAAGCCGGCACGCTCACCACCGCGTAGTCGCGCCCGTCGATGCGGCTGGTGACGACCGGCACGACACCGCAGCGCATGCACACGTGGAAAGTCGCCGTCGCGGTGCCGAAGGCGTAGTTAGAGACCGCGGCCGCAACGGCGATGCGCACGCGCAGCCGGCCCTGCGGACACGAGGTCCACACGCCGCCGTGCCTGACGCAGAACGTGCACGAGCAGGCGCGCGCGGGGATCTCCGCCGGCTCGGGCTGCCAGTCGAGCTCGAAACGGATGTTCGTGCAGTGACAGGAACCGCGGATGATCATGGCCGCCTCAGCCCGCGTGGTTGCCCAGGAAGGCGGCGACCGCGAGGCCCGCGACGATCGCGGGAACCACGAAACCCCACTTGCTGCGCACCGGGATGCACATCGCAACCAGCCCAGACAGCAGCGAAACGGCCAGTGACCCGATCGCCCCGAGCACCCAGCGCTCGCGCGCGTTGGGCAGCACGAAGGCCATGTAGACCGGGAAGGCCCACGCCGCCGTGAGCGCAAACCGCACGAGCGCCGCAGGCTTCCGCGGCAGGTTATCGGTGCGGTCGGCCAGCTCCGCCTTCGGCGGCGAGTACGGGTTGCCGGACACGACCGGAATCCGGCTGGTCTAGATTTTCACCGGAAAGGCATCCTTGCCCGCGTAGCGCACCTTGCCGCCGAGCTCGCCTTCGATGCGCAGCAGCTGGTTGTACTTGGCGATGCGGTCCGAGCGGGACATCGAGCCGGTCTTGATCTGCGAGGCCGCAGTCGCCACCACGATGTCCGCGATGGTCGCGTCCTCGGTCTCGCCCGAGCGGTGCGAGACGATCGAGGAGTAGCCTGCCTTGTCGGCCATGTCGATGGCCGCCAGCGTTTCCGTCAGCGTGCCGATCTGGTTCACCTTGATGAGGATCGAATTCGCGATCTTCTTCTCGATGCCTTCCGCGAGGATCCTGGTGTTGGTGACGAACAGGTCGTCGCCAACCAGCTGTATCTTCTTGCCGAGCGCGTTAGTGAGCGTGGCCCAGCCGTCCCAGTCCTGCTCGGCCATGCCGTCTTCGATGCTGATGATGGGGTACTTGGCCGCGAGCTTCGCGAAGTACTTCACGAACTCATCGGAGGAGAACTTGCGGCCTTCGCCGTGCAGGTCGTACTTGTTCTTCTTGTAGAACTCCGACGCCGCCACGTCCATGCCGAGATAGACCTGCTTGCCGAGCTTGTAGCCGGCCTTCTCGACCGCCTGGATGATGACCTTGATGCCGGCTTCGTTCGACGACAGGTTGGGCGCGAAGCCGCCCTCGTCGCCCACGGCGGTGGTGAGCTTCTTCGCCTTGAGGATGCCCTTGAGCGTGTGGAAGATCTCTGCGCCGTAACGCAGCGCTTCGCTGAACGAAGGCGCGCCCACGGGGATGATCATGAACTCCTGCACGTCGAGCGAGTTGTCCGCGTGCGCACCGCCGTTGATGACGTTCATCATCGGCACGGGCATCACGGGCTCGCGGCCCCTGGCGAGGTATTTCCACAGCGACTGCCTGGAATCCGCGGCGGCCGCCTTGGCGTTGGCCAGCGAAATGGCCAGCAACGCGTTGGCGCCGAGATTGGCCTTGTTGTCGGTGGCGTCGAGCTCGATCATTTTCGCGTCGAGCCCTTCCTGGTCCGCCGGGTCCTTGCCCAGCAACGCGCCCTTGAGCACGCCGTTCACGTTGGCGACCGCCTTGCGCACGCCCTTGCCGAGATAGCGCTTCTTGTCGCCGTCGCGCAGCTCGACCGCCTCGCGCGTGCCGGTGGATGCGCCCGACGGCACCGCCGCGCGGCCCATGATGCCGGAATCGAGATACACGTCGGCTTCGACCGTGGGATTGCCGCGCGAATCGATGATTTCACGCCCGACGATATCAACGATGCGACTCATAGGAGACTTTCCTCGAAGGGTTGTTGTTTGACGGCATTGTCGAGCTGCTTGAGCGTCGACAGTAATTGTTCCATGCGCTGCAGCGGCCAGGCGTTGGGCCCGTCGCTGAGTGCTTTTTCAGGATCCGGATGCGTTTCCATGAACAGCCCCGCGACGCCGGCGGCCACCGCGGCGCGCGCCAGCACGGGGATGTGCTCGCGCTGGCCGCCGGAGCTCGCGCCCTGCCCGCCCGGTAGTTGGACGGAGTGGGTGGCGTCGAACACCACCGGGGCGCCGGTCGAACGCATGATCGCGAGCGAGCGCATGTCCGAGACGAGATTGTTGTACCCGAACGAGAAGCCGCGCTCGCACACCATGATCTGCTGGTTGCCGGTGGAGCGCGCCTTGTCGACCACGTTCTGCATCTCCCAGGGCGAGAGGAACTGGCCCTTCTTGATGTTCACGGGCTTGCCCTGCGAGCAGACGCTCAGGATGAAATTGGTCTGCCGGCACAGGAACGCCGGCGTCTGCATGACGTCGACGACGCTCGCGACCTCGGCGAACGGCGTGTCCTCGTGCACGTCGGTGAGCACCGGCACGCCTATCTTCTCGCGCACGCCGGCGAGCACCTTGAGGCCCGCGTCGATGCCGGGACCGCGGAAGCTGCCCTTGGAGGAGCGATTGGCCTTGTCGTAGGAGGCCTTGAACACGAACGGCACCCGCAGCCGGGTCGTGATCTCCTTGAGCTTGCCGGCGATCTCCTGCGTGAGGGTTTCGCCCTCGATGACACAGGGACCGGCGATCAGGAACATCGGCTGGTCGATGCCGACCTGGAATTGGGCGAGTTGCACGTGGGGGTTCGGTGGCGAAATGAGCTGCGAAGGATACACGCGCGGGCCCGCCGCGCGGGAGCCCCGGGGCCGGATTCGCCGGCCGGGACGGAATTTGACACCTGGGCCGCGGAACGGAGCGCGCTGGCCCGTGTCAGGCCGGATGTCTCCGCGGGTCAACTCAGTGCGCGCGACCGCCGCGAATCACTCGCGAATTTCCATCGACCCGATGCGTCCGTCGTGCAGGGAGTAGACGTGCTCGACGACACGGTCCGCGAGCAGCAGGCCACCGACATCCTTGACGAGCTGGTGCACCTTCACGGCGTAGCGGCCATCTGGCTCGCGGCGGATGGACAGCGGCTCGACGCGCGGGTTGACGATCGTCCACTGCCGCGTCCAGTACGCCCGGATCTCTCCGCGGCCGTTCATCACGCCGCCCTCCATGCCGTTGGGCCACACCACGTCGGCATCCATGAGCGCCAACGCGGCGTCGATGTCGCGCGAGTTGAAGGCCGCGTAGGCGGCTTCGATCAATGCATCGGGTGTCATCGCCGCGCCTCCGCCGATCTATTCCCGGCGCAATGTACCGCATGCGCGCGGCTGCCGGCACCCTCGAATGCCTCGGACGCTCGTTGCGCGATCAGCGCTGGGACAGGCTCGCGGGCCGTGCCGCCTCGATGGCATCGAGCGTCTCCTGCGCCGCCGCGGCCGGCGCCGCATCGTCACCGTGATAGATCACCGCGCGCACGGCGGCGCGGATCTGGCCGTCCGCATCGCCGTGGGCGGAGGCGACATCGCGCAGCGCGCGCAGGGCCAGGGGACGATCGACCCCGGGCTCGCCGTTCTGCAGCACCCGGCGCAGCGCCGGCAGCGCATCCGCGCGCGGCGCGCGCGCGAGCCCCGCGATGGCAGCCGCGCGCGTGGCGGCATCCGCGCTGTCGAGGGCGGAAACCCAGCGCGTCACCAGGTCGG
>JBIOZI010000115.1:0-8309 GCA_044871085.1 Steroidobacteraceae bacterium | reverse complement strand
TTTGCTCGAGGCGCTCGAGGGCATCGAGGTCGTCAACAACACGTTCAAGGACCTGCGCTTCCCAATCCAGCTCGTGAGCCGCCCGGACGCGAATTTCCGCGGCTACGCCGGTACCATCGCCAGCGGTGAAATTGCCGTGGGCGATGCCGTGCTGGCGCTGCCGTCGCGCAAGACCAGCAAGGTGCGCGAGATCACCACCGCCGATGGCCCGCTCGAGAAGGCGGGCGCGGCGCAGGCCGTCACCGTCGTGCTCGAGGACGAAATCGACCTGTCGCGCGGCGACGTGCTCGTGCACCCGGACCAGCGGCCGACGCTCGCGCGCACCTTCGACGCGCACCTCATCTGGATGGGCGAGGCGCCGCTGCTGCCCGGCAAGCGCTACGAGTTCAAGGTCGGCAGCCGCTACGTGAAGGGCCTGGTCGACTCGATCCAGCACCGCATCGACGTCAACGATCTATCCACCCGCGAGGCCGAGGCGCTGGACCTGAACGGTCTCGCCCGCGTGCGCATCGCGCTGGAAGAGCCGGTCGCGATCGACGACTACAAGCTGTCGCGCGCCACCGGTTCGTTCATCATCGTGGACCTGCTGCATTTCGGCACCGTGGGTGCCGGCATGGTCATCGGCCCGTCGGGGCAGGCTGCGCGCAACAACGACGTGGTGTGGCAGCCGACGCGCGTCAGCGCCGCGATCCGCGCCAACCAGAAGAACCAGCGGCCCTGCGTGGTGTGGTTCACCGGCCTGTCGGGCGCCGGCAAGTCGACGCTCGCCAACGCGCTCGAGCAGGCGCTCGTGCAGCGCGGGCACCATTCCTACCTGCTGGACGGCGACAACGTGCGCCACGGCCTCAACAAGGACCTGGATTTCTCCGAGTCCGGCCGTGCCGAGAACATCCGCCGCATCGGCGAGGTCTCGGCGCTGTTCGTGGACGCGGGCCTGATCGTCATCACCGCGTTCATCTCGCCGTTCCGCGCGGACCGCAACAAGATCCGCGAGCGTCTCGGCGACGCGAGCTTCATCGAGGTCTATCTATCGACCTCGCTCGAGGAATGCGAGCGCCGCGACCCGAAAGGCCTGTACGTGAAAGCGCGCGAAGGCAAGATCCGCGAGTTCACCGGCATCGATTCCCCTTACGAGCCGCCGATCAACCCGCAGCTCACGTTGGACACGTCGAAGGTGGAGATTGGCGCGGCGGTCGATACGATCCTGCGTTATCTCGAGAACAAAGGCTTCCTGCACCAGACGGATCCGGGCTTATGAGGACGAACCAGTGAGCGGAGCCGTGATCATCCAGGGCAACTTTCCGATTCCCGAGGATCGCCGGGATCAACTGCAGCAGCTCGCCACCGAGCTGAACCGCGAGCAGTTGATGTGGCTGTCGGGCTATTTCGCGGGCGCCGCCGCGGCCGCACCGTCCAGCATTCCAGGATTCCAGAACACCCTGCCGGGTGCGCAGGCGCGCGCGCAGCTTGCGCCGTCCGCCGCGCCCCAGCCGCTCTCGCCGACGAATGCGCCCGCTGCCGCGCCGGCTGCGCTGCCCACGCTCACCATCATCTCCGCCTCGCACACCGGCAACGGCCGCAAGATCTCGGAGAAGCTGCTGGCCGCCGTGCAGGCGCTCGGCCTGCAGGCGCGCATGATCAAGGCCGGCGACTACCAGCCGCGCGAGATCGCCAAAGAGAAGCTGCTGTACGTGGTCATCAGCACGCACGGCGACGGCGATCCGCCGGACGAGGCGCGCGGCTTGTACGAATTCCTCGGCACCAAGCGCGCTCCGCAGCTGCCGGAGCTGCAGTACTCGGTGCTGGCGCTCGGCGATTCCAGCTACCCGAAATTCTGCGAAGCAGGCCGCGTCATCGACGAGCGCCTCGCCAAGCTCGGCGCCAAGCGGCTGCTGCCGCGCGTCGATTGCGACGTGGACTTCGAGAAGCTCGCGACCACCTGGGCGGACGACGCACTCGCGCGCGTGCGCGAGCACGCCGAGAAGCTCAAGCCCGCGGGTGCCCCCGGGCCAGCCACGGCGGCGCCGGCTGCCGCGCGCGCGCCGGCCGCACCCGAGCTCACGCGGGCGCAGCCCGCCACGGCGGAGGTGCTCGCCAACCAGCGCATCGTCGGACGCGGCGCGTTGCGCGAAGTGCGCCACGTGGAGCTGGCATTCCCCGGTCTCGGTGCGTTGTACAAGCCGGGCGACGCGCTCGGCATCGCGCATCGCAATCCGGATTCGGCCATCGAGGCGGTGTTGAAGGCGTCCAGGCTGGATGGCGCCGCCACCGTGACGCACGACGGCAAGACGCACACGCTGCTCGAGTGGCTGCGCGACGAGCGCGAGCTGACGCGCATCGCGCGCCCGCTGCTGGTGACGGTGGCCGAGCGCAGCAAGGCGGACCTGTCCGAGCTGCTCGATCCACGCAATCCCCAGGCGCTGGCCCGGCTCACCGCGACCTCGCAGGTGGCCGACGTGCTCGCGAAATATCCGGCCGAATGGACGCCCGAAGCGCTGGTCGGCACGCTGCGGCCGGTGACCGGCCGCGTGTATTCGATCGCCTCGAGCCCGGCCGCCGTCGGCGACGAGGCCCACCTCACGGTGGCGGTGGTCGGCAGCGACACCGACCGCAAACTACTCGCGGGCGCCGCGTCGCACTTCGTCGTGAGCACCGCGGTGGATTCGAACGTACAGGTATGGATCGAGCGCAACGACCGCTTCCGCGTGCCGGCCGACGGCGCGCGCGACATCATCATGGTCGGGCCGGGCACGGGCGTGGCCCCGTTCCGCGGCTTCCTCCAGGAGCGCGAGGCCACCGGCGCCACCGGCCGCAACTGGCTCTTCTACGGCGGCCGCTCGCTGTACCACGACTTCCTCTATCAACTCGAATGGCAGCAGGCCATCAAGCGCAAGGCGCTGCATCGCCTCGACGTGGCGTTCTCGCGCGACCAGCCCGAGAAGATCTACGTGCAGCAGCGCATCCGCGAGGCCGGCAAGGAGCTCTTTGCCTGGCTGTCGAACGGCGCTTCTTTCTACGTGTGCGGTGACGCCTCCGCCATGGCGCCCGACGTGCACGCCGCGTTGCTGAACGTGGTGCGCGAGCACGGCAACATGGACGCCGACGACGCCCAGGCCTGGGTGGCCGATCTCACTGCCGACGGACGGTATCTGCGCGATGTCTACTGAAGTCCTCGATCCGCCGGCGGTCAAGCCGGCCAAAGTCGATCCGCCTTCTCCGGTGGAGGTCATCAAGAAGGTGTCGCGCGGCCTGCGCGGCACGCTGGTGGAGAGCCTCGCCGATCCGCTGACGGGCGCCATCCGCGACTCGGATACGCAGCTCATCAAGTTCCACGGCAGCTACATGCAGGACGACCGCGACATCCGCGCGGAGCGTGAGCACCAGAAGCTGGAGCCCGCGTACAGTTTCATGATCCGCACCCGCCTGCCGGGCGGCGTGTGCTCGCCCCGGCAGTGGCTGGCGCTGTCGGAGCTCGCGCGCACCTACGGCACGGGCTCGCTGCGCCTGACTACCCGCCAGGCCTTCCAGCTGCACGGCGTGATCAAGAAAGACCTCAAGAAGACCATGCAGGGCATGAACGCCGCGCTCATCGATTCCATCGCCGCCTGCGGCGACGTGAACCGCAACGTGATGGCGGCCGCCAACCCCGTGGAGAGCCGGCTGCACGAGGAAGTGCACCAGTGGGCCGTCAAGTTGAGCGAGCACCTCAAGCCGAAGACCCGCGCGTATCACGAGATCTGGCTGGACGGCGAGAAGCTGGTCGGCCCGGCGGAAGATGAGCCCCTGTACGGCCCGCTCTATCTACCGCGCAAGTTCAAGACTGCGGTGGTCGTGCCGCCGCACAACGACGTCGACATCTTCTCCCAGGACCTGGGGTTCATCGCCATCCTCGACGATGAGGGCCTGGAAGAGGGCGCGCTGGTCGGCTTCAACCTCACGGTGGGCGGCGGACTCGGCGCGACGCACGGCGAGCCGCAGACCTTTCCGCGCCTCGCGGACGTCATCGGCTTCCTCACGCCCGAGCAGGTGCTCAAGGTGGCCGAGACCGTGCTCATGATCCAGCGCGATTTCGGCGACCGCAGCGACCGCAAGCACGCGCGCCTGAAGTACACCATCGCCGATCGCGGCGTCGACTGGTTCAAGGGCGAGCTGTTCAAACGCCTGGGGTACGCGCTCGAGCCCGCGCGGCCGTACAAGTTCACCACGCAGGGTGACCGCTTCGGCTGGCTGCGCGGCCACGACGGCCGCTGGCATCTCACGCTGCGCATCGAGTCCGGCCGCGTCGTCGACCGCCCGGGCGCGCCGTTCCTGACCGGGCTCGAGAAGATCGCGGCGATCCACCAGGGCGATTTCCGCCTCACCGCGAACCAGAACCTGATCATCGCCAACGTGCCGGCCAGCGAGTGCATGAACATCGACCGGCTCGTGGCGGACCACGGCCTGGGCCGTGCGCTGTCCACCTCGCCGCTGCGCCGCGACGCGCTGGCCTGCGTGGCGCTGCCCACCTGCGCGCTGGCCATGGCCGAGGCCGAGCGCTATCTACCCGGCTTCGTCGACCGCGTCGACGAGCTGCTCGCCAGGCACGGCTTGCGGAACAATCCGCTCACGGTGCGCATCACGGGCTGCCCGAACGGCTGCGCGCGCCCGTATCTGGCGGAGATCGCGCTCATCGGCCGCGCGCCGGGACGCTACACGCTGCGACTCGGCGCGAATGCCACGGGCGAGCGGCTGAACGTGGTGTACCGCGACAACATCGACGAGCCGTCCATCGTCACGGTGCTCGACGAGCTCATCGGCCGGTACGCGGCGGAACGCCAGACGGGCGAACGCTTCGGCGATTTCCTGTGGCGCGCGCACGTGCTGACCCCCGAGGCTCGTTCCACCGGGGCGGGCGCGTGAGCACCGCGGAGCGCGAAGTCGCGGTCGTCGAAGCGCGCGCGGCAGCGCCGCACCTCGCGCTCGACGCGCGTGCCTTCGCCGCCGACGCCGGCGAGCAGAAGCGCCTCAACGACTGGCTGGCGTCGGTGGACGCGGCGGCGCGCGTGCGCTGGGCCTTGGCCAATCTACCCGGGCCGTTCGCGCTGTCGTCGAGCTTCGGTGCCCAGGCGGCGGTGTCGCTGCACCTGGTGGCCGCGCAGGCGCCGGACATTCCGGTGATCCTGGTCGACACCGGCTATCTATTCCCCGAGACCTATGGATTCATCGAGCAGCTGCGCCAGCAGCTGGCGCTGAACATCCGGACTTTTTCGGCGCCGCAGACCGTCGCCGAGTTCGAGGCACAGCACGGCAAGCTGTGGGAGCAGGGGCGCGAAGGCCTCGACCGGTATCTCGAGCTGCGCAAGGTGGAGCCGATGCGCCGCGCGCTGCAGACGCTCGGCGTCGGTACCTGGTTCGCCGGGCTGCGTCGCAGCCAGGCTGAAAGCAGGGCGCGCCTGAATCCGCTCGAGGTGCGCGATGGACGGTTCAAGGTGCACCCCATCTTCGACTGGTCGGATCGCGACGTGTATCTGTACCTGAAGGCGCACGGCCTTTCGTACCACCCGCTGTGGGACCAGGGGTACGTGTCCATCGGCGACTGGCACTCGACCAAGGCCCTGCACGAAGTGGATTCAGCCGAGGAGCTGCGCTTCGCCGGCCTCAAACGCGAATGCGGGATCCACGGCCTCGAGGGGTGAAAAAGTGGGGAGTGGCCCCATTCCGGGCAAAAGTGCCGGACCTCTGCACCGCCACGGCGCGTAGCACGCGGATGACTCGCACCACGGCGCCGAAGACCGTGGCACAAGGATTGCTCTGCCAGACATGCAGGTTATGACTCCCGACAGACCCATCGTCATCGGCGCGCGAGCCAGCGCGCTGGCGCAGGTGCAGGCACGCCTGGTCGGCGATGCGCTGCTCGCCGCGCACCCGGGCCTGCGCGTCGAATACCGCCATCTGTCTTCTCCCGCCGATCGCGAGCTCGACACACCCCTGCCCGAGCTCCTGCGACGCGGAGGCTTCACCGGTGACCTCGGCGTGGCGCTGCGCGCCCGTGCCATCGACATCGCCGTGCACCTGTGGAAAGACCTGCCGTTCGCAACCCATCCCGTCACGCACATTGCCGCCACTCTCCCGCGCGGCGACGCGCGCGATCTGCTGCTGGTCAAGCGCTCGTGGCTGACCGCGCGCGAGCGCGGCGAGCTGCACGTGTTGTCGTCATCTGCGCACCGCCGCACGAACCTGTCCGGGTTCCTGCAGTGGGCGCTGCCGATGAAGCCGCCGCGCGTCACCTTCGTGCTGGCGCGCGGCGACTGCGAGGCGCGCCTGGCGCAGCTCATGGACTCCGATGCCGGCGCGCTCGTGGTCGCGAAGGCCAACGTCGACCGGCTGCTGGCGGCCCCGGCCGAGTTCGACGCCGTGCGTACCAAGGTGCGCGCCGCGCTCGACGCCTGCGAAGTCATGGTGCTGCCGCTGGCGCTCAATCCCACCGCGCCCGGCCAGGGCGCGCTGGCCATCGAGATACTCCGCGAGCGTGCCGATCTCGCGCAGTTGTTAGCTCCCATCAACGACGCGCAGACCTTCGCCCGCGTGCTCACCGAGCGCGCGCGGCTCGAGCCCACCGGCGACGAGGACCATCCGCTCGGCGTCTCCATCGTTCCGGTACATTGCGGCGAGATCGAATTCACGCGCGGCCAGCGCGCCGGGCAGTGGATCCAGAGCGCGGAGCTGCGCCGCCACGATTCCCCGCTGCCGCCGGCCGCCAGCGGCACGGCGGTGTGGACCGGCGAGGCCGGCAGCGCGGACCGCTACCGCCGCGTCGCGCTGCAGGTGCGCCACGATCTGTTCAATGACGCCCGCGTGGCGCTGTTCGTGGCGCGTTCCGAGGCCTGGCCCGACGGGTACAGCCCGCGGCCCGGCCAGGTGGTTTGGAGCGCCGGAATCGACACCTGGCGGCGTCTCGCCGGGCGCGGCATCTGGGTCCACGGCAGCGACGAGAGCCTCGGGGAATGCGGCGGAACCGCGTTACAGAGCCTGTTTCCGCGCGTCCAGCGGTGGGTGAAGTTCTCCCACGACCAGGGCTTCGATTCGCAGTTCAGTGAACGAATCGCCACCTACCGCCTCGAACGCTGCATGCCCTTGGCGGATCTGAGCGGCTGCACGCATTTCTACTGGCGCAGCGGGGCCCAGTTCCACGATTATCTGCAGGCGAATCCCGCGATTCGTGGCGCGTGGCACGGCTGCGGGCCTGGCAATACATTCAGCATGATCCGCGCCGCCATCGGCGAGGAGCGCGTCCGGGCGTTCCTGTCCGCGGAGGGGTTCCGGCAAGAAGTGGAACAATGAAACGACTGCAGAGATTGCGCGCCACCGCGGCGCTGCGCGACATGACCTCCGAGATCGGCTTCGGCCAGAGCCAGCTCATTCAGCCGCTGTTTCTCGCCGAGGGCATCTCGGCCGAAGAGCCGCTGTCGGGCCTGCCCGGCAACTCGCGGCACACACTCGCCTCGCTGCTGGTGCAGTTCGAGAAAGACCTGGCCGCCGGCGTGCGGCAGTTCATCCTGTTTCCCGTGCCGGCGCACAAGTCGAACCGCAATTTCGCGGCGGACTTCGTGGGCAGCGCCCTCGGCCAGATGCGCCAGCGCTCGGGGGCCGACTGCGGCATCTGGGTCGACACCTGCCTGTGCAGCTTCACCGAGAGCGGCCACTGCTGCGTGCACGATTCGCGCGGCTCGCAGGACCTGGCCGCCACGCACTCCGCGCTCACTTTGTTAGGCGTGAGCTACGTGAAGTCCGGCGCCACGGGCATCTCGCCCTCGGACATGAACGACGGCCGCGTCGCCGTGCTGCGCGCGGCGCTCGACAAGGCCGGCTACGACATCGCGCCCATCATGAGCTACAGCACCAAGTTCGCCAGCCAGTTCTACGGCCCGTTCCGCGATGCCGCGGACTCGGCGCCGCAGTACGGCGACCGCCGCAGCTACCAGCTCGACGTGCGCAATCGCAGCGACGCGCTCGCCTCCAGCCGCCGTTGCGCGGAAGAGGGCGCGGACCTGCTCATGGTGAAACCCGGCCAGCCATCGGCGGATCTCATCATGCCGATCCGCGAGCAGACGGGCCTGCCCTGCGGCGCCTACCAGGTGAGCGGCGAGTACACCTCGCTGGTGCTGCTGGCGCGTGAGAATTTCCTGAACTTCGAAGCCGGGCTGCTCGAGAGCTGGCACAACCTGCGGCGCGCGGGCGCCTCGTACATCATCACCTATGGCGCGCGGCTGGCGCGCAAGATGGGTCTGCCGGCCTGATGCGCTACTTCCCGATATTCCTCGATCTCGCGG
>JBIOZI010000114.1:0-5806 GCA_044871085.1 Steroidobacteraceae bacterium | reverse complement strand
AGCAACTCCCGCATCTTCGGCGTCGCCGCCGGCGCCGGCGGCGTGCTGCTGGCACGCCCGATCGAGGGCCGCGAGGTCAACTTCCAGGCCAAGTACCTCTGGTAGTTCGATGGTGCCTTCGATGGTGCCTGGTCGGGATTTTCGGGTGCCTTCGATGGTGCCTGGTCGGGATTTTCGGGAGTCGGAAACGCGCGCACTCCCGGGAATCCCGACCAGGCACCCAGTCAGGCACTAGTCAGAAAATAGATCTGTCCCCTTTTTCAGTCGGGTGCCGGCGGTGTGAGCCCGAGGAACACGGTGCTCCAGAGCTGCGCGGCGTTCGATTCGTCCACGTCGGCGCCGGGCCGGCCGAAGGGCTCGATGCGGTAATCGCCGCCTGCAAACGACCAGGACCACAGCTCCGAGGTACGCAGCGCCCGGGAGCGTTCGATGCCCGCCCACAGCGTGTCGCGCGCGGCGCGCAGGCGGGCGCGCGCGGGTTCGGGCAGGTCGGTGCGCGCGAGTTGCCGCGCGAGACCCGCGGCGAACAGCGCCTGCTGCCATGACCAAACTACCGTGCCGTGGTAGTCGAAGCGCGTGAATTGGCGCCGCAGCGCAGGCGGCGCCAGCGCGGGATTCGCCACGAGCATTCCCGCACCGGTCATGAGCCCGGCCGGAAAGGGTTTCAGGATTGCATCGACACAGGTCGCGAGCTCACCGGCCGCGGGCCGCGTCAACAGCAGGCGAAAGCCCTCGTCCGAATGCAGGATCGGAATGGGCCGGCCGGCCTCGTCCAGCGACAGTGCGTGGAATGCGAGCGGGCCGGACCCCGGCGTTTCGACGGCGACACCGATCTCCTTCGCATAGGCATCAATGGCCGCGCGCGCCTCGCCTGCCGGGATCCGCACCGCGAACAGCTCTGGGGCGTGGTGGGCCCAGGCCCGCGCCATCGCACCGGCCCCGGCCAGCCGCCGCTTGCCGGCGGAATCCAGATAGCCGTCGAGCAGATGCGCCGCGCCGAGTCGCGCCGCCGCGTCGAGCGCGGCCGGCACCAGCGCGGCGTTGATGTCGTAGGCGTAACGCCCATTCCCCAAACCGTGCTCGCTGTCGCGCCAGTTGCCCGTCGTGCGTCCGGCCTTGATGCCGACGAGATTTCCGGCCCGCGGCGCGCGGGCGAATGCCGCCGTGCGTTCAACCACCCAGGCCAGGTTGCGCGCCAGGGCCGCGCCCCGCGTGTCGCCGCCGCCGCCCTTCGAAGCGAGGAATGCGCGGGCGCGCGCGCCGCCGCGCGCGTCGTCGAGCAGCCAGCCGGCCGCGAGCGGTGCCAGCAGGAAATCGTCGTCGACCATGCCGTAGTCGTAGATGGGCGTCGCCACGCGGCCGCGTCCCTCGCGCGCATTGCGCAGCACCGCGAACTCGCCGATGTCCTCTTCGTGCGCCACCTCGCCCCCGGGCGCGAGCCGATCGAGCACCGACGCCAGCGCACTCTCCACCGCATCCGGCCGCAACACCGGCGCCAGCAACAGCGCGGAGATCAGCGTGTCGCGGCCGAAGTAGGTGTCGAAGCGCCAGGAGCCGGCGAGGTACTTCTCGCGGTAGCTCAGGAATGCCAGGGAATCTCGCGCCCGCGCATCGTCGCGCGCGCCATCGGTCAACAGGTCGCCGAGCGGCGTGAGCGGCGTCTCGCCGCTGAGCGCACGCACGCGCAGCCGCAGACCCTCAGCGCCGCCGGCGAGCTCCTGCGCGGACACGCGCGCGCCGCGCGCCTCGATGGCGAGGCGATAGCCGGCGGCGCCGTCGAGACGGTCGCGGGTCCATGAGATGCGCTCACCGGCGACCGCCGGCGCGATCAGCACCTCGGGGGGCGCAGCCTGCTGCAGCTCGAACTCGCGCAGCACGCGCACCGACGAGAGCACGGCGCCACGCGGGCGCAGCACGGTCGTGTCGACGCCCACCTCGAACTCGATGCCGTGCAGCAGCCGCCGTTGCGCGTCGCGCTCCGTGACCGGCTTCGGCGCTGACAGCAGCGTCCACGTCACCGGCGCGGCGGTGCTCTCGAACCACAGCCCGACACCGCTGTTGCCGGCCGGAAACGCGACCAGGATGCGCGGCTGCGTGCCTGCGCGCAGCAGCAGGTGTGCGGCGACCGGGCCGGCACGCAGGAAGTAGTTGGTCTGGCCTTCGTCGACGCGAAATTCGAGCGCGGGTGCGGGCGGTTCCGGCGCCGGCGCGCCGGCCGCGCCCGACGCGGCCACGAGCGCGACCCACGAAAGCGTTGCCAGCGGCAGCGACGTCATTGCGCGACGTTAGCCGCCCGCCGCCCTCGCGGAAATCCACGCTTCGCCCCGCATGCTGTAGGCGAACGCTGCCTCGGCTAACAACCCTCAGTCGTTGCCGCGACGCATCGCATTTGCGGCGACCGGCGGCAGCGCCGGCGCGCGAAACCCCGCCACGATGGGCGCCCGCTCGCGCAGCACGCGCGCATCGTCGCTCTGGTTCGGGACGCCCATGGGCACGCCGCCGAACGTCAGGCTGGGACTCGCCCAGAATTGCAGGCGCGGGCAGCTCGGCGTGCAGTCGTAAGCCATGATGGTGCGCCAGCCGTTCGCGCCGGGGTTCTGGAAGCCGTGGCCCCAGGGAAATGGATGCACGGCAGGATCGTTGGCGATGTCGTGGCGCGCGCCCATGAGGTGTCCGATCTCGTGCGCGAACGAGTAATAGCCGGTCGCGCAGTCGTAGTGCACCACCGCGAACGCGGTCGCCGCGGTCGCCCCGATCTCGTTCGCGTACCCGCAGAACCGCGAGTGATTCATGATGAGCACCGCGACGTCGACACCCGCGGCATTCACGCGAGCCTTCACATTCTTCATGCCCACGAAGTCGCGGATGATGCGGTCGAAGTCGGCGGGCTCCTTGTAACCCTTCACCGGCAGGGTTTCGACCAGTCGCAGCTGCATGGCGATGCCGCTCCTCGAGTACGACTGGTTGGCCTCCGCCACCGCGAGCTGGATGAGCGCGTCGATGTCGCCCGATGCCTTGCTGGCGCGCGAGGTGTACGCCACGAGTACGTCGATGGTGGAACGCGCCGGAGCGTCGGCGCGCGCGCTGTCGTTCATCGGCTGCACCGCCGGTGCCGGGTTGACGCGATCGTACTGCGAGGCCGGCTCCTCCTGCGGAAACTTGCTCTCGTCGACGCGGATCACGGCGTGCACACCGTCGTCCACCGACTCGATGCGGTAGAGCTCGCCGCCGTTGCGGATCGTGCCGACGATCTTCCCGTCGTGCACGACGAATATGGCATCGCCCGGAACCTCGACGAGCTCACCGGTCCAGACGAAATCCTTCGGCTTGCGGGGGTCGACGTCGAACGAGCGGCGCGCGGCGACGACTGGCGGCTGGTCCGCCAACGCCAGGCGCACGCCGTCGTCACGGAGCGCATCGACGTCGACGGCAAACAACGCCACGGATTTCGTCGTCGGCCGCTTTTCGATGGCGTCGACCGCCTTCTTGCGCTTCGAGGACATGGGCGCGTCCGCCGCGGCGACGGTCACCAGCGGGACGAACAGGTCGCGCTGCTGCGCAAGCGCGGATCCGGCGGTGAACGACGCGGCCAATGCCGCGAGAAGGGTGCGGTGAAACTGGGTCAGGGATGAGTGTTTCATGGGGTTCTCCGGGGCGAAGCGTTACCACTTCACCGAGCCGATCATGGCGGGTACGTCGAAGGTGATGCCGGCGCGCCACTGCTTGTCGTGCGAGCCGCCCTGGTCGACCGTGCCGTCGGTCAGTGCGTCCTGCCTGGTCCAGAAGTGGCCGCCGAAAACCGAGACATTCTTGAGATGGCGGCCGCCCGGCAGCTCGAGCTGCGCGAGCCGATAGCCCACGCCGACGCCGAACGAGTCGAGCGGGTGCTTCGAGGCCGCGACGAATAGTTTGATGGACAGATTGTCCTTGAACTGCCTGCCGAAATCCTTCTCGATGCCGGTGTCGGGGTCGTTCAGTACGTCGCCCAGCATGTAGTTGAAGCTGAGATAGAGGTTCGGATTCTCGTCCTTCGGAGTCAGCGTGCCGGTGGTGCTGTCGTACTTGAGGATGTCCTTGCTCGTGACGACGAGATCGAGGCCGAGGAACAGGTGCTCTCGAAGCCCCGAGATCACCTCGAGTGTCTGCAGCTCTTCACCCGTGGGCGATTTCGCGACCACCTTGAGCGTCCCGTGCTCGTATTTCGGGAAGACTTCCTGTGGGACGCAATTCTCTGGCCGCGCGTCGAAAGCGCCGGTTGCCTTGCGCACGGCGGCGAAATCCGACTCGATGCGCGTCTTGCGCTCCGTCTCGGTAACCGTCAGCGTCACTAGATTCTTGCAGTAGTAGACCTCGAACTTGCGCTCGTCGGGCGTCGCGGTGCCCTTGAACTCGCGGCGCGTCGGCAGCCGTTGCGAGCAATTGCGGTCTTTGAATAGATAGTTGGGAGGGGTGTTGGCCACCGCCGGACCCGGCATTTCGGCGGGACACTGCGCCGCCGCTTCGAGCGAGAACGTCGCGCTGATCGCGCAGGCGGCGATCATCAACCGGCCATTGTGCTTCATGACTGCCCTTCCTTATTGTAGTTAGTCAATCCGATCCGGATTCCGAGGCGATGGCCGCGAGCAGCGTCGTGAAGATCATCGGACACACGAGATCCCAGCGATGGCCATGCTCGATGGGCGCGAAGCAGCGCAGGTTCAACGCGCCGAAGCCGTGTTTGCCCGTGCGGTTCGCCGACATGGCGGGTACGGGGTCGAACTCGCGGCTGGAGTGCGTCGCCCGATACTCGAGCTGCATCGCGCGCCAGCGCAGCCGCGCTCCGTAGTAGAAGTCGTAGGTCCAGGGAATGCGGTCCACTTCGTGTCCGCCGTGGAACATGGTGCCGTCGAGGAAGGCGTTGAACGCGGTGCCATGGCCGACCACGCCCGCGAACAGGTAGCACTCCTCGATCGAGAGCAGGCCGCGTCCGGCGAGGCATTTGCGCCGCGGCTGCGCGTCGAGCGCGGCGCTCGGCCTGCGCGCGTCCTTCGAGCCGAGCGTGCCTTCCACCGGGTCGCCGAGGTTGTACCCGAGGCGCCAGGTCGTCCCGGCGTGCGCGCCGATGAGCATGCTGCCGGCGTCCGCGCCGAAGTCGAGCGTGCCCTGCACTTGCAGCGCTTCGCCGAGCACGTGATCCGCCAGCGGCCGATGGTGCTGGTAGCGCAGCTGCAGCCCGTACTCCTCGGGCAACTGGTTGTCCCAGCCCATCGGCGGTGTCGACGGCACGACCTTGTGCCAGTTCGCCTGTACCCACTCACCCTGCGCGCGTTTGCCGGTGGTGCCTACCTGCACCTCGAGGGTATGAGAACCCGCTTCAGGGTGGTGTTCAGACAGCACGTCGAACCGCGCACCCAGGTATAGCCAGGCCGCGTACGCGCGGTCGTCGGGGATGAGCTCTTCCTCTTCGAGGTTGCCGGGCGTGAACATGAGCTGGCCGACATACAGGCTGGTCGCGCGCGCGGCCCCGCCGGAATCCGTGCAGCCACGCACCAATCGGCAGAATGCGGCATTGATGCGGCCGAGCCCGAGCGGATGGCGACCCTTCTCGAAGCGGTATCCGAACTGGAAGCCCTGCGTGTAGAACTCGTCGGAGGGCGCGGGCCCGAAGAGCGAGTCGTTCTCCCAGGTCAGGTGCCAGCCGGGCGTGAGGCTGCCGAGGCCGGATTCCCCGGCCATGTCGGCGCGCGCTTCGGTCGCGGCCGGCTCCGGCGTCTGCGCGGCCGCGAGCGCCGGCAGCAGGACCGCCCCTAACAAACCCATGATTCGC
>JBIOZI010000113.1:0-20642 GCA_044871085.1 Steroidobacteraceae bacterium | reverse complement strand
CGCGATGGGCGTGCTGCGCACCGCGGCCGATGAAGACGTGGGCGCGCGCGTGGCCACGTACGCCGGCGCCGGCGCCGCGGCCGTTTCCATTCTCACCGAGCCGAGCCGCTTCGACGGCTCGCTGCAGGACCTCACCGCCGGCGCGCGTGCCCTGGCGCCGCTGGGAATTCCCGCCATGCGCAAGGATTTCCTGGTCGACGCCTACCAGGTGCTCGAGGGCCGCGCGGCGGGCGCCAGCGGCGTGCTCGCCATCATCCGCATGCTGCCGCGTCCCGAGCTCGAGCAGCTCATCGACGCCGCGCTCGAATTGCAGATGTTCGTGCTGCTCGAGGCGTTCGACGCGGCCGACATCGAGCTGGCGCATGCGCTGATCGAGACGCGGCGCGCGCAGCGCAAGCTGCTGCTGGTGGGCGTGAACTCCCGCGATCTCGTCACCTTGAAAGTGGTGCCCGGCCGGCTCGACTCGCTGGCGGCCTCGCTGCCCTCCGACGTGAAGCGCGTCGCCGAGAGCGGCGTGATGACTCCCGAGGACGCGGCGCGCGTCGCGGCCTGTGGCTACGACCTCGCGCTGGTCGGCAGCGCGCTGATGTCGGCCGCGGAACCCGCCGCGCTCGCGCAGGCCATGCTCGGCGCGGCGCGCACCGCCGTCGCGGGTCGCGCGCAACGCGCGGGCGGCGCATGAGCGCGCCGTTCACGACGCGCCGGGGCGCGCTGTTCATCAAGCTCTGCGGCATGACCTCGCCGCAGGCCGTCGACGCCGCGCTCGCCTGCGAGGTGGACGCCATCGGCTTCGTGTTCGCGAGCTCGGTGCGGCGCGTCAGCGCCGAGCGCGCCACCGAGCTCGCGGCCCCCGCGCGCCACAGGGCGGCCTGCGTGGCCGTGACGCGCCATCCGACGCGCGAGGAAGTGGGCGCCATCCTGCGCGACTTCCGGCCCGACATCCTGCAGACCGACATCGACGACCTCGACAGTCTCGCCCTGCCGAAGGAGCTGTCCGTGCTGCCGGTGATGCGCCCGGGCCCGAAGCCCACGTGCGCGCTGCCCGCGCGGCTGCTGTTCGAAGGGCCGGTGAGCGGCAGCGGCCGCGTCACCGACTGGGACACCGCAGCGGAGCTCGCGCGCCGCGCGCAGCTCATCCTCGCGGGCGGCCTCGACGCGCGCAACGTCGGGCTCGCGATCCGCCGCGTGAAGCCCTTCGGCGTCGACGTGTCGAGCGGCGTCGAGGAGGCGCCCGGCGTCAAGAACACGGAAATGATCGAGCAGTTCGTGGCCGCCGCACGCATGGCCGCCCTGGAGATGAACGCATGAAACCGATGATCGCGCCGCCCGCCGGCGCTGGCTGGGACCCGGCCAAACTACTCGCCGACGAGCTGGCCGGAAAATATCCGGACGCGCGCGGCCGCTTCGGCCCGTTCGGCGGGCGCTATGTTCCCGAGACGCTGATCGCCGCCTTCGAGAAGCTCGAGGCCGGCGTGAAGCAGCACCTGCACGCGGCGGACTTCCAGGCGCAGCTCGCCGCGGAGCTCGCGAGCTGGGTGGGCCGGCCCACCGCGCTCACGCATGCGCCGCGGCTCTCGCAGGCCTGGGGCGTGGACGTGTGGCTCAAGCGCGAGGACCTCGCGCACACCGGCGCGCACAAGATCAACAACGCGCTCGGCCAGGCGCTGCTCGCGAAGCGGCTCGGCGTGACGCGCATCGTCGCGGAAACCGGCGCCGGCCAGCATGGCGTCGCCACGGCGGCGGCCTGCGCGCGCGTCGGCCTGCCCTGCACGGTGTACATGGGCTCGGTAGACATGGAACGGCAGGCGCCGAACGTCGGGCGCATGAAGTTGCTGGGCGCCACCGTGGTGCCCGTGACCAGCGGCGACCAGACACTGCGCGCCGCCATCGACGAGGCATTCCGCGACTGGGTCGCCAACCCCAGCGACACCTTCTACATCATCGGCTCGGCGGTTGGTCCGCACCCGTTTCCCTATCTCGTGCGCGAGCTGCAGTCGGTCATCGGCAAGGAGGCGCGCGCGCAGTTCGAGGAGCGCACCGGTGGTTTGCCGGACGCGGTCATCTCCTGCGTCGGCGGCGGCTCGAACGCCATCGGCATGTTCCATCCATTCATCGGCGACAAGTCGGTTGCGATCATCGGCATCGAGGCCGGCGGCACGGGCAACGGTCTCGGACAGAACGCGGCGACGCTCGCCACCGGGCGGCCCGGCGTGCTGCACGGCGCGTATTCGCTGCTGCTGCAGGACGCGGACGGCCAGATCCAGGAGACGCATTCGGTTTCGGCCGGCCTCGACTACCCGGGCGTGGGCCCGGAGCACTCGCTGCTGCTGTGGGCCGGACGCGTGCGCTACGAGGCCGCCACCGACGACGATGCGCTGGCGGCGCTCACCGAGTGCTGCCGGCTCGAAGGCATACTGCCCGCCATCGAGTCCGCGCACGCCTTCGTGGGTGCGAAGCGCTGGGCGCGGCTGAACCCCGGCAGGAAAGTGCTGATCGGCCTCTCCGGCCGCGGCGACAAGGACATGCCGACCCTGCAGCGCACCGTGCTCGCCGGCCCGAACCACGAAGAACGGCAGCCATGACTCCGGCCGAGAAGATCAGCAGCGCCATCCTCGACGCGCGCGGCGGCATCGCCACCGTCGCCTTCGTGACGGCGGGATATCCGAAGCGCGAGACCTTTCGCGAGCTGCTCACGCAGGTGGGCACCGAGGCGGACGTGGTCGAGATCGGCGTGCCGTTCACGGACCCGATGGCCGACGGCATGACGATCCAGCGCTCGAGCCGCGAGGCCCTGCGCCAGGGCGTTTCGCTGCGCTGGCTGCTCGAGGAGCTCACGGCCATGCAGAGCGGCGGCCAGCTTCCGCGCGCGCCGCTGGTGCTCATGAGCTATTTGAATCCGCTGCTGGCCTTCGGCTTCGCCGAGCTGGCGCGCGCCGCGGCCGCGGCCGGCGTGTGCGGCTTCATCGTGCCGGACCTGCCGTTCGACGAGGGGGCCGAATTCCGCGCGGCGCTCGCGGTGCACGGCATCGCGCTGATCCAGATGGTGACGCCCGTGACCAAGCCCGAGCGCCTCGCGCAGCTCGCCGCGGCGACGCAGGGCTTCCTGTACGCCGTCACCATGACCGGCACCACCGGCCGCACGGCCTCCGTGCCCGGGGACGTGACGCAGTATCTCGATGCCGTGCGCGCCGCCTGCAAACTACCCGTGTGCGCGGGCTTCGGCATCCGCGGCCGCGAGCAGGTCGAGCAGTTGAAGGGGCACGTGGCGGGCGTCATCGTCGGCTCGGCGCTGGTCGAGGTGCTCGAGAGCGGGCGTGATCCGGCCGCGTTCCTGAAGAACCTGCGTCCCAGTTAGTTAGGTGCAGCACAAGCTCCCAGGCTACGCGATGCTCGCCGTGCTGCTCGGCGGGCTGACGATGGTGAGCCCGTTCTCCATCGACACGTTCTTCCCGGCGTTCCACGCGATGGAGCGCGCGCTGCGGGTGGACGCCTGGCAGCTCCAGCAGGTGATCACCGCGTACATGGTGCCGTTCGCGTTCGCCTCGCTGGTGCACGGGCCGCTGTCGGACGCCGTCGGGCGGCGCCCGGTGATGATCGCGGGCATGACGCTCTATACCGTCGGCTCCATCGCCTGCATGTTCGCGCCCAACTACCATTTCCTGATCGCGGCACGCATGGTGCAGGGCGCCACCGCCGGCGTCGGCGTGGTGATCAGCCGCGCCGTCATCCGCGACCTGTACGAAGGCCCGCGCGCGCAGCACCTCATGAGCGCCACCACGATGATCTTCTCGATCGCGCCCGCGATCGCGCCCGTCATCGGCGGCTGGGCGCACGTCGCCTACGGCTGGCGCGCGGTGTTCGCGGTGATGGCGCTGTGCGGCGTGATCTTCGCCATCTCGGCCTGGTGGCGCCTGCCGGAGACGCACCCGGTGTCCGCGCGCATTCCGTTCAGCGCGCGCAATCTCGTGGCCACGTCCATCACCGTGCTGCGACACCCGGAGTTCGTCATGCTGGCGCTGGCCGCGGCGATCAACTTCTGCTCGCTGGCCGTGTTCATCGGCTCCGCTCCCGCCGTCGTCGAGAAGCACTGGCATCTCGGCGAGACGTCGTACTGGCACCTCTTCCTGCCGGTGATCTCCGGCATCCTGGTCGGCGCGGTGATCTCGCAACGCCTGGTGATGCGGCTCGACCTCGTCGCGCAGGTGCGCAGCGGCTTCACCATCACCTTCGCGATGGCGCTGACGCGCGTGGTCATCCACTTCTTCCTGCCGATACCGCCCATCCCCGCCCAGCAGGCGCTGCTGTTCGTCGGCGCCATCGGCGCGCAGTTCGCCTTTCCCGCGCTCACCCTGCGCATGCTCGACCTGTTCCCCGGCGCGCGCGGCACGGCGGCCTCGGCGCAGTCGTTCGTGGCGCTGCTGGTGACGGCGTTCACGCTGGGTATCGTGGCGCCCATCGTGCTGCCCAGCCTGACGTGGATCGCCTGGACGTCGCTGGCGTGCAGTGTGCTCGCATGGACCTGCTGGTACCTGTCACGCAAGTATCACGACCGCACGGTCGCGATGGCCTGACGCGCGTGGCCGCGGACGAACGCGGCCGCGATCTCGATCGCCGCGTCGCCGCCCCGGTCGGCGCGCAGCGCCGCGCGCAGCCGCGCGGGCGTGAGGCCGGTGACGGCCTTGAGCTCCCGCGTGACGTGGGCCTGGTCGGCGAATCCGGTCTCGGAGGCGATGGCGGCGAGCGATGCGTCGTGGGTGTCGAGCGCGCGCAGCGTCGCCTGCAGCCGCAGCACGCGCGCGAATTCCTTGGGTGCCAGGCCCACCTGCGCGCGAAACCGGGTCTGCAACCCGCGGATGCTCAGCGCCGCGGCGCGCGCGATGGCATCTATGCGCGCGCGGCCACCCGTGGCCTCGAGCCGCGCGGTGGCACGCTCGATGCGTGCATCCACCGCGTGGGCCGCGCAGCGGCGCTCGAGCAGGCGCCACAACGCGCCGGCGTCGCCGGCGGCGAATCGGCGCGCGGCGCCGCGCAACGCCTGGCTGAGCGGGGAATCGAGCGTGGCGAGATCCACGATGCGGTCGCGCAGTTGCCCGAGCCCGCGCGGCGCCACGAGCGCCGAGGCGGCCGGCATGAGGCGCACTCCGACGCAGTCGAGCGCGCCGCGGGACGCCAGCCGCACCGCGGTCACGCGCTGCGCCGCGAACAGCGTGCGCGCCTGCTCGTGCCAGCCATCGGCGGCGTCCCAGCAGCGCGGCGGCCCGGCGAGGTGCACGATGATCTCGCAGCGTCCGTCCGGGTAGATAGTCTGCACGCCGTCCGGCACGGGCGCGCGCAGCCGCCACACGCTCTCCACGTGGCGCGCGAGCGCCGGCGGCGGCGGGTGCTGCAGGTAGTCCATGGCGTGATTACCGGACACCTTGCGCTTTTGTTCAAGCGTCACGGCCGGCGCGTCGCTACAGTCGCCCCATGAACAGGCACACACCCCTCGGTCTCGCGGCCGTCGCCACGCTGTCGCTGGCGGCCTCGGCCGCGCCGCAACCCATCGCCCTCGACTGGTTCGCCGGCCACTGGTGCGCGGACCGCAACGGCAGCCACATCGAAGAGCAATGGCTCGCGCCGCGCGGCGACGTCATGTTGGGCCTGTCGCGCACGGTGCAGGGCGCGAAGACCGCGAGCTTCGAGTTCCTGCGCATCGAGTGGCGCGACGGAGTGCCGAGCTACCTCGCGCAGCCGCAGGGCGACCCGGCGGTGGCGTTCCAGTGGGTGGCGGGCGGCGCGGACTGGGCGCGCTTCGAGAATCCGCGCCACGACTTCCCCAGGCGCGTCGCATACCGCAGGACCGCCGGCGGCCTGCATGCCGAGATCGCGGGCCCGGGCGAGGGTGGCAAGGAGTTGGTGATCCCGTTCGACTACCTGCGCTGCGATTGATCGCGGGTAGCGGGGCGTCAACCCTCGTTCGTCACCAGCTCCGCCAGCGTCGCCCGCAGCTCCGCCATCTTGGGCGGCTTGCTCAGCACTCTATCTACATGCTCGGGCTTCTCGTCGCTGGCGATCAGCCGGTGGCCCCACCCGGTGAGCATGATGATGGGGAGCTGGGGCGCGAGCTGGCGGATGCGCGTCGCGACCTTGCGGCCGTCCACGTAGGGCATGCCGAGGTCGGTGATCACCGCGTCGATGCGCTCGCCGGCGCGGCTGGCCGCCGCGAACGTGTCGATGCCGGCCTGGCCGCCTTCGGCGGTGACCACCTCGTGCTCGTCGAGCTCGAGCGCGTCGCGCAGGCTGCGCAGCAGCAGCGGGTCGTCGTCGATCAGCAGGATTCGCAACGGGCGCGCCGGCATCTCCAACTCCTTCTGGCGCACCAGCATGCCGTCGGGCGCGCGCGGGAACAGCAACCGCATCGTGGTGCCGCGGCCGAGCTCGCTGTCGATCTCGAGCTCGCCACCGTGGCGCTGGGCCATGCCGAACACCATCGGCAGGCCGAGCCCGGTGCCACGCTCGCCCTTCGTGGTGAAGAACGGCTCGAGGCAGCGGCTGCGGGTAGTTTCGCTCATGCCGACGCCGGTGTCGTGCACTTCGGCGATCACCTGGCCGTCGCGCTCGTCGGCGCGCGTCGTCAGCGTGATCTTGCCGCCCTCCGGCAGCGCATCGACCGCGTTGAGGATCAGGTTCGTGATGGCGTCGCGCACCTCGTGCTCGGCGCCGAGCATCTTCGGCAGGTCGGGCGCGAGCTCGCTCTGCACGTGCACCACCATGCCGCGCTCTAGCGCCATGTTGCTCCAGCGCGCGCGCGTGAGGTCGATGGCCTGGGTGATGATCTGGTTCAGGTCGATGGGCGCCAGCGTTAGCTCGAGGCCGCGCGGTAGATAGAATGCGCGCATGCGCTGCACGGTGCGCGCCACGTCCTCGATGGCGCGCTGGATGACCCCGAGATGGTCCCGTGCCCGCGGCGACAGCGTGCTCTCGTGCGTCAGCATGGTCTGCGTGTACAGCGCGGCCGGCGAGAGCGCGTTGTTGATGTCGTGTGCGATGCCGCTGGCGATCTGGCCGAGCGCGCGCAGGCGTTCCTGCTGCATCACCGTCTGCTGGGTCTGGCGCAGGTCCTGGTACGCCGACTGCAGCGCGTCGTACAGCCGCGCCTGGTGTCCGGCCAGCGCCACGTGGCTCGAGAGCTGGCGCAGGAAGTCGCAGTCGTCGCTGCTCAGGGCGTCGCGCTGGCGCTTGGCGACCAGCAGAACGCCGAACACTTCGTCCTCGATCACCAGCGGCGCGGCGACCAGCGTGCGCAGGCCGCCGGTGGCGAGCCGCGCGGAGAATGGGGTGCCGGCGCTCTCGATGTCGGCCTCGTACACGAGCTCGCCGCGCACGCTGCGCGCCAGCGCGGTCTCGTCGACCTCGATCTGCGCGCCCTCGGTGAGCCCCACCTGCCTGGCGAGCGCCGCGCTGCGCTCGCCGACGCAGGTGATGGTGAGCAGCTCGGGCTCGGTCTGGTAGAGGCACACGGCGCCGAAGTCGACGCCGAGATCTTCCTCGAGGCTGCGCATGACCACTTCCAGCACCTTGCGCAGCTCCTGGTGCGCGCTGATGGCCTGCGTCGTGCGGTCGAGCAGCTGCATGCGCTCGAGCTGCACCTTGAGGCGCCGCTCCGCGACCACGAAGTCCTCGATGTCGGTGTGCGAGCCGAACCACTTGAGGATGCGCCCGGCCGGGTCGCGCAGCGGCACCGCGCGGGTCTTGAACCAGCGGTACGCGCCGTCGAAGCGGCGGATGCGGCAGGTGGTGTCGAACGTGTCGCCGCTGCCGATCACGCGCGACCATTCGAGCTGCACCTTCACGCGGTCGTCGTGGTGCAGCTGCTCGAGCCAGCCCGAGCCGAGCTGCTGCGACTCGCTGCGGCCGGTGTAGTCGAGCCACTGGCGTGACAGATAGTCGCAGTAACCGTCGCGCATGCAGGTCCAGATCATCTGCGGCAGCGATTCCGTCAGCGTCTTGAAGCGCGCGCGCGACTCGCGCAGCTGCTCCAGGGTCTCGCGGTGCTCGGTGATGTCGATGCACGTGCCGATGTAGCCCTCGAACGCGCCGCCGGGCCCGATGATGGGCGTGCCGCGCTCGAGCAGCCAGCGCCAGACGCCGTCGTCGCGCTGCAGGCGGTATTCCATCTCGTAGGGCCGGCGCGCATCGAAGGCCGCGTGGTAGGTGTCGAGCGCGCGGTCGAAGTCCGCGGGGTGCAGGTTGTCGCACCAGCCGTCGCCGAGCTCCTGTTCGATGCCGCGGCCGACGAAATCCAGCCAGCGCTGGTTGAACCAGGTGCACATCTTGTCCGGGCCGCTCATCCAGATGAGCACCGGCGCGGAGTTCGCGGTGCTGCGGAAGCGCTGTTCGCTCTCGCGCAGCGCCGCCTCGGCGCGCGTCCGGCCGGTGATGTCGCGGACGAATCCGCTGAACACCAGCTCGTCGCCGAAGCCGATCGGCGTGATCGCGAGCTCGACGGGCATCTCGTGGCCGTCGCGGTGCAGCGCCGCCATCTCGATGCGCTTGTTGAGCATGCGCGCCACGCCGGATTCGAGGTAGCGCTGCAGGCCGTGACGATGCTCGGCGCGGTGCCGCTCGGGGATGATCACCTCGGCCAGCTCGCGCCCCACCGCCTCGGCGCGCGTCCAGCCGAACATCTTCTCGGCCTGGGAATTCCAGCCGGTGATGATTCCACGATTGTTCATCGTGACTACCGCGTCGAGCGCCGTCTCGACGATGAGCTGGTTGCGCTCCTCGGACACCCGCAGCGCGTATTCGGCGTGATGGCGCAGCCGGTCGGCGCGCTCGGTGCGCGAGGCCTGGATCCACACGAAGGCGGCGAACACCACCACGGACGACAGCGCGAACAGCGAGACCGCGCCTTCGAAGCTCAGCATGCCCGAGCGCTGCGACTGCAGCGTGAGCACGCCCGCGACCAGCGGCACGACGATCGCAGCCGGCAGCAGCCGCCGGGCGAGGCCGCCGCCCGCGCCGCCGCTCGACAGCAGCGCCGCGAGCCCCGCCTCCGACCGCAGCGTGAGCGCGCCGGCGTGCAGCAGCAGCAACAGCACCGCGGTGTGGAAGGCCATCTGGGCGAACGCGAACACCGCCTGGCCCGCGAACACGAAGTGCGACAGGCCGAACCAGGCCACGAGCAGCCCCAGGACCGCGAGCGCCTGGTGCAGCAGCGCGAGCCGCCGCTGCAGGGAGCAGGCGATCGAAGTGCCTAACAACAACATGCTGACGGCGGTGGCCGGGGCCATGCGCGGCAGCGGCGCGCCGCCGTCCGGAGGCAGCGGCGCCAGCGACAGCTGGTCGATGTAGACGTTCCAGCCCGATGCGTTGCGGATCAGCAGCAGCAGCCCGATGGCCGCGAGCAGCGCGGCGCCGCAGGCCGCCGCGACCCGCCAGCCCATGGTCGCGAGCCACAGGGTGACCCCCGCCAGTACCAGCGCGAGCGCGGTCAGCCTGACCATCTTCGGCCACGACGGCGCGATGTTGGTCAGCGGCTCGATGTCGAAGGTCCAGCCGATGAGCACGAACATGCCGACCGCGATCGTTACGAACGCGGCGAGCTGCGCCGGAAAGTGATTGGTATCGGCGCCTGCGGATGCCCCCATGGACATGGACGCTACTCCAATCACGCGCGCGGCGACAATGTAGTTAGATTGGGCGCGCCCCTAAGGGTTGCGTGGCAGGAGCCCGATCTGCGTCAGCAGCCCGGCAAAGCGTGGATGCGTGCGCAGCGGGTTCCAGTGCCGCTCCCACGGCAGCCACATCGACACGAGCGCCCGTTCCTCGACGGCGAGCTCGAGGCATTCCATCGCCTTGTCGAGGTCCCCGAGCGCGACGTGTATGTCCGCGATGGTTGCGGCCGGTACGTAGGTGCTGGTGCCGATCTCGGCGAGCTGCGCGAGCATGCCGCGCGCGGTGTCGCGCTGTCCCATGAGCGCACGCGTGCGCGCGATGGCGGTGAGACCCAGCGGGTCGGCGGCGCAGGGACGCATCGCCTCGAACTCGCCGATGGCCTCCTCGTACTGCCCGAGCTCCTCCAGGGCCAATCCCAGCCGATACCGCGTCATGACGAACGCGGGCTCCATCGCCACGGTGTAGCGCAGTTTCGCCACCGCCTCCTCGAGGCGCCCGGCCCGGTACAGCAGGAAGCCGACGTTCGCGTTCACGATGACGGCGAGCGGATCGATCGCGCGCGCCTCCTCGATGCGCACCAGCGCCTCGTCGAACCGGCCGAGCCCGGCGAGACACATGGCGCTCCAGTGCCGCGCGCTCTGGTTGCTGGGATTGAGCTCGATGGCGCGCTGCAGCTCCGCCAGGCCCAGGTCCCGCTTCCACTCGTATATGAACAACACGTGCCCGAGCGCGGCGTGCGCCTCGGACAGGCTGGCATCGATGGCCAGGGCCTTCTCCGCGGCGGTGCGCGCCTTGGGCATCACCTCGCGCGGCCGGAAGCTCTGCGACACCGCCGCGCGGATGCCGAGGTGGATCCACGCCTCGCTGAGACAGGCGTAGGCGAGCGCGTAGCGCGGGTCGATCGCGATGGCGCGCTCGTAGCACGTGACCGCCTCGAGCAGCGCCTCGCGCGTGCGCCTGGTAGCTAGATAGCGGCCGCGGATGAAGTGGTCGCAGGCGTCGGTGTTGGTCGTGTAGCGCCGCGGCTCCGGCGGCCGCTCGTTCGTCAGAGCCAGCGTGAGCGCGGTCGCGACGCGCTCGGCGATCGAATCCTCGAGCGCGAGCGCGTCCATGGAAGGCGCGTCGAATTTTTCCGCCCAGCTCACGGCGTCGTCGCCGACGGAGACCATCTGCACGGTGACGCGCACGGTCGCCGCCGCACGGCGGATCGTGCCGCAGATCACGGCGTCGACCTCGAGCGCGCGGCCCGCAGCCACCGGCGCCAGCGGCTGCGCCGCGAAGCGTGCGATGGACGAGGTCGGGCGCACGAGCGTGCGCCGCAGCTGTCCGAGCCGGGTGATCAGCGCGTCGGCGAGGCCCAGCCCCAGGCTCTCGTCCGAGGCGACCGGGTTCAGGAAGGTGAAGGGCAGCACCGCGAGCGAGCGGATCTCGCCGCGGCGCCGGCCGGCCGCCGCCGCCGCTTCGGCCGGGCCGGCCTCATTCTGGCTGCCGCGCACGAGCTGTGTGCCGTCGGCGCGGCGCTGGACTGCGACCTCGCCGACGAACTGATAGCCGCGGCGTGGCACGGTCACGATGCAGCCCTGGTCCTTGGGCGGGTCGCCGAGCGCACGGCGCACCTCGGAGATCACCTTGGCGAGGCTGTTCTCGTCCACGATGACGTCCGGCCAGAGCGCCTGCAGCAGGAACTCCTTGTCGAGGAGCTTGCCGCGCTGCTCGAGCAGCAGCACCAGCGCGTCGAAGCAGCGCGGGAACAGCGCGACGGGACGCCCGAGGTGCGTGAGCTGGCGGCGCGCCACGTCGAGGCGGCGCCCCGCGAATTCGTAGATGACGTTGGCGTCGGCGTTCATGCGCGTTCAGGATTTTTCAGGACTGCGACGAGACTTTCAGCTTTCGGTTGGCCATTCTCTGCGCCATGGAGGCCACACTCAACGCGAGCATGCCGCGGATCGGCGCGAAGCAATGGCTGATCCTCATCGCGGCGGGCATCGGTTTCGCGTTCGACATGTACGAGCTGGTGGTGCAGGCCATCGTACTGCGTCCCATGCTCATGGACCTCGGCGGCTATCTTCCCGGCACGCCCGAGTTCAATCACCGGGCGGGGCTCGCACTGTTCCTGCCGCCGGTGCTCGGCGGTCTCGCCTCGCTCGCCGGCGGGTATCTCACCGATCGCGTCGGCCGCCAGCGCGTGCTCGTCTGGAGCATCGTGGTGTATGGAGTGGCCGCGTTCATGTCGGGCATGGCCGGTTCGATCGGCGCGGTCATTTTCTGGCGCTGCCTCACCGTCGCCGGCGCCTGCGTGGAGTTCGTCGCGGCCATCGCCTGGCTCAGCGAGCTGTTCGGCGACCCGCGGCGGCGCGAGGCCGCGCTGGGTTTCGCGCAGGCCTGCGCGACGCTGGGGAATTTCATGATCGCCGGGGCGTATTACGCGGCGGTCACCTGGGGCGACCGGCTGCCGTTGGTGGAGGGCGGTCACGCGGCTTGGCGCTACACGCTGATGTTCGGCGCGCTGCCCGCCATTCCTTTGATGATCCTGCGGCCCTTCCTGCCCGAGTCCCCGGTATGGCTGCAGAAGAGGCGCGCCGGAACCCTGCGCCGGCCGAGCTTCGCCGAGCTGTTCACACCGCGGCTGCGGCGCGTGACCGTGCTCGGCACGCTCACCGTCGCCTGCTGCTTCGCGCTCGCCTACGGCATGCTGCAGCACATTCCACGCGTCGTGCCCGGCCTGCCGGGCGTGGCGGAGCTGGCGCGCCAGCAGCAGGAGCAATGGGTGAGCTGGGTGCACCTGCACCAGGACTTCGGCGCACTCACCGGGCGCCTGCTGCTCGCGCTGCTGGTCACGTGGGTGGTCGTGCGCGGACCCATCCTGCGCTGGGCGCTCGGCGCCGCCGCGCTGGCCGTGCCGCTGGTGTTCCTCGGGCCCGCCACGTCGAACGCGGACCTGTTCGCGTACGGCGCCGGGCTGCTGGCGCTGATCGTGAGCGTGACGTACAGCTTCTGGGGGAACTATCTACCCCGGGTGTATCCGGTCCACCTGCGCGGCACGGGCGAGAGCTTCGTGGTCAGCGTCGGCGGCCGGGTGCTCGCGCCGCTGGCCGCGCTCGCCACCGCGAAACTGTCGGACGTGATGCCCGGCACGACGCCGACCGCCAAGCTCACGCTGTCGATCGCGCTGGTGGCCGGCGTCGCCGCCTGCGCCGCGCTGCTGCTCTCGTGGCGCCTGCCCGAACCCGCCGCCGACCTGCCGGAGGATTGATGAACACCGCCGCAACCTATCTACTCGACAACGCGATGCACGAGGCGGCGCGGCGCATGCGCGTGCTGGCGCGCCTGTTCGACGCCGCCACGCAGCGCGCGCTGCTCGGCCTCGGCATGGCCGGTGGCTGGCGCTGCCTCGAGATCGGCGGCGGCGGCGGCTCGGTGGCGCGCTGGATGGCGGAACGCGTCGCGCCCGCGGGCGAGGTGCTGTGCACCGACATCGATCCGCGGCACATCGCCGCCGGCGCGCTGCCCAACCTGCGCGTGGAGCGCCACGACATCGCCCGCGATGCGCTGCCGGACGGCGCGTTCGACCTGATCCACGCGCGCCTGGTGCTCATCCACATCCCGGAGCGCGATGCGGTGCTGGCCCGCCTGGTGGGGGCGCTCGCGCCCGGTGGCTGGCTCGTCATCGAGGATTTCGACACTTTGTCGATGGTTGCGGACCAGGCGGTGAACCCGGCGGAGATGGAGCTCGCGACCACCGAGGCGATGCGCCAATACATGATCCGCGGCGGCGTCGAGGCGCGCTTCGGCCGCACGCTGCACGGCCGATTCCGTGCGCTCGGGCTGCAGCAGGTCGGCGCCGAGGGCCGCATGCTCATGTTCGACCGCGACAACGGCGGCGCCGAGCTCATGCGCGTGAATTTCGAGCAGTGCCGCGCGCAGCTGGTCGCGGCGGGGCTGGTGAGCGAGGCGCAGGTGCGCGCAGACCTCGCGCGCCTGGAATCGGCCGACTACGCCGCGCCGTCGCCCGTCATGTGGACGGCCATCGGCAGGAAAGCCGGGGCCGGTCCGCCGGTGCAGGGGCGGTCAGCGCCGCACCTGGGCCAGCAGCCACGCGCCGCCGACGCCGATGAGGGCCCAGCCGGCCCAGGGCGGCTCGCGTCCGGCCGCGAGCCAGACGATGCCACCTAACAACACCACGGCGGCGATGGTGACGCGGTCGCGGCGCCGGTTGGTGCGGCGGATCTCGTTGCGCAGCGCGTCGATCTCCGGCGCCTCCACCGCGAGCCGCAGCCGGCCGTCCTGCGCGCGCTGCACGGCGGAGCGCATGAGCGGCGCCAGCGTCTGCAGGCTGGCGAGCACTTCGGGGATCTGCACGCGCGCCCGCTCGATGAAGGCGCGGCCGCTCATCTTCTCGCGCACCCACTCGCGCAGGATCGGGCCCGCGGTCTTCCAGATGTCGAGGTCAGGGTAAAGATCGCGCCCGAGGCCCTCGATGTTGAGCAGGGTCTTCTGCAGCAGGATGAGCTGCGGCTGGATCTCCACGTTGAAGCGGCGTGAGATCTCGAACAGGCGCAGCAGCACGGTGCCGAAGGAGATCTCGCGCAGCGGCTTGTTGAAGATGGGCTCGCACACCGTGCGGATCGCCGACTCCATCTCGTCGACGCGTGAGCCCTCGGGCACCCAGCCGGATTCCAGGTGCAGCGTGGCGACCCGGCGATAGTCGCGGTCGAACACGGCGAGGAAATTCTCGGCCAGGTAGTACTGGTCGCGCGGGTCGAGCGTGCCGACGATGCCGAAATCCACGGCCGCGTAGCGCGGCAGGGCCGGGTTCTCGACCAGCACGAAGATGTTGCCGGGGTGCATGTCGGCGTGGAAGAAGTTGTGGCGGAACACCTGCGTGAAGAAGATCTCCACGCCGTTCTCGGCCAGCTTCTTGATGTCGGTGCCGAGCTCGCGCAGCCGCGTCATGTTGGAGATCTGCACGCCGCGGATGCGCTCGAGCACCAGCACCTCCGGCCGGCAGAAATCCCAGTGCACCGCGGGCACGTACAGCAGGGGCGAGCCCTCGAAATTGCGCCGCAGCTGCGAGGCGTTGCCGGCCTCGCGCATGAGATCGAGCTCGTCGAGGATGGTCTTCTCGTACTCGCGCACCACCTCGACCGGGCGCAGCCGGCGGCTGCCGGCCCAGTTGGTGGAGGCGAAGCGCGCCAGCGCGTGCAGCACTTCGAGGTCCCGCGCGATCACCGCGTGCATGCCGGGACGCAGCACTTTCACCACCACTTCGCGGGTCTGCGCGCCGTTGAGCGCCACCTCCGCACGCAGCTCCGCGGCGTGCACCTGCGCGATGGACGCCGCGGCCAGAGGTTGCTCCTCGAAGCTCGAAAACACCTGCTCGGCGGCGCGGCCGTAGGCGCTCTCGACGATGACGCGCGCGACGCGGCCGTCGAAAGGCGGCACCCGATCCTGCAGTTTTGCCAGCTCATCGGCGATGTCGAGCGGCAGCAGATCGCGCCGCGTGGACAGCGCCTGGCCGAATTTCACGAAGATCGGGCCCAATTCCTCCAGCGCGAGGCGCAGGCGCTCGCCGCGCGGCAGGTTGCTGCGGCCGCGCACCACCCAGGTCCACGGCGACAACATGAATAGGAAGCGCAGCGGCCGGTCCAGGTGCGTGGCGCGCACGAACTCATCGAGCCGGTGCCGCACCAGCACGCGTTGGATCTCGATGAGTCGGGCGAGGACGCGCAGCTTCATCGGTGGTCCTGCTCGGCGGCGGCGCGCTCGAGCAGCGCCGCGCGCGCGTCGAGGCGGTCGAGGTCTTCGCGCAGCCGCTCGACGCCGCGGAAGAAATCCTCGGCCTCGGGTATCGACACCAGGTCGCGGCGCTCGTGCGCCAGGTACTCGGCCATGTTGCGCACGCCCGTGGTGGCGGCGCGCCGGCCGAAGCCGGTGGCGAGCTTCACCAGCCGCAGCGCCTGGTGCGCGGGGCTGTCGCCGACCAGCCGCGCGAGCTCCTCCTCGATGTCGGGCTTCAGCAGCATGACGAGCTCGCGAAATCGCTGCGCGATCTCGGCGTCGCCGCGGATCGTGACGTCGCCGCGGCGGATCACTTCCTCCGGGCCCGGGCCCGCGAGCGCCGCGAGGCTCACCAAACTACCCGCGATCTCGGCGTCCGCGGCGGCCGTCGCGTCCTTGACGAGCCGGATGGACGTGCCGAGCGACTCGGCCGTCAGCACCCACGCCAGGCCCGTGGCCTCGATGCGCACTTTCTTGCCGGCGAGCGCGGCCGCGAGCTCGCCCGCGCGCGGGCTGCGCGGCAGGTTGCGGTTGAGCAGATTTTCGATGGCCTGCGTCAGCATCAATAACGATAGCCGCGATGAACCGCTACGATCCCGCCCGAGAGGTTGTGATAGCGGCAGTCCTCGAGGCCCGCGTCGCGCAGCAGCCCCAGCAACTTCTCCTGGTCGGGATGCATGCGGATCGACTCGGCCAGGTAGCGGTAGCTTTCCTCGTCCTTGGCCACGAGCTTGCCGAGCAGCGGCAGCACGCGGAACGAATACAGGTCATAGAGAGGTTTCAGCAGCGGCACCACCGGATGCGAGAACTCGAGCACCAGCACCTGGCCGCCGGGCTTGAGCACGCGGCGCATCTCGGTGAGCGCGGCCAGCTTGTCCGTGACGTTGCGCAGGCCGAAGCCGATGGTGACGCAGTCGAAGCTCGAGTCCGCGAAGGGGAGTTTCTCGGCGTTCGCGAGCACGCACGACACGTTGCTCACCACGCCGGCGTCGAGCATGCGGTCGCGGCCCTCGCCGAGCATGGCCGCGTTGATGTCGGAAAGGATCACCATGCCGGTCTTGCCCACCTGCCGGGCGAGGCCCGCGGTGAGGTCGCCCGTGCCGCCGGCGACGTCGAGCGCGCGCTGTCCCGGATGCAGGTTCGCCAGCGAGAGCGTGAACTCTTTCCAGATCCGGTGCGCGCCGCCCGACATGAGGTCGTTCATGAGGTCGTAGTTGCGCGCTACGGAATCGAACACGCCGCGGACGCGGCCTTGCTTCTCGTCCCACGGAACGCGTTGGTAGCCGAAGTCGGTATCGGCGGTTTTCTTCGGGTCGCTCACGGCGGCTGAAGTATAGGGTTATTGCGCGGACTGGACCCGCGCCTGGTATCGGGCCCAGTTCTGCTGCTGCTGCTCGCCCAGCTCGCGCAGGTATTTCCACGAATACAGCCCGGTATCGTGCCCATCGTCGAACACCAGCTTGACGGCGTACTGTCCGACGGGCTCGATGGCGTGGATGCCGACATCCTGCTTGCCGAGCACCAGCGTCTCCTGCCCGGGCCCGTGCCCCTTGACCTCGGCGGAGGGCGAATACACGCGCAAGTATTCGAACGGCAACAGGTAGCGCGCGCCGTCGTCGAATGCAACCTCCAGGACGCGCGAGCGGGTCCTGAGCTTGATCTCGGTGGCCAGAATATGCGTTGAAGTCGTCATCGGCGGGTGGCGCAGCCTATACTCTGCCGGCCTGCCGGAGGGGGAAAACCGGCGATTTCGTGGGGGGATATGCAACCGACGGATACCTCGCAGCCCGACTACTTTCACAAGGTCGTGGATTGCCAATGGGCTTGCCCAGCACACACGGACGTTCCCGAGTACATAAGACTCATCGCGCAAGGCCGCTTCACCGACGCATATATGGTGAATCGGCATTCCAACGTCTTCCCCGGAATCCTCGGCCGCGTGTGCGACCGGCCTTGCGAGCCGGCGTGCCGCCGTGGCCGCGTGGAAGAAAAGCCGGTGGCCATCTGCCGCCTGAAGCGCGTCGCCGCCGACAACAAGGACGACATCACGGCGCGTCTGCCCAAGATCCCGAAGCTCAAGAACGGCAAGAAGGTGGCACTGATCGGCGCGGGCTGCGCATCGCTCACGGTGGCCAACGACCTCATGCCGCTCGGCTATTCGATCACCATCTTCGAGCAGTACGGCGTGGCGGGCGGCCTCATGCGCACCAACATCCCGTCGTTCCGCCTGCCCGCGGAAGTGCTCAACGACGAGATCGCGCAGATCGTCGAGATGGGCGTCGACCTCAAGCTCAACCACCCCATCAAGTCGATGAAGGACTTGGTCACCAAGGGCGGTTTCGACGCGGTGTTCGTCGGGGCCGGTGCCCCGAAGGGCAAGGAGCTCAAACTACCTGGGCGCGCCGAGGGCGGCGCCAACATCCACATCGGCATCACCTGGCTCGAGTCGGTGGCGTTCGAGCACATCAAGAGCATCGGCAAGAAGGTGCTCATCATCGGCGTGGGCAACACGGCGATGGATTGCTGCCGCACGTCGCTGCGCCTGGGCGCGCAGAACGTGAAGGTCATGGCGCGCAAGCCGCGCGAGTTCTTCAAGGCCAGCGCCTGGGAGCTCGAGGACGCCGAGGAAGAGCACGTCGAGATCGTCATCAACCGCTCGCCGAAGAACTTCGTGATCGAGAACGGCAAGCTGCGCGGCATGACCTTCGACGTCATGGAATACGACATAGACGCCAAGGGGCGCATCACCGCCGAGCGGATGGTGAGCGAGGAGTTCCTCGAGGCCGACGACGTCATCCTCGCCATCGGCCAGGAGAACGCCTTCCCGTGGATCGAACGCGACCTCGGCATCGAGTTCGACAAGTGGGACGTGCCCAAGGTCGACGTGAAGACGTTCGAGTCGACGCGCGCCGGCGTTTTCTTCGGCGGCGACGCGGCGTTCGGCCCCAAGAACATCATCTGGGCCGTCGAGCACGGGCACCAGGCGGCCATCTCCATCCACAACTACTGCCAGGGAAAGAGCACCGCCGAGCGCCTCGCGCCCGGCGTGAACCTGCAGTCGACCAAGATGGGCATGCACGAGTGGGCCTATTCGAACGACTACAACCCGGCCGAGCGGCGCCTCATGCCGCACGTGTCGCTCAAGGAGCGTTTCAAGAAGCTCAACATCGAAGTGGAGCTCGGGTTCACGGTGGAGCAGATCGAGAAAGAGGTGCAGCGCTGCCTCAACTGCGACGTGCAGACGGTGTTCGAGACCAAGCTGTGCATCGAGTGCGACGCCTGCATCGACATCTGCCCGGTGGACTGCCTCACCATCACGCACGACGGCGAGGAAGCCGACCTGCGCGGCCGCCTCAAGGCGCCGGCGAAGAATGTCACTCAGGCGTTGTACGTATCCAACCCGCTGAAACACACGGGCCGCGTCATGGTCAAAGACGAGGACCTGTGTGTCCACTGCGGCTTGTGCGCGGAGCGCTGCCCCACGGCCGCGTGGGACATGCAGAAATCCACGATCCAGTGGCCGCACGCGGTGGACGAAGCGGCCGCCACGCAAGCCAAACTTCCGAAGAGCGCTTGAGGCGCGTCCAAGATGCCTGATCGCATAAACAATTTCGCGATGAAGATCGCGACGGTGAACGGCACGGGTTCCGCCAGTGCCAATACGCTGCTGATGAAGTCCATCTTCAGGAGCGGCGTGCCGGTGATGGGCAAGAACTACTTCCCGTCGAACATCCAGGGCCTGCCCACCTGGTACGAAATCCGCGTGACGAAAGATTCCTACGTCGCGCGCTCGGGGAAGGTCGATCTCATGGTCGCCATGAACGCGGAGACCTACGCGCGCGACGTGCGCGAAGTGGCCTCGGGCGGCTACCTCATCTACGACAGCACCTGGCCGCGGCCGGCGCTGCTGGCGCGCGACGACATCACGGTGCTCGGCGTCCCGCTCGCGAAGCTCTGCAACGAGAATTTCAACGGGGTGCGCACGCGCATCCTCATGAAGAACATCTGCTACGCGGGCGTGCTGGCGGCGCTCCTCGACCTCGACATCGCGAAGATCCGCGAGCTGCTGGCGGAAACCTACGCCAAGAAGCCGGCGCTCGTGGATTCGAACATGAAGGCCATAGAGCTCGGCTACCAGTACACCCGGGCGAACTTCCAGTGCCCGCTGCCCATGCACGTCGCGCCGGGGTTGCTGGGCGCTTCCAAGACCGCGGGCCACGTGCTCATCGACGGCAACACCGCGGCGGGCCTGGGTTGTGTGTACGCCGGCGCGACGGTGGGCGCGTGGTACCCGATCACGCCCTCGACGTCGCTGATGGACGCGTTCAAGAGCTTCGCGGACCGGCTGCGCGTCGATCCGGACACCGGCCTGAAGAACTTCGCGTTCATCCAGGCCGAGGACGAGCTCGCCGCCATCGGCATGGTGCTCGGCGCGTCGTGGAACGGCGCGCGCGCGTTCACGGCCACTTCCGGCCCCGGCGTCTCGCTGATGAACGAGTTCCTCGGTCTCGCGTACTACGCGGAGATCCCCGCGGTGCTGTTCGACATCCAGCGCGTGGGCCCGTCCACCGGCATGCCGACGCGCACGCAGCAGTGCGACATCCTCGAATGCGCGTACGCCTCGCACGGCGACACCAAGCACGTGCTGCTGTTCCCGCGTGACCCGGAAGAATGCTTCTACTTCGCGCGCGACGCTTTCGACCTCGCCGAGCGCCTGCAGACGCCCGTGCTCGTCATGAGCGATCTCGACATCGGCATGAACGACTGGATGTGCCCCGATCTGAAATGGGACGACAGCTACGTGCCCGACCGCGGCAAGGTCTACACGAAAGACGAGATCGTGAAGCTCGAGAAGTTCCACCGCTATCTCGACGTGGACGGCGACGGCATCCCGTATCGCACGCTGCCCGGCGTCCATCCCAAGGGCGCGTACTTCACGCGCGGCTCGGGTCACACGCAGTACGGCGCGTACACCGAAGACAGCGCGGAATACCAGGTGGTGCTCGACCGCCTGACGCGCAAGTTCGCCACCGCCCGGCGGCTCGTGCCCAAGCCCGCGATCGAGCAGGACGCGCACATCGACATCGGCGTCGTCGCCTACGGCAGCTCCGACGGCGCGGTGCGCGAGGCGCTCGACATCCTGGCCGCGCACGGCGTCAAGACTAACTACATGCGGCTGCGCGCGTTCCCGTTCGGCGAGGAAGTCG
>JBIOZI010000112.1:0-2415 GCA_044871085.1 Steroidobacteraceae bacterium | reverse complement strand
GCCGGTAGAACAGCGTGGCGATGACACCTTCCGAGGCCAGCATCTGGCTGCCGTTCTTGAGGCGCGCGCTGTCGAAGAGCGTGCTGTAGTCCTGCCGCGTGAACACACTGGCGCCGGCATCCGCCGGCAAAGGCAGCTGCGCCTGCACGAACCAGTTGCCGCGCACGCCGGCGACACGCGCCTCGCGGTCGATGTTGTCGTACCAGTAGTTGGTGAGCGGTTTCTGGCCGATGCCGAGATCGCGATTGCGCAGGCGCTCGTTCGCGGTGAAACGGCGCACCAGCGCCTGGAAGTGGGTGGCGAAGCCCTCGTCGAACGCGGTCGGGAAATCCGTGATGGTCAAACTACTGTGACGGGCGCGCGAAAAACCCGGCGGCAGTGCCGGGTAGAGCCGGCGCAGGAAGACGTGGCCCATCTCGTGCGCGAAGATCTCCTCGAAGCCGCCGTCGGCGACGCTGGCGGCGTCAACCACCAGGTCCACGAACGGGTCCGGCACCCAGCGGTCCGCCGCGGCCTCGCGCAGCCAGAAGCCGGCGCGCGGGAAGCCGCCGTCCTCGAGCGACAGGTACAGCCACGTGGGGGTCGGAGCGCTCGCGCCTGCCTTGCGCTGCGCGATCTCGTCCAGGGCGAGGATGGTCGCCGTGAACCCTTCGCGCGCCTCCTTCTGTAATGCGTCGTACAGCGCGCCCGAGGTGAGACGCGTGAGCACCGGTGCTGGACGGCCCGCCGCGTCCGGCTTCGCGACCGGCGTGCCGGCGGCCAGCACCGGGCTCAGCACGCCGAGCTCCGCGGCGCGCGCGTTGGTGAGCAGCGCGAGCGTGAGCAGCGTGGGCGCGAACACGGCCGCGGCGCGCAGCACGCTCATGCGTCGCCGCTCAGTCAAGGTAGGCATCCTGCGGCGGCCAGTCGTTCCAGCGCTTCGGGTCCGGCGCGAGGTACGCCTGGCTGGTGGCGAAGATCTGCGGCTCGAACTGCGCCGATTTGCGCGCGATGGTGTCGATGTGCACGCCGGTGGCCAGCATGGTCGCCAGCCAGTCGCCCCGGTCGCCGCGGCGCATCTCGTGCACGAAGCGCACGAGCTTGGGCTTCACCTCGACGATGGCCGTGCGCACCGTGAGCACGTCGCCGGCCAGCGCCTCCTTGCGGTAGCAGATGCGCTGCTCCACCGCCGCCATGCCGCGGTTCTTGTCCTTCAGGTACTGGGTGGTGAGGCCCATCATTGCGGCGAGATTCCACGTGGCCTCGTCGAACTTGCCGACGTACCACATGACGTTCATGTGGCCCATGTGATCGCAGTGCCATTGATGCACGGTGCCGCGGTAGGTGATGTCGAGTTTGCTCATTCGATGTTCCTTCCAATCACGGGCTCGCCGCCCCATCCTGTAGCCGCCGCCGGCGGTATGACCTGTTCGAATTTCAACGGACGCAGATCGACGAGTTGTTTGATCTCGCCGGGCCCGCCCGACGTGCTCACTGCCACGTACGACAGGCAACCGCCGCGGGCGAGCAATACGTCGCCCGAGTACGACCAGTCGCACCAGTCGCTGCGTCCGAAATCGAGCGCAACGCTCCCGTCCGCGGACAGCACGCGATGCGCGAGCACGTACTTCGGTCCATTGCGTTCGAATACACCACTGATGCGACGCTCGATGATCGATTTGCCGCGGGGTCGCCGCCACACTTCGTTGGCCACGTTCTCGTAGCTCACTTCCCATCGACGTCCGCGCCGCTCCCACTTGCCCGCCTGCGCCATGTCCCAGCCGTCGCGCAGCATGCGCAGGGAATCGATCGGGTCGTCTTCGCCGCCGCCGGCATGCTCGTTCAAAGGCTCGACCGTGATCGTCTTCTGCAGCTTCCAGTCTGCTCCGAGCTTGCGCTGAAAGGCCGGGTGATTCAGGCGGATCCTGCGCTCCGTATCGAACAGGCCGCCTCCGCCCCACGAGTCGCCCTTGGGCCACAACAACAACGCCGTGAAAAACGGCGGGCGACTGACCGCGGTCCAGGTCTGCAGATCCCGACCGTAGTCCGACGCGAAATAGATGAGTTTCTCGCCCGAAGGCGACAGGTCACTGCGACGCTCGAATACGCGGGCCTTCAACCACTGGCCGGCGAAGATCTCGTGCGTGTCCGTGTGCCACGAAACGAGCAGCACCTGTTTCGTGGGACCGCGACGGAAAATCACCACGCGCGGTGCCTTGCGCGCCACGATTCCCCAGAGCCGCGTCGCGGGGTTGATGGAGCGCTTCAACACGGAGCTCGTTCCATGACGCGCATCCTAACCAAAGAAAGAGGCGCCGGCTCGTTCGACCCGGCGCCCGACTCGCTCGACACGAACGCACTCATCTCAATGCGCCGCGCCCAACTGCACCTTGCGCGCAGGCTTCGGCGCGGCCCAGATCAGCATCGCCGACAGGA
>JBIOZI010000111.1:0-12079 GCA_044871085.1 Steroidobacteraceae bacterium | reverse complement strand
GTCGACGTCGACGCGGGTGGTATCCGGGGTGTTGCCACGCACCGAGAAGCCCTGGCCCTCGCCACTGTCGCCGCGATCGATCGCGATGCCGGCGACGCGGGAAATAGCTTCGTTGATATTCTGGTCGGGGAAGCTGCCGACATCCTCGGCGGTGATGGAATCCATCGCCGTCGCGGCCTGTCTCTTGCGTTCCATCGAAGAGCGCTGGGACGCGCGCGTACCGACGACGACCACCGATTCCATTTCTTCGGCTGCCTGTGCTGGCGCCGGTGCCGGTGCAGCCGCTGGTGCCGTTGCCGGTGCATCGGCGGCCTGGGTGGGTTGCTCTGCCGACTGCGCCAATGCGCCGGGCGCACTGACAAGGATCGCGAGACCCGCAGTCAAACCAATGATTGGACCTTTACTCCGCAGTGACGATTTCTGCCGCATGCTCTTGCCCTCCCCCGAGTGCAAACGATGGCGCGTTTTTCATCGACGAAACGGGAAGCGAACAAACGCTTACTCGCTGCCCGTGTACCGTTGGAACGGTCGTAGCTTTTTAGCAAGGCGCGCGTGGACCTAACATGTCGCGCCTCACAGAACTCCCGAAAATCACGACTATTTGTGATCGTATTTGATTGGTTTTGATGTTCGCTGCTAGTTCCCGTCGTGTCAACCACTAACATTCACGCATCTGCAAGCGATCCTGGGTCGGTCTGGACGGAAGGTTCCGACGTTTCGGCGGTCGTCCTCGGGAGGCGGGCGTCTTCATACACGACGCCCCTCGTTGGTTCATAACGAACCCGACGCTGATGCCGTCCGATCAAAACCGCTCATCCATTACGGGGCTGAATGCCCGGTGGCCAGAGCGCAACAGCGCAGATTGCAACGCCGTCGCGACCCTCCCAACATGCGTCGCCCCGTCCCAGGTTGATGAATGACCGCAGCCGCGCTCGCACTCGTCCTGCTCGCCGCTCTCACGCACGCCAGCTGGAATCTGTCCGCGAAGGTGGCCGCGGAGTCGCGTCATTTCGTGTGGTTGTTCTCAGCCGGATCGGTGCTGGTGTATGGGCCGGTCGTGCTCGGCGTCCTGCTGCTCGAACGTCCCCATTTCGAGACGCGGCACTGGCTGGCGCTCGGTGCCACGTCGGTATTGCACCTGCTGTATTCCATCTCGCTGCAGGCGGGTTACCGCCACTCCGACCTGTCCGTCGTCTACCCGATCGCGCGCGGTACCGGCCCGCTGCTGTCGTTTATCGGCGCGACATTGTTGTTAGGCGAAGTGGCCACGGCGCAGTCCGTGCTCGGCATGCTGCTCATCGTCGGTGGAATCCTGCTCGTTGCCGGATTGATCGGACATCACCGGCGCGCGCCCGGTCTCGGCGTGATGTATGGCCTCCTGACCGGAGCGCTGATCGCCGCGTACACGCTCAACGACGGCTGGGCGGTCAAGGCGCTGGCCATCTCGCCGTTCGTCATCGACTTCACGGGCAATGCGTTTCGCATGATCGTGCTCGCGCCGCGTGCCTGGCGCGACCGTGCCCGGCTGGCACGCGAGGCCCGCCAGTACCGCAAGCCGGTGATCGTGGTGAGCGTGCTCGGCCCGCTTGGCTACATCCTGGTGCTGTTCGCCATGCGCATGGCGCCCGTGAGCCACGTGGCGCCCGCGCGCGAGCTGTCGACGCTGGTGGGCGCGTGGTTCGGCTCGCGCCTGCTGCGCGAGGACTCGGGGCCCTGGCGGCTCGTGGGTGCCGCGTTGATCGTCGCCGGCGTCATCGGCCTGGCATGGCAGGGTAGCTAGGCGGGCCTCAGCGGCGCCGGGCGTCCTCGTGCGCCGTCCGGCCGCCGTCGGCGCGCCGCGCCGGACGCCGCCAGCGCAACGGCGGCAGCGGCGGCGCGGGCCGGATGTTCTTCAATACGCGCCGATGCGGGAACTCGAACGATGAATCGGAACGTGCGACGCCGAGTTTGTGCATGAGCCGGTCGGCATCGAACGGCGCGCGCACCTTGATGTCGTTGTCGAAGTAGCAGTACACGTCGCGCGACTTCGCCCGCTTCGCGGGCGCCGTCGAGGCACGTTGCGCGCCGCGCGGCTCGGCGCCGCGCGACCAGGCGCGAATCCGCTCCGCCCACCGGTCGAGTGCCGCTTCGGTGTAGCCGCTGGCGTACAGCTCCCGGTCGCCGTGCAGTCGCAGGTACACGAAGTCCGCGGTGACGTCCTCCAGGTACGGCCATTTGCCGGCGGTGTCGGCCACCACGAGCGCCACCCGGTGACGGCGCAGCTGCTCGATGAACGGCGGCGCCGCGAAACCCGCGTGACGGATCTCGACGGCGTGACGCAGCGGGCGCGGCCGGTCGATGGCGAGCCGCGAGCGCCCGTGCATGCGCGGATCGCGCCGGCGCGCGAGCCGCAGCGCCGCGTCGGTGTCGCGCGGTAGTGAGGCGAGGAAGCGTTCGAAGCGCCCGGGGTCGTAGCGCAGCGACGGTGGAAACTGCCACAGGATGGGGCCGAGCTTGTCGCGCAGCTCGAAGATGCCGGAGGCGAAGAAGTTCGCGAGCGGCTTCTCGATGTCTTTCAGGCGCAGGATGTGGGTGATGTAGCGTGGCCCCTTCACGCTGAATACGAACCGCGCGGGAGTTGCATCGCGCCACGCCGCGTAGCTGCGCGGCGTCTGCAGCGAATAGAACGATCCGTTGATCTCGATGCTCGGAAAGGCCCGCGATGCGAACTCGAGCTCCCGCTGCTGCGCGAGGTCCGGCGGGTAGAAGATTCCCCGCCACGGGGCATAGCGCCAGCCGGAAATGCCGATGCGTACCGTCATGGCCGCACTGTGAGCGCCGCGCGCGGCCGGGACTGTCGGAAGACGTCGCCGTCGCCCGCAGCCCTGGTCCCGCATTCCTGCGGCGGCCGACGCGCGGCGCGCCTCTCAGCCGAGACGGTCGGTGGCGCGCCGGCCCGTCAGCTCCGCCAGCGCGGAGCGCAGCTCCTTGATGCGCGGCGGCTTGCCTAACAACCGGTCCACCTGCGGCGGGCGTTCCTGGTCGTTCGCCACGTGCTGGCCCCAGCCGGTCAGCAGGATGATGGGCGTGCCCGGGGACATCGCGCGGACGCTCGCCACCACCTGGCGGCCATCGACGTAGGGCATGCCGAGGTCGGTGATCAGGATGTCGAACAGGCGGTTCGCCTTCTGGGCGTCGCGGAACGCGTCGATGCCGGATTGTCCGCCGTTCGCGGTGGTCACCTTGTGCCCCTCGTCCTCGAGCGAGGCGCGCAGCGATTCGAGCAGCGCCGGATCGTCATCGATGAGCAGCACGCGCAGCGAGCGCGTCGCGAACAGCGGCGAGGGATGGCGGCCGCTCATCGCGACGTGCGGCGTCCCGGCATTGAACGTGAGGCGCATCGTGGTGCCTTGGCCGGGCCGGCTGTCGATCTCCAGGCCGGCGCTGTGCCGCTTGGCCATGCCGTACACCATGGCGAGGCCGAGTCCGGTGCCGCGGTCGCCCTTGGTGGTGAAGAACGGCTCGAGACAGCGGCGCCGGGTCTCCTCGTCCATGCCCACTCCGTTGTCGGCCACCTCGAGGTGCACGCAGGGTTGCGCGCCGCCACCGCTGCCGATGAGCGAGTCCGTGCGCGTGCGGATCTCGATGACGCCGCCTCGCGGCAGCGCATCGACGGCGTTGAACACCAGGTTGGTGAGCGCGTCGCGGATCTCGTTCTCCGCGCCGCGGATCGTCGGCAGCCCGGCGGCGAGCGCGGTCTTGAGCTCGATCATGACGCCGCGCTGCTGCGCCAGATCGTTCCAGCGCGCGCGCGTGAGATCGACCACCTGCTGGATGAGCGGATTCAGCTCGACATCGGCGAGCTGCAGCTCCTCCTCGCGCGGACGATAGAACTCGCGCATGCGGCCCACGGTGTGCGCGACGTCGTCGATGGCACGCTGGATGGTCGTGAGATAGCCGCGCGCGCGCTCCGAGAGCGTGGTCTCCCGCTCGAGCATGGCTTCGGTGTACAGCGCGATCGGCGAGATGGCGTTGTTGATGTCGTGCGCGATGCCGCTCGCCATCTGCCCGAGCGCGCGCAGGCGCTCCTGCTGGATCAGCGCGTGCTGCGCCTGGCGCAGGGTCTCGTTGGTCTGCTCGAGCTCGCGGGTACGCAGCAGCACGCGGTCCTCGAGCTCGAGGGTGAGCTGCTGCAGCTCGCGGTTGGTCTCGTGCAGCGTGTCGCGCGTGGTCGACAGCTCGTGATTGCGCTGCATCGCCGCCTCGTAGGTGGAGAGCAGCAGGTTCAGGATCTGCAGGCGGTCGGCGGTGATGAAATGCTTCTGCCCGCCAAACACGATCTCGAGCCCCATCCCGGGCTGCTCGTTCTGGCGCATCTGGCTGTTGATGAGCACGAACTGGATGCGGCGGATGAGCTGGCCCGCATCGTAGGGCTTGAGGATGAAATTATCGGCGCGGCACTCGAGCCCGCGGATCACGTCGTGCGGATCGGACAGCGTCGTCACCAGGATCACCGGTACGTCCGCGAGCTTCGGATCGCCCTTGATGCGCCGGCACAGCTCGTAGCCATCCATCTCGGGCATGATCACGTCGCTGATGACGAGGTGCGGCTTCTGGCGCAGCGCCATCTCGAGCGCGAGCCGTCCGTTGGCGGCGCTGGTCACGCGATATCCCTGTTGCTCGAGGATGTGCGTGAGCCGCTGCGCCTGGGTCACGCTGTCTTCCGCGATCAACACGCGCGCCGCCGCGTCCTGGGCTTCCGCGATGCTCATGATTCTCCTCCTCCGGCAATGGGGAGCCGGCGCGTGAGCTCCGTCATCAGCGCACCCGCGATGCGATCGGCCGGCAGCACGTGCATGGCCGCGCCGAGCGCGATGGCCTCTCCGGGCATGCCGTGCACCACCGAGGTCTCGCGATCCTGCGCGATCGTCACCGCGCCGCGATCGCGCAGTAGTTTGAGCTCGTCCGCGCCGTCGCGGCCCATGCCGGTGAGCAGCACGCCCACCGCGTTGGCCCCGATGGACTCGGCCAGCGAGCGGAACAGCCACGACACCGCCGGCCGCAGGCCCTGCTCGGGCGGGTCGCGCGACAGGTGCAGCTTGAAACCGCCGCCGAGGCCGAGATGGAAATCGTCGGGCGCGATGTATGCGTGCCCCGGCACCGGCACGATGCCGTGCGCCGCGACGTGCACGTGCAGGCCGGTAGTTTGACTCAGCCATTCCACCATGCCGGGCAGGAAGCCGCGCGCGATGTGCTGGACGATCAGCAGCGGCGCCGGGAACTCGCGCGACAGCCCGCTCAGGATGTTCTGCAGCACCGGCGGGCCGCCGGTCGATGCGCCGATGCCCACCACGCGCGGCGCGCTGGCATTGAAGCGCGCCATGGGGAGCGAGCCCGGCTGCGGCGCCGGGCAGGCCTCCGCCGCGCGACCCGCGACGGCGCGCGGTTTTCCCCAGCGGCGCACCACCTTGACCTCGGCCATGAGGCAGATCGTCTGGCGCAGGTGCTGCGAACGCGCCTCGAATTCCGGATCCGCGGGCCCGACCGGCTTCTCGACGCAGGCCAGCGCACCGGCCTCCATCGTGCGGAACGCCACCTGCAACTCCTGCGGGTCGGCGGTGGCGGTGCAGATGACGATGGGCAGCGGCGTGGTCTCCATGATGCGCCGCGTGGCCTCGAAGCCGTCGAGCCGCGGCATGTGGATGTCCATGATGACCACGTCCGGACGCGGCTCGCGGCGCTCGAGGAAATCGATGGCGGACTGCCCGTCGTTGACCGTGCCGATCACCTTGAGGCGCGGGTCCTGCTGGAGGATGTGCGTGAGCAGCACGCGCATGCTCGGCGAGTCGTCGGCGATGAGCACCCCGATCGTATTCAGTGGCAACGGGTTGTTCATGCCAGCCGCCGCAGCGCTTCGAGCAGGTCGCTCTGGTCGAGATTGCTCTTGACCAGGTAGGCATTGGCGCCGACCTCGATGCCGCGTTCGCGGTCCTCGCGCGAGGCGAGGGCGGTGACCAGCACCACGGGGAGCTCGCGCAGCTGCGCATCCGAGCGCACGCGCGCCGTGAGATCGAAGCCGTTGAGCCGCGGCATCTCGACGTCCGACACCAGCACGTCGAAGGCTTCCGTGCGCAGCAGCGTGAACGCCTCGAGCCCGTCGACCGCCGTCTTCACCAGGAAGCCGGCGGATTCGAGGATCCCCTTGAGCAGCATGCGCGAGGTGATCGAGTCCTCGGCCACCAGCACGCGTTTCGCGGTGACGGCGGCCGGCGCGGCGGCGGGCATGCCGCGCACCGTCGACGGCGCGCGCCGCGCGGATTTCAGCAGGTCGAGGACGTTGAGTATGGGCGCGACTTCGCCCGTGCCGAGCACCGTGGCGCCGGCGATGTTGCGCACCCGCAGCAGCGGCTTCGCCAGCCGCTTGACCAGCACTTCGCGTTCGTCGATGACGGCGTCCACCGCGAACGCGATGCGCTCGTTGCCCGAGCCCAGGATGAGCGCCGGCGTGGTCGCCCGGCGTGGCGCAGCGGCGGCCGGCAGGTCGAGCACCTGCGCGAGATCCGCGAGCGCCAGCGCGCGCCCGTTGTGGGCCAGGGTTTCGCGGCCCTCGACGGTCTGCACGTCGGCCGCGCGGAACTGCGTGACGCGCTCCACCTGCGCCGTCGGGACCACGAAAGTCTGCCGCGCGGCCTCCACGAGCACGCCGCGGAAGGTTGCGAGCGTCTGCGGCAGTGTCATGCGGATGGTCGTGCCGCGCCCGGGCTCGCTGTCGATGGCGACGCGTCCGCCGAGCTTTTCGGCCTTCTCGCGCACGATGGCCAGCCCGAGCCCGCGGCCGGAGATCTGCGTGATCATCGGGCTGGTGGATAGATCGGCCTCGAACACCAGCGCGCGCGCGGCGCCGTCGTCCAGGCTCTGCGCGGCCTCCTGCGACAGCAGCCCGCGTTTCACCGCCTGCACTTTCACACGCGCGATGTCGATGCCGGCGCCGTCGTCGCCGACGGCGATCTCCACCTGGTTGCCGTTCACCTGCGACACCGCGAGCGTGATCGTGGCGCGCGCGGGCTTGCCCGCCTTGCGGCGCGCCTCGGGCGGCTCGATGCCGTGATCGATGCAGTTGCGCAGCAGATGCACCAGCGGATCCTTCATCTCCTCGAGGACGCGCTTGTCGATCTGCACTTCCTCGCCCTGCAGCACCAGCGCCGCTTCCTTGCCGAGCTCGCGCGTGAGATCGCGCACGATCTTCGGCAGCAGCGTGCCCAGCGTCGCGAGCGGCAGCATCAGCAGCTTCTTCGAGTTGTCGAGCAGATCGTCGACGAGTTTCTCGACCGTGAGCTGGTCTTCCTCGGCGGACCGGCGCAGCGTGAGCACGCGGCTCTCGAGCGCGCGCAGCCAGTCGTGGTTCCATTCGAAGAACTCGACCAGGCCGTGCACCTCGGGCAGGTTCGCATGGCGCGCGTCGAGCGCACGGCGCAAGGTGCGCGCCTCGGCATGCACGCGCGACCATTCCTTGCGCCACCGCTCGAACCCCAGCGCGAGGTCGGCGAGATCCTCGGTGCGCTGCGCGGCGGCGATCTTCGCGGCCAGCAGCTCTTCGGCTTCGAGCAGCCGCTCGTCGAGGGACTTCACCGCGACGCGCACGGTTTCCTGCTCGCCGGCCATGATGGTCGGGATCGCGGCCGGCTCGGGGTTCGACGCGCGCGCCGGCTCGGGTGCGTGCGCCGGCGCGGGGGCCGTCCGGGCCGAAACGCGCCCGGGGCTCGCGGGGCCTTCGATGGCCTGCGTCATGCGATCGAGCGCGCGATGCGCAACGTCCAGCGACGCGGTGTCCGGGGAGACATCTTTGCGCTTCCAGTCCGCGATCAGGCTCTCGAGCGACTGGCACACGGTTTCGATGTCGCGGAAATCCACCGCGCGCGCCGCGCCCTTGAGGCTGTGCGCCGCGCGGAACACGCGCTCGACGATGGGCTGCCGCTGCGCCGCGTCCGCGGCCGTTTCCAGCTCGACGAGGCCGGTGGCGATGGCTTGCAGGTGCTCGGCCGCCTCGACGCGGAACGTCGCGCGCAACTGCTGCAGGAATTCCTCGTCGCTCGGGCTCATGCTGGTTGGCCGTCAGACGGAGTAGTTCTCGACCAGCGCCTTCAGGCGCTGTCCGAGCTCGCTCAGGTTGCGTGCCGACACTTCGAGTTGCCGCGCGCTCGCGACGTTCTGCGTGCTGGCCTGCTTGATGTTCTCCATCGCGCTGGCCACCTGGTCCATGCCGACGAGCTGCTGCTGGCTCGAGGCGGCGATCTGCGTCGCCGCCTGCGCGGCCTCCGAGACGCTGCCCGCGAGCGCCAGGATGGATTCGCCGGCGACTTCCGTCTGGCGGCTGCCGGCCTCCACCGCCTTGTTGCCCTGTTCGCTGGCGAGGACGGCCGCCGTCGTCGCCTTCTGGATGTCGTTGAGAATCGCGCGCACGCGATCCGTGGCGTGGCGCGACTGCTCGGCCAGGCTCTTGACCTCCTGCGCCACCACCCCGAAGCCCTTGCCCTGCTCGCCGGCCTTGGCCGCTTCGATGGCGGCGTTCACGGCCAGCAGGTTGGACTGCGCGGCCAGGTCCTCGACCGACGCGATGATCTGCCCGATGGCCTGGGTCTGCTCGGACAGCCGCATCATGCTCTCGCCGATCGCTTCCATCTGCGTGCGGATGCGCGCCATGCCGGCCAGGCTGTCGTCGGTGGACCTGCGCCCGGTGGCGCTGATCTGCACGGTGCGTTGCGCGGTGTCGGAAACGGTGCGCGCCTTCGTGCTGGCCATTTGCGCGGTCTGGCGGATTTCCTCCACCGTGGTCGTGGTCTGGCTCACGGCGGCGGCGGACTGGCTGGCGCTCGAGGCGAGCTGCGTGGTCGATGCCACGATCTCACTCGCGGCGGCGCCGAGCACCGTGGCGCCCTCGACCATGCCCACGATCTGCTGGCGCAGGTTGGCGGTCATCCTCACGAACGCGTGGCCCAGCAGGTCGTTCGCCGACTGCGGAGTGAGCGAGGCGCGCAGGTCGCCGCCGGCGATCTGCTCGGCAACTCCCGCCATCGCGCGCAGCGAGATCACCATGCGCTGGAACGCGCGTCCCAGGGCGCCGACCTCGTCGCCGCGATCGTCGACCTCGACGGCCGCCCCGAGGTCGCCGACCGTGATGCGCTCCGCCGCCGCGGTCAGTGTCTTGAGCGGCGTCGCGACGTTGCGCGTGATGAGCACGCCGGCAAGCCCGGCGATCAGCAGTGCGAGCACCGTGCCCCAGATCAGCGTGTCGTTCGCGCGCGCGGTGGCGGACGCGGCCGCATCCGCGCGTTGCTTGAGCAGCGCTTCCTCCTCGCCGACCATCGTGGCCATCAACTCGCGGATCTCGTCCATGGTGCGTTTGCCGCGTCCTGTGAGCACCAACGCCTGGGCGGCGGCGAAATCCGCCTTGCGCCGCGCATCGAGCGGCTCCTGCATCTCGCTGATCTTGCGGCTGACGAGCGCGCCCAGGGCCTCGGCACGCGCGCTCTGCCGCGGGTTATCGCTCACGAGCTGCTGGATCCGGTGGTTGAGCTCCTGCGCGGAGGCGATGCCGGCGGTGTGCGGAGCCAAGTAATCCTCGTCACCCGTGATGACGTAGCCGCGCTGGCCGGTCTCCGCGCCCTGCATCGACGACAGCAGCCGCGAGAGCGCCACGATGACCTCGTGCGTGTGCGCCACCCATTCGGCGTCCTCGGCCTGCTTCTGCTGGGTGCGCCACGAGACGACCCCGACGATGACGAAGATCGCGAGCGCGAGCCCGAAGCCCGTGAGGATCTTGGTACCGACATTCCACTTCATTCTGTTCTCCGCATGAGTGCCGTTCCGGGCCGCTAACCATCTACTTCGTCGTGGACCAGCAGTTTCGCGTCCGTGAGGATGCGCTCGAGGTCGAGCACCACCAGGCGCTCGGCGCTGACGCCCAGCAGGAACTCGGCGCCGATGCCCGTGAGCGTGGGCAGCGATGGCTGCAGCGCGGCGCGCGGCATCGTGCGCACGCCGATCACCTGGTCCGCGAGCAGCCCGAGCTCGAAATCCGCGCCCTGCACGACGACGATGCGGTGCAGGTCGGTGAGGCCGACTTCGGGCAGGCCGAAAAACTTCTTGAGATCGAACACGGGCAGGATGCGACCGCGCAGGTTCACGATGCCGCGCACGAACGGCGGGGTGCCCGGCAGCGGCGTCAGCGCACGCAGCGGCTGCACTTCGCCGACCCGCCGCGTCTCGACCGCGTATCGTTCGGCAGCCAGTGCGAACTCGAGCAGCTCGATGGTCTGCGCCTCGGGAGCGGCGGCCGCGGCCGGGCGCGCCAGCGCGCGGGCGCGTTCACGCAGGATGGCGGCGGCGTCGGCGCTCATGCCTCGCCACCGGCGGTGAGCGCCGCGATGATCTCTCGCATGCGGCCCACGCTCAGTCCTTCGGACTCCGCCACTTCTTCGTCCGCGGGCCGGCCGCGCAGCAGGTGCGCCGCATTGGCGAAATGCCGTCGCGCTTCCTCGTGCCGCGCTTCGGCGCGCGCACAGTTGCCGAGCGCGAAATGCGCCAGCGTGAATTCGGGCCGCAGATAGACGGCGCGCATCAGCGCGGCGCGCGAGCCGCCGCGCTCGCCGAGCTCCTGCAGCACCATGGCGTGCAGGTAGTGCGCGGCCGGGTCGACCTTGTCGGCCGCGATCCAGCGCTCGCTCGTCGCGCGTGCCTCCTCGAGGTCGCCATGGTTCGCGAGCGCGTGGGCCAGCAGCGCGAGCAGCCGCGCGTCGCCGCCGTCCGCGGCCAGCGCCGCGCGTAGCACCGTCGCGGCGTCGGCATAGCGGCCCTGCGCGTAGAAGTGCTGCGCCTCGCGCAGCGTCTCGTTCGGCGCATCGGTGCCGGCGCCGGCCACCGCAGGCGGCATCGGCGCGGCGTCGAGCATCTGCGCCACCGCGCGCTCGGACAGCGCGGGTCCGGACGGCGCCGCCGGCGCATCGCTGCCCGGGTAGATCGGCGCGGTGCGCACGAAGCCGCCGGACTCGCTGAGGCGCGCATCCGCCATTTCGTGCTCGGTGCGCTTGCGGTAGAGGATGCTGCCGGGAAAATTCACCGCCGAGAATCCCTCGAACAGCGCCTGCGAGCATTCACTGGGGCTCACGATCAGCCAGCCGTCGTCGACCAGCGCATGGCGCAGGCACTCCACCAGCCGGCGCGCGTGCATCGCCGTGAAATAGATGAGCAGGTTGCGGCACAGGATCAGGTCCATCGCGTTGGTGTCCGTCGCAACCGACGGGAAGTGATCTTCCGCGAGATTCAGCTCGGCGAATGTGACGATCTCGCGAATCTCGGGGCGCACGCGGTAACGGCCATTGCCCGCCGGCGTGAAGTGGCGTTCGCGGAACTCCGGCTGCGACTCGCGGAACGACCAGTCGCCGTACACGCCGGCCTCGGCCTTGCGCAGCACCTGCGGATTGATGTCGGTCGCGAGGATGTTGATGTTCCAGTCGCGCCAGTCCGGCAGCAGCTGCTGGACCAGGATGGCGAGCGAATAGGCTTCCTCGCCCGAGCTGCAGGCGGCGCTCCACAGGCGCAGGCGGCGGTCTCCGGCGCGCTTGCGATGGATGAGCACGGGCAGCACCTGCGTCGCCAGTGCGTTGAAGCTCGGCCGTTCGCGGAAGAAGTAGGTCTCACCGATGGTCAGATGCGTGGCGAGCACGCGCAGCTCGGCGGTGGACAGGGCCGCGCTCAGCAACCAGCGCGCGCAATCCATGGCGCTGGCATGGCCCAGGTCGCGCGCCGCGGATGTCAGCGCGCGCTCGAGGTCCGGTTGGCGCTCGGGCGGAAAATGCAGGCCGGTGCGCGCGGCGATCAACTCGCTCACACGTTGCCAGGAGGGCGCGTTGCGTGCCTCAGCGCGCACGGGACGCCTCCCGTGCCTGCCGCATCGCGGTGTCGAGCGCATCGGCTTCCTCGGGCGACAGGAAGCGCTCGAGGTCCTGGATGAGCAGCATTCCGTCGGGCAGCGCGATCGCGCCGCGCAGGTGCGGCAGCTCGGGCACGTGCTGCACGTCCAGGGCGGCGGCCGCGTCCGTGG
>JBIOZI010000110.1:0-12187 GCA_044871085.1 Steroidobacteraceae bacterium | reverse complement strand
GCGCGTCGCGGCCCGGGTGTTCGATGCGCGCGGCCGCGCGCTCGGCACCATCAAACTACCGCGCCCGCCGCAGAACCTGGCGTTCGCGGGTACCGGTCGCAAGACGCCGTACGTGGTGGGCCGCGGCGCGGTGTGGAAGATCCGCACGCTGGCGGCCGGGCCGGCCGGGCGAAGTAGCTAGGTAAGGAAGCCGGTGGCGAGCACGCCGAGCAGCGTGCTCGCCACCAGGCAGCGCACCAGGCTCTGCCGGAACGCGAACAGCAGCAGCAGCGACAGCGCGGTGAGCGCGGCGGGGACCCAGCGCAGGCTGGTGATCACCGGCAGCTCGATGCGCAGCGGTCCCGCCGTCCATGGCACGACCTGCGCGAACAGCACGTGCAGCGCGAACCACAGCGCCAGGCTCGCGATGACGCCGACCACCGCCGCGGTGATCGACGCGAGCGCGCCCGCCAGCGCGCGGTTGCCGCGCAGGCGCTCGACGTAGGGCGCGCCGAGGAATATCCACAGGAAACAGGGCACGAACGTCACCCAGACCGTGATCAGCGCGCCCAGCACGCCCGCGAGCAGCGGATGCGCGCTGCCGGCGGCTCGATAGGCGGCGAGGAAGCCGACGAACTGCACCACCATGATCAGCGGGCCGGGCGTCGACTCGGCGAGCCCCAGGCCGTCGACCATCTGCCCGGGCGTGACCCAGGCGTAGCGGTGCACCGCCTGCTGTGCGACGTAGGCGAGCACGGCGTACGCGCCACCGAAAGTGACCACCGCCATCTTGCCGAAGAACACGCCGAGTTGCGTGAGCGCGTGCCCGGCGCCGAGCAGCAGGAAGGCGAGCAGCACGGGCGCGAGCCACAGCGGCAGCCACGTGGCGAGTAGTTTGACCGTGCGGCGGTTCGAAGGCGCGGCATGGTGGAGTGCAGCGGCATCCACCACCGGCAGCGGCCCGGACGCCGCCACGGCCGCCCCGTGCGGCGCGCGCGCCGGCGGCGCGGCGCCGTGCCGCGCGGCCAGGTATCCGGTCAGCGCCGCGGCCGCGATGACCAGGGGAAACGGCACGTGCAGCAGCGCGATGGCCGCGAACGCCAGCGCCGCCAGCGTGCGCGCCAGCGTCGTCGTCAACGTGCGCCGCGCGATGCGGATCAGGGCCTGGATGACGAGGGCGATGACCGCGGCCTTCAAACCGAGCAACACGCCTTCGGTGAGCGGATGGCGCTGCCAGGACACGTAGATGAGCGACAGTGCCAGCATGGCCACGAAGCCCGGCAGCACGAACAGCGTGCCGGCGACCAGCCCGCCGCGCGTGCCGTGCAGCAGCCAGCCGATGTACGTGGCGAGCTGCTGCGCCTCGGGGCCCGGCAGCAGCATGCAGTAGTTGAGCGCGTGGAGGAATCGCTCCTCGCCGATCCAGCGCTTTTCCTCGACGAGGATTCGATGCATGACGGCGATCTGGCCCGTGGGTCCGCCGAACGACAGCAGGCCGATGCGCATCCAGGTGCGCGTGGCTTCGGCAAAGGACGGAAACGGGGCGTTCACGCGCTGCGAAGCTTAGCCGAGATGCGCAAGTGCGCCCGGGTTGAAACCAGAATGTAACCGCGGCAGGGCGCGGCGGTCACAGTGGTAACCGCGGACTCGGCGTTCCGGGCGGGTCGTGCCGGCGGATATATGTGAATGCGATTCCGCGATTTCACTTGGGCCGGGCCTGTAGTTAGTTTGCTCCCATGAGCACACCGGCGCTGCAATTGCCCCTCACGAAGATCTCTCACCGCCACCGCCACCGCCACCGGCGCCGCCGCCACGCATGGTCGCGCGTGCCGCTGCAGTGGCACGATGTCCCTACCGAACTTGCCGCAGCGGGGGGACGGTGGAACGTCGAGCCGAAGAAGCGCCGCTGGCTGCTGGCGCTGGCCGTGATCTCCGTGTTCGCCGCCCATGCGCTCGGCGTGTGGTTCGGCGACCGGTACTCGCTGGCAGCCGAGAGCAGGCCGAAGACCACCACGCTGGCGCTCGAGTTCGTACGGCCGCCGCCGGCGCCGAAGGTCGAGCCGCCGCCACCGCCGCCGCCGAAGAAGCCTCCGCCGCGCGCGGCGCCGCCGCCGATCCAGACGGCGGCGGTCGCGCCCAGCGACGCTCCGGTTGCCGCGCCCGTCGCGACGGTGGCCGCGGTCGAGCCGGCTCCGCCCGCGCCTGCGGCGCCGCCCGCGCCGGTTAAGCCCGCCTTCGGCGGCATCGGCTACAAGAACAATCCGGCGCCCGACTACCCCGCGCAGGCCGCGCGCCAGGGCTGGCAGGGCACGGTGCTGCTGCGCGTGAAGGTACTGCAGACCGGCGCCGTGGATTCCATCGAAGTGGTGAAGTCGAGCGGCAAGAAGCTGCTCGACGACGCGGCCGTCGCCACCGTCAACCGCTGGGTGTTCGCGCCGTCGACGCAGGGCGGGGCACCGATCGACGGCTTCGCCACCGTCCCCATCGAATTCAAGCTCGATTCCTGATTTCAGCCAAGGCCCGCTCTCGAGGCAAAGGATTCCCGTGTTCGCTCACTTCGCATCGTCTTCCCTGGCAGTCGCCGCCACGCTGTGGTTGCTGGTCGCGTTCTCGGTCGCCACCTGGGCGCTGGTGATCGCCAAGGCCACGCAGTTCATCCGCGCCGCGCGCGCGGACCATCGCTATGTCGCCGCATTCCGGGCGTCGCCCAACCTGCAGTCCGCATCCGAGCTGCCCGAGGTCCGCGGCGGTGCCGCGCGTCTCGCGGGTGTCGGCTTCGGAGTGCTGCGCCACGCGCCGCCCGGCGATGACCCGGACCACGCGCTCGACCGCCACGAGTTGCTCGAGCGCAACCTCAAGCAGCAGGTGCTGCGCGAGCGGCGCACGCTCGAGGCCGGCCTCGCGGTGCTCGCGAGCGTCGGCAGCACCGCGCCCTTCGTCGGCCTGTTCGGCACCGTGTGGGGAATCATGACCGCGATGAAGGACATCAGCCGCATCGGCAACGCGTCCATCGACGTGGTGGCGGGCCCGATCGGCGAGGCGCTCGTGGCCACCGGCATCGGTATCGCGGTGGCGATTCCCGCGGTGCTCGCGTTCAACTTCTTCGTGCGCCGCGCGAAGACCGTCACCGCGGAGCTCGACGATTTCGCCAACGACTTCCTCAACCTCGCGCAGCATGCCGCGCTGCGCTCCGAGCGGCGCGTGGCGGAGGACCGCTCGCGCGCGCGCGATCACGAGCCGCACCGGCTGCAGTCCGTCGTCGTCGGCGCTCCGGTCTCGACCAGCCGCGCCGGCTGAGCTTCACAGGGAGTCTTCACATGGCCGTTTCAACCACCGAAGAGAGCGACGTGCTCAGCGAGATCAACATCACGCCGCTGGTCGACGTGATGCTGGTGCTGCTGGTCGCGTTCGTCATCACCATTCCCGCGCTGACCAACGCGATCCACGTCAATCTGCCGCGCACCGTGCAGACCACGCCGCCGGAGCGGCAGAAGGCGATCACCGTGACCGTCGATACCGCCGGCACCATCTACTTCGACGACGCCGTCGTGCAGCAGTCCGAGCTCGAGAGCCGACTCCTGCACATCAAGTCCTCGAACCCGGATCCGTCGCTGCACCTGCGCGCCGACGACCGGGTGCCGTACGGCTCCGTCGCCAAGGTCATGGCGGCCATCGAGCACTCGGGCATTTCGAAGGTCTCCGTTCTCACCGACAATCAATAAAGGTCTCTCCATGCTCTTTCCTTCGTTGCGGCGGCCGGTGGCGGCCGCGATCTCTCTCGTATTGCTCGCGTCCGCCGCGGCTCACGCCCAGGCGCCGGCCCAAGGTTCCGGCGAGGGACGCAGCGCCGCCGAAATCCAGGCCGAGATCGACCGCCTGACCCTCGAGCTCGAGCAGCAGAAGCAGGCCCTGCTGATCGCGAATGCCACGGCCTCGGCGCAGGGCGCGGCGGAACCCGCGACCACCCCCGCGACCAACGAGGCGCAGCAGGACACCGCGCTCGGCAAGGTCACGGTACGCGCGCGCAATCGTCTCGAGCCGCTGCAGGAAGTGCCGCTGTCCATCTCGGTGGTCACCGGCCGCGAGCTCGAGCGCCTGCAGGCCACCGAGATCGGCGCCATCACCCAGCGGGCCGCCAACGTGTCGTGGAACCTGGGCAACCAGCGCACCAGTAGTTTGTCCATCCGCGGCGTCGGCCGGCAGGGGCAGACCGAGGCGCAGGATCCGTCGGTGGGATTCATCGTCGACGGCGTGAGCTATGGCTACAACGCCCTGACCTCGAGCTTCGACTTCACCGACATCGACACGGTCGAGGTGACGCGCGGCCCGCAGGGCACGCTGCTGGGCAAGAACGCCAGCCTCGGCGTGGTCAGCGTGACCACGCGCAAGCCCTCGTTCACGCCGGACGCCAGCTTCTCGCTGACGTACGGCGACTGGGACACGGTGATCCTGCGCGCCGCCGGCGGCGGACCCGTAACCGATTCACTGGCGTACCGCCTGGCGGTGACCGCCAACAAGGGGCAGGGCGACATCCAGAACGAGTTCAACCGCGACATCACCTGGCAGAACAAGGATCGCGTGTACGGACGCGCGCAGCTGCTGTGGACGCCCACGGAGAATTTCAGCGCGCGTCTTTCCGTCGATGCCCAGCCGCGCGGTGGCGAGACCACCAACGGCCGCACCTTCAACACGCCCACACCGACCACCTACTCGAACGGCGCCGTGAACACCCTGGCGACGGACAATGTCACGCGGCTCAACCGGCCCTGGTTCACGCAGCTCGGCAGCTACACCGTCGCCGACGACTATCTATACGGCGGCGGCGACCACGAACTGAACAACGACAACGCGCGGCCGCTGGTCACGGGCACCAATGGCGGCTCGCTGTCGCTCGACTGGAACGTGGGCGACGTGCAGATCACCTCCATCTCCGCCTACAAGGACTATCATTTCCAGGCCGTGAACGACGAGGGCACGGTGTTCGACGTCTACCGCAACGCCGGCGGTTTCTGGAACGACTACAAGCAATGGAGCCAGGAGCTGCGCGCGTCCGGCACGCTGGGCGAGCTGGCCGATTACCAGGCGGGCCTCTACTACTTCAAGGTGCACAACGTCGCGGACTATCGGCGCGCCTGGGGCAACGACGCGGGCGCCTGGTTCGCCACCACGGCGCAGTACAGCCTGCTCGATCGCGCCGTGAACCCGGACAACAGCGTGAGCGGCGGCCGCGCGCTGCTGCAGAACTCGCTCGACCGCGTGATCATGTCGTTCAACGCGCCGGCCGGCGTGCAGGACATCCGCAACGAGAGCTCCGCGATCTTCGGCCAGGTGAACTGGCACGTCGCCGACGCGTTCACCGTCACCACGGGCGTGCGCTTCACCCGCGAGGACCGTCAAACCACTTCGCGCAGCTACGTGAAGGACTACGGCAGCGCGCCGGAGCTCAACCCCGATTTCGTGGTCAACACGGCCGGCACGGTGGCGCTCGGCGGCTTCACGTCGAACGCCGCCACGGGCGCGCTCGAAGGCGTGAACTCGCCGCAGCAGCTCGCGTACGCGGACCTCGTGGCGCAGAAATATTTCGGCGTCGCGCCCACCGCCACCGCGGGCGGCGCCTACGACAGCCTCACGGCGCAGCAGCGCCAGCAGGTGGCGGCGGCGAAGGCCATCCGCCGCTCGCAGTTCGGCGTCGTCTTCGACGAGGCCTCCGCCCAGGGCTTCGAGGAGACGCAGCCCGCCTGGGTGGTGAGCCCGAGCTGGAAGCTCAGCGACCAGGTTTCGACCTACGTTTCGTGGCAGCACGGCGAGAAGGCCGGGATCTCGCAGTTCGTCAACGGCACATCGAACCTCGTCGAGGGCGAGCAGACCGATGCCTACGAAATCGGCCTGAAGACCGTGCTGTTCGACGACTCACTGGTGTTCAACACCGCGGTGTTCTACTCGGAGATCGAGAACTACCAGCAGCAGGTGCGCATCGTCGACGACTACACGACGAACCAGAACATCATCAATGGCGTCACGCCCGCCATCGCCTACACCTCGGCGACGGGCAACGTGCCGCTGGTGAAAGTGAAGGGCGTCGAGATCGACGGCGTGTACGGCGGCATCCCGAACACGCAGATCCGGTTCTCCGGCACGTACAACGATGCCTACTACGCGGATTTCCCGAACCTGGCGCAGCCGGTCGAGAACGGCTTCCCGGGCGCGGCACCCTACCGCGACGCCGGCGGCGAGAACCTGCCGGGGTCGTTCAAGTATGCGTTCAATCTCGGCGTGGACTGGCGGGTGCCGTTCTCCGAGAGGCTCGAGTTCCACACCAGCGCCAACGCGGCGTGGCAGAGCGAGTTCAACAGCGACGTGAGCCTGTCGAGCTACGCGTGGATTCCGGCGCGCACGCTGGTGGACTTCTCGGCGGGCTTCGGCACGCGCAGCGGCAGCTTCGACGTGAGCCTGCTGCTCAAGAACGCTCTCGACGACGACACGCACGTGGCGCAGACCTGGAACAGCTACGGTCCGGCATTCCCGCGCTGGTGGGGCGTGGTGTTCAGCGGCAAGCTGTAACGGCGCGGGGTCAGTCCTCGCGCAGCGCCTGGCCTGGAAACAGGGCGGCGCTGAATCCGAAATTGCGCAGGTCGCGGATGCGCATCGGGTAGAGCACGCCGTCGAGGTGATCCACCTCGTGCTGGACGACGCGCGCATGGAAACCCGTCACGGTGCGGTCGATGGGCCGTGCGTTCTCATCGACGCCGACATAGCGCAGTTTGCCGAACCGCGGCACGAGGCCGCGCATGCCGGGCACCGACAGACAGCCCTCCCAGTCTTCCTCGGTGTCTTCGCCGAGCAACTCGAGGCGGGGATTGATGAGGACGGTCTGCGGCACCGGCTCGGCGTCGGGGTAGCGCGGATTGCTCTCGAGACCGAAGATGACCACCCGCAGCGGCACGCCGATCTGCGGCGCGGCGAGCCCCGCGCCGCTCAGCGCCTGCATGGTGTCGCGCATGTCGGCGAGCAGCTGCGCAAGCTCGGGCGACGGCAGTTCGCGCACCGGTTGCGAGACCTGCAGCAGGCGGGCGTCGCCCATTCGAAGCACATCACGGACTGCCATCTGGTTGGTGCGCTCCGGCGCTATTTGACGAAGGTGCGCATCAGTGAGGTGACCGCGGACAGCTCGCGCGCGCGACGCGGGCGCCGCGCCTCGCCGACCACGTGCTCGCGCAGATGATCCTCGAGCACTTCCATCATGAGGCCCTGGACCGCGCCGCGGACGGCGGCGATCTGCGTGAGCACGGCGGCGCAGTCGATGTCGGTCTGCAAGGCCTTCTCGAGCGCGGAGACCTGCCCGCCGATCCGCCGCAGGCGCCCCAGCAGTTTCCGGCGGTGTTGCGTGACGTGCGCCATGGACCGCGATCATATACCCTCCGGGGGTATGAGGGCACCGTGAACACGAGCGCTGCGCACCACTGCCATACGCCACGCTTCGACGCGGGCAATCCGCTCGCCGAGTCGAAGCTGCGCCGCGCGCTGTGGCTGACGGCCGCCATGATGGTGGTCGAGATCGCCGGCGGCTGGTGGTTCAACTCCATGGCGGTGCTGGCGGACGGCTGGCACATGAGCTCGCACGCTCTCGCGCTCGGGCTGTCCGCCTTCGCATATTCCTTCGCGCGCCGGCACGCCGCGCATCGCGCGTACGCATTCGGCACCTGGAAGATCGAAGTGCTGGGCGGCTATACGAGCGCCATCGTGCTGCTCGGCATCGCCGCGCTCATGATGTTCCAGTCCGTCGAGCGGCTGGTGACCCCGCAGGCCATTCACTATCGCGAGGCGATCGTCATTGCCGTGGTCGGGCTGGCCGTCAATCTCATCTGCGCGTTCTGGCTGCGCGGGAGCCACGCGCACCATGATCATGAACACGAACAGGCGGCGCATGAGGATGCACATGCGCATTCGCATCATGGGGACATGAACGTGCGCGCCGCGTACGTTCACGTGCTGGCCGACGCCGCCACCTCGGTGCTGGCGATCGCCGCGCTCATCGGCGGCCTGGCGTGGGGGTTCGGCTGGCTCGATCCGGCGATGGGCGTGCTCGGTGCCGTGCTGGTGTCGGTGTGGGCCTTGCGGCTGCTGCGCGACTCGGGCCGCATCCTGCTCGACGCCGAGATGGACGCGCCGGTGGTCGCGGAGGTACGCGCGGCGATCGAGCAGGGCGCGGTGCCGGCGCGCATCACGGACCTGCACGTGTGGCGGGTCGGTCGCGCGAAATACGCCGTGGTCCTGAGCCTCACCACGGAATCGGACCGCGACGGCGAATATTTCCGGCGCGCCTTGTGCGTGCACGAGGAGCTGGCGCACGTCACGGTCGAGGTAGATAGGGCGCGGGCCTAGCGGCTCGCAGGTCGAAGCAGCGCGGCGTTCGACCGCGGGAAACCCCGTCCCGGTACCGCCGTTTCAGCGCAGGAAGGGGATCTTCACCGCCGCGAATTCGCGGTCCACGGCGTCCTGGTCATCGGCCTTCTCGGCGCTCTGCACCTGCCGCGCGGTGAGATGGGGCGCGAGCATCTGCAGGAAGTCGTACATGTAGCCGCGCAGCAGCACCCCACGCCGAAAGCCCGCCCAGGTGGTGTGCACGGGGAACAGGTGCGACGCATCGCGCACCTTGAGGTCGCCATCCTCGACGCCGTCGATGGCGACGTTCGCGATGATCCCGACCCCGAGCCCTTCACGCACGTATTTCTTGATGACGTCGGAGTCCCACGCCGTGAGCGCCACGTTGGGCGTCAGCCCCTCTTCGGCGAACAGCTCGAGCAGCGACGCCGGGCCCGAGAAACTGAACGAATACGTGACCAGCGGGTACTGTGCGAGCTCGGCCATCGACGGCTTGGAAATCTCGCCCAGCGGATGTCCGTGCGGCACGATGATGGCGCGATGCCAGCGGTAGCAGGGCAGGCGCACGAGCCCGGCGAAAATCGGGCTCGCGCCGGTGGCGATGGCGAGATCGATGCGGTCCGTGGAGGCGAGCTCGGCGATCTGCTCCGAGTTGCCCTGGTGCAGGTGCAGGCGCACCTTCGGATACTTGTCGCGAAAGCGCTTGAGCACCTGCGGCAGGACGTAACGCGCCTGCGTATGAGTGGTGGCGATGGAGAGCGCGCCGGCGTCGTCCTTGCGCAGCTCGGAGGCCAGCGCCTTGATGCTGCGCGCCTGGCGCACGATCTGCGAGGCGCGGTCGATGACCTGCGCGCCGGCATCGGTGGGACGCACCAGCGCGCGTCCCTTGCGCTCGAAGAGGCTGAAGCCGAGCTCGTCCTCGAGCTGCTTGAGCTGCTTGCTGACGCCCGGCTGCGCGGCGTGCAGCACGCGCGCGGCCTGGGTGATGTTGAGGTCGTTCTCGGCGACGGCCACCAGATATCGCAGCTGGATGAGTTTCATGGGAGGTGGGGGTTGGTGGGCCATCGGAGGCGGTGAGGGTGAAAAGGCAAGAGGGGGAAACGATTTCAGGCCACTCACGGCCTCCGCGGCCCTGGTTCAACCGTACGCGGCCCCATGCCGCGTACGGAACTAGCTATTCGCCATCTGGCAAGCCGCATCCGGCATGAGCTCACTGCTGCCAGATCTGGTCGAAGATCGCGCCGTCGGCGAAGTGCTCCTTCTGCGCCTTGGCCCAGCCGCCGAAATCCTTGATGGTCGCCAGCTCGATCTTGGGGAACAGCTCCTGGTGTTTCGCGGCCACCTGCGGATTGCGCGGACGGTAGTAGTTGCGCGCGGCGATCTCCTGGCCTTCGGGCGTGTACAGGTACTTGAGGTATTCCTCCGCCACGTGGCGCGTGCCGCGGCGCAGGACCACCCGGTCCACCACCGCCACCGACGGCTCGGCGAGGATGCTGAGCGACGGGATGACGATCTCGACCTTGTCCGGACCCAGCTCCTTCTGGGCGAGCCAGGCCTCGTTCTCCCACGACAGCGCCACGTCGCCGATGCCGCGCTGAACGAAGGTGGTGGTGGACGCGCGCGCGCCCGTGTCGAGCACCGGCACGTTCTTGTACAGCTTGCGGATGAATTCCTTCGCGGTCTCGTCGCTGCCGCCGGGCTGCTTCTTGGCCCAGGCCCAGGCGGCGAGATAGTTCCAGCGCGCACCGCCCGAAGTCTTCGGATTGGGAGTGATCACCGCGACGCCGGGCTTCACGAGGTCGCCCCAATCCTTGATGCCCTTCGGATTGCCCTTGCGGACCAGGAAGACGATGGTCGAGGTGTACGGCGCCGAGTGGTCCGGCAGCCGCTCCTCCCAGTTCACGGGTAGTAGTTTGCCCTGGTTGGCGATCTGGTCGATATCCGCCGCCAGCGCGAGTGTCACCACGTCCGCGGTGAGGCCGTCGATGACCGAGCGCGCCTGCCGGCCGGAGCCGCCGTGCGACTGGTTGATCTTCACCGTGTCGCCGGTCTTCTTCTTCCAGTACTCGGCGAACGACTTGTTGAAGTCGACGTACAGCTCGCGCGTCGGGTCGTAGGATACGTTGAGCAGGGTGACTTCCGCGGCGCTCGCGACCGAGCTCGTGCCGGCGACGAATACGGCGGCGCTGAGCGCGACGAGCAGCCGGCGGTTCAGATTGTGATTGGTCATGTGTGTCTCCGAATGCGTCAGTAATTGATGGCGAAGCGCGAGAACAGCGCGCGCTCGTCAGCGCGATCGCCAGTTGCGGCGCCGCCTTCGAAGGTGGTCAAGTCGTAGTTGAGCGACAGCTTCACGGTGTTCCAGGGGTACCAGTTCACGCCGACTCCGTACGAAGTCTCCTTCGTGATGGCGGTGAGCGGATTCGCGAAGGAGCTCGCGCCGCCGACGAACGCGTCGTCGTCCACGTCGAGCTCCTGGTAACGGGCGACCAGCTCGAGCGCACCCCAGCCTTCCTTGCCCGGCTGCCACGTGCTGCCCGGCGTGAAGCCACGGTAGGCTTCTTCCTCGCCGGTGACGAACCATGCGAACTGTCCCTGCCACGCACTAGTGGTCAGCGTGTCCGAGAGCGTGACGCCGCCGATGGTGCGGGAGACGTCCTGCTCCACCTGCGTGTACTCGCCGAGGAAGCTGAAGCTGCCGCGATAGTAGTAGACCTGCGGCGCGAGACGCAGGCGCTCGCCGTTCGCAAACGTCGCGTTGTTGGGCGTGACACCAGTCGCGGTATTGGCGCGATAGCTGAATACGCTCTGCTGGCCCTGCGAGCGATACGCAGACAGGTAGGTGTTGGCGGCGGAGCCCGCGACATCCTGCCAGGTCGAACCGATGCCGACGCCGAGGCCGCGCAGATTGAAGTTTTCCGAGTTGATGAACGGCTGGAAGAACACGCGCGCGGCGTAATCGCCGGCCGTGTCGCTCTCGACGTCCGGCGTCGCGAGGTTGTCGCTGCTCTGGCCGTCGGTGACGCCATTGAAGTAGCCAACCTGGTAGGCGAAGGCGCCTCCGGCGAATTCGCCGGAGAGCTGCACACCGAGATCGCGGTTCGGCACGAGCAGCGTCGGCAGGCCGCGTTCCATGAAGCGCAAGTCGGGTTCGGACTGCAGGCGCTCGAGACCGACGGAGGGCTTGAACTTGCCGACGGTCACGACGAAGCCCGGATTGAAACGCGCGGCCGCGTAGGCATCGACGACGATGCTCCGGCCACTGCCGAAGTCCGGCGTGAACCTGAAATCGTAGATACCGCCGAAGGTGCCTTCGACGGTCGGACGCACGCTGCGCAACAGGAATGTGTCCGCCGTCTCGGGCGCCGAGTCGCCGCCGTAGACGCGGCTGTCGGCGAACAACGTACCGCGCAAGCGAATGAAATTCGCGCCGTCGGTCGAGCCGATCTGAAAACGCTGAGCGTTCGCCGTGATCCTGGGTGCGGCGCTGGCGGCGGCCGTGACTGCCTCCTGCTGCAGCTCCAGCTTGCGCTCGAGGATGGCGAGCCGCTGCTTCTGCTCTTCGATCTCGCGCCGCAGATCGTCGTTGCCGGCCGAGGCCGTTGCGTTCTGCGCGACCGCTCCCCCCGAAAATGGCAGCAGCGATGCGAAGGTCGCGAGCGCTGCTGCGCGTCTGATGTTCACTCTCGTTCTCCTGGATAGTTGTACCAATCGACCCTGGAGAGCGTAGGAACCGGGGGGTTATGCGGTCAGTCGAGAGCGGGTAACGGTGCGGTTACGGCCAAGTTCTTTCGGTTATATCGACATGAAAGGCACGAATACCGGG
>JBIOZI010000109.1:0-15692 GCA_044871085.1 Steroidobacteraceae bacterium | reverse complement strand
GAAGCCCATGCCGGACCTCGATGCGTTGCTCAAGAAGGCGAAGAGCAAGGGCATCTTCGGCACCAAGGAGCGCTCGGTCATCAAGCACGCCAATGCCGATGGCATCCGCGCGGTGGTGGCGCAGCAGTTCGAAGTGGCGAAACAGGTGCTGTCGCATGGTCTCGTGCCCATCGTCGAGCCGGAAGTGGACATCAAGTGCCCCGACAAGGCGGGCGCGGAGAAGGTGCTGAAAGCCGAGCTGCAGGCGGCGCTCGACAAGCTGCCGGCCAACCAGCAGGTGATGCTCAAGCTCACCATTCCCGAAGTGGACAACCTGTATGCGGACCTCACCAAGCACCCGCGCGTGCTCAAGGTGGTGGCGCTGTCGGGTGGCTACAGCCGCGATGAGGCCAACAAGCGTCTCGCGAAGCAGAACGGGATGATCGCGAGCTTCTCGCGGGCGTTGACGGAAGGGTTGACGGCGCAGCAGAGCGACGCGGAGTTCAACGGCGCGCTGGACAAGGCGATCGAGAGCATCTACCAGGCTTCGAAGACCTGAGACGTCAGAAGATAGAGTCGATCAAAACGGCCCCGGGCGGCGAAAGTCCCCGGGGCCTTTTTCATGCGGCGTCAATCCGCTCCGCGCGCCAGCTTCATCAGCGCCTGGTCCGCCGGAATCTTCGAGTGCGCCAGCAGGTGCGCGGCGCGCTCGAACGCGGCGCGTGCCTCCGTGCGATGCCCGAGAGCCAGGTGCGCGCGTCCCAGCCACAGCGCCGCTTCGCCGGCCCAGCGGCTCGCGGGCTGACGCTCGCGCCAATACGCATCGACGCGCTGCAGCTCCGACAGCGCGGCGGCGGCCTCGCCGCGGCTCATGCGCACGCGTGCCATGCCGATCAGCAGATCGGCGCGGGTCGGCGTCATGCGCTGCTGCTGTATCTCGCGCAGCTCCGACTCGCCCAGCTTCAGCGACTGCTCCGCGGCTGGGATATCCCCGAGCTCGAGCTTCGCCAGCCCGAGCTCCACGAGTGCGACGGCGCGGTCCCCGCGCTCGGAGTGATCCGGCGCGAACCCCGTGACGGCCTGGTCGAGCCAGGTAACCGCCTCCTGATCCAGATGCTCGAGGCGCAGCAACGTGCCGCGATGCCGCGCCGCCCGCAACTGCGCGTAGGAGCCTGGTTTCGTGTTTTCCAGCGTGAGCCGCAGCTGCTCGCCGGCTTCCTCGAGCCGGCCGGCGTAGGCCAGCGCCAGCCCGAGGTTGCCGCGCCCGGCGTACGGATCGCCGGCCTTGCCCGAGAGCCGCACGGCGTCTTCGAGTGCGCGCACGGCCTCGTCGCCGGCGCGCGCCGTGAGCAGCGTGAGGCCGAGGATGCGCGCACGGTAGGCGTGAATGCCGGTTTCGGGCGCCGCCACCTGCAGGTAGATAGACAGCGAGCGGCGCGCCAGCGCGATCGCCGCGTCGATCTCTCCGCGCTCGAGCTCGGACGGCACGGACACGCTCGCCAGCGCGCCCACGATGTTGCTCTGCGCGCCATACACCCGCTCGGCGTTGGCGAGCAGCTCGCGCATGAGGTTGGCCGCGCCGTCGAAGTCGCCCACATGGGTGAGGGCATTGGCGTAGTAAGGCGCGAGGTCGATGAGCTTCGGATGCCCGTAGTCATGGTTGTGATTGGCCAGCAGGATGTCGAGACCCTGGCGCGCGGGCGCCACCGCCTCCGTCATCCGGTCCGTGAAGAGGTAGGCCTTGCTGAGCAGCATCAGCCCCGTGGCGACTTCGTCGGAGCGCGGCCCCATCGCCGCGGTGGCCTCGGCGATCGCCTGGCGCGCGGCGCGTTCGGTGGTGGCGTAGTCGCCGGTCGAGAGGCTCAGGCCGGATTCCTGCAGCCGCGCGCCGACCGCGAGCGAACCGGCGCCGTGCGCGGTTTTCAGGAGGGCGAAGGTCTTCGCCAGCTCCGCGACGGCAGCGTCGTCGTTGCCGATCATCTCGCGCGCCCGCGACAGCCCCAGGTGCAGCCGCGCGGCCATCAGCGGGTCCGCATCGGGTAGTGAGGCCTGCAGGCGCAATGCCTCTTCGAGAACACGGACGGACTCCGTGTTCTCCTGCAGGCCGAACAGGCTCTCGCCGATGATGGCGAACATTTCCACTTCGAGCGCGGTCGGCACGTCGCTGCGCTGATGGAGACGGCGCTCAGTCTGCAGCAGCAGCTCCACGGCCGACAGCGCCTTGCCCTCGCGCTGCATCATCGGGTCGGCTTCGCTGAACACCGAGGTGATGAAGGCCTGCACTTCCTCGGCGCGCGCCTTCTCCTCGAGCGCGATCCGCGCCTGCCAGGTGGCGATGACCGCGCCGGCGAGCAGCGCGAGCGCCACGGACGCGGCGGCGCCCACGGCGAGCTTGTTGCGCGCGATGAATTTCCGCGCGCGGTACCAGCGGCTGTCGCGCTGCGCGAGCACCGGCCGCCGGCCGAGATGGCGCTGGATGTCCTCCAGCAGCGCGTGCACCGTGGGGTAGCGATCCGCCGGGTTTTTCTTGAGCGCCTTGAGCGCGATGGTGTCGAGGTCGCCGCGCACGGCGGGGCGCCGCCGCGCGTCGGCGAGCTCGCTCGGCAGCGCGGGGTCCGCCTGCAGGATGGCGTCCTCGAGCGCGCCGCGCGAATCCCGCTGCAGCTTGTAGGGGCGCTGATCGCACAGCAGCTCGTAGAGGATGACGCCCAGCGAGTACACGTCCGAGGCGATCGTGAGCGGCTCGCCAAGGATCTGCTCGGGCGAGGCGTAGTCGGGCGTCAGCGCGTGTCCCGCGATCTCCGTGAAGCGAGTGGCGCGCGTCTCACCGTCTTCGAGCAGCTTGGCGATGCCGAAGTCGAGCAGGTGAACCTGCCCGTCTTCGGTGACCAGGATGTTTGCCGGTTTGAGATCCCGGTGCACGACCAGCTTGCCGTGCGCGTAGGCCACGGCCTGCGCGGCCTGCGCAAACAACTCGAGCCGTTGCCGCACGTCGAGCGCGCGCGAATACTCATCGATCCGCCGGCCTTCGATGTACTCGATGGCGAGATAGGGCTGCCCCGCGGCCGTCACTCCCGCGTCGTACAGGCGCGCGATGTTGGGGTGCGTCAAGGACGCCAGGATCTCCCGCTCGCGCGCCATGCGGTCGGCGAGGCCGGCGCGCTTCCAGGCGCCGTGCGGTAGTTTGAGCGCCACCGCGCGCCCGATCATCGCATCGGTGCGCCGCGCCAGCCACACCACGCCCATGCCGCCGCTGCCGAGCTCCCGCTCCAGCCGGTACGGGCCGATCACATCGCCCGGCTGCTCGGTGTGGACTACGGCCTCCGGCTCCGGCGCGAACTTCGGCAGCGTGTTCAGGAAGTCGCCGGTCTCCACCTGCGTGTGGCGCGACAGCATGCGCCGCAACTGCGGCTTGAGCGCGTCGAATTCCGGCGAGAGCGAGTCCAACCAGCCGGCGAGTGCCGCCGGCTGCAGCTCCAGCGCCTGGTCCAGGAGCTGGCTCAGCACTTTCCAACGGCCGGCGTCGATCGGGTATCTGCCCATGATGAGGCCCTGATGTTAGTCGACTCACGGCAGCACGCGCACGAGGCCGGCTCCGCCGCTCGTCCCGTTGCGCGTCGTGCCGCCGGCGACGATGCGGCCGTCCGATTGCACCAGCACGTCGAACGCCGCGTCGACGGCGCCGAAGAAGTCGAAGGTCATGAGGCCGTGCGAACCGAAGCTCTCGTCCGGCACTCCGGCCGTGGTGAAGCGCTCGAGGCCGAAGTCGCCCTGGCCGGTGCCGGCGATGAGGATCTTGCCGTCTCCTTGCAGCGCGATGGCGTTCACCCGGTCGATCGTGGACGACACCGACGGCCCGATGTTCTGGTCGAGCGCGCCGCTGCCCGACAGGCGGAACAGCGCTGCGACGGACACATTCCCCGTGCCCAGTGCGTAGCCGGCCACCAGGATCCGGCCATCCCCGTCGATCGCGACATCCAGCGCCTCATCGGTCAGGCCACCGTTGAACGTCGGCGGCACCACGCCGCTGGCGAAGTCGATGTGCTCGGCGCCGCCGTTGCCAAAGGCCGGGTCGGGGATGCCATTGGCGAGGAAGCGCGCCACCGCCATGTCGGGATTGCCCGTGCCGTTGGACACGGTGGAACGCCCGACCGCGATGATGCCGCCGTCGAACTGCAGCGCGCCCGCGTTGACGTAGTCGAGCCCACCGGCGTCCAGCGTGGCCTTGCCGCCGTTGCCGAAGGCCGGGTCGGGGGTGCCGTTGCTCAGGTAACGCACCGCCGCGAACTCCTGGTCGATCGTGAAGACGGGCTGCGTGCCCACGTCGATGATCTTGCCGATCTGCGCATCGCCCACGAGCACGATCTTGCCGTCGGATTGCAGCAGCACGGAGGTCGCTTCATCGCGATGGCCTTCGAAGTCGGTGACCACCTTGCCGCCGGTGCCGAAGGTGCCGTCGGGGCTGCCGTCCGGATTGAAACGCAGCGCGACGAAGTCGTCGTTGGGGACGGTCGGGAACGAGGTTTTCCCCGCGACCACGATCTTGCCGTCGGGCTGCGCCGCGACCGCCGCCATGCGGTCGATCGCGCTGCCGTTGGCCACGATGTCCACCTTGCCGCCGCTGCCGAAGGACGTGTCCACCGTGCCGTCGGTGTTGTAGCGCGTCAGCGTGAGGCTGCCGAGGGCTAACAACTTGCCGTCGCCCTGCTGCGCGAGCACGCGCGCGCTGCCGAGGGTGGAGAACACCTTGCCTTGCAGGCCGAAGCCCTGGTCGAGTCCGCTGGCGGGCGGTGGGGTGGTGCAGCTCACCAGGACGTTGGAGACGTCGGCGCCGGTGATCGTGCCGTTGCCGTTGGTGAGCGTGCAGATCTGCGCGGGGCTGGTGGGCTGGGATTCTATGGAGACCGAGTAGATAGTGCCGTCGTTCAGGCGCCGCGGGAAGGTGAACGGCCCGTTGGCGGCCGGCGCCACATCGTTGATGAAATTGGTGCGCAGCGCGAGGCCGCTGCCCGCGAGGCCGGTCACCGTGCCGCCCAGCGTATACGTGGGTCTCACCGGCAGCGGGCGGTCGTCGTCGAGGATGGTGAGGGTCGCGTTGGTCGTGTCGCCGAGCTGCGCGCAGCCGCCGACTTCCGACAGCGAGACGGTCAGCGCCTCGTCGGGTTCCGCGGCATCGTCGTTCACCAGCGGCACTTCGATGCGTCGGCGGCTGTCGTCGCCGTCGGCGAAGCGGATCTCGAGTGACACGGGTTGATAGTCGGCGCCCGTGGTGGCGGCTGCGTCGCTGGTGCGCACGCGCACGCTCACTTCACCGCTGGTGCCGCCGACGCGGTCGACGTAGATGAGCGCGCTCTCGGAGCGCTCCGGCTCCGCGAATGTCGGTTGGCTCCACTGCAGCACACCGGCCGCGGGATTCGGCCCGGTGGTGCAGCTCAGCGCCGGCGGGGCGGAAGAGTTGTCCGGCTGCGGCGGCAATTCGGTGAGGCCCGAGGTTTCGAGGTCGATGCCCGCATCTTCCAGCGGGTCCTGCAGCAGCGCTCCGACCAGCGACTCGCCCTGGATGTGATCGATCGCCGTGGTCTTGATGAAGATCTGCACGCTGAAGATGTCGCCCTTGTGCAGCGTGGAGATCGGCAGGTCCACGCGCTTCGGCCGGATGAGATTCGCGGTGAAGGAGCGGCCATTGCCGCCGCCGTCGGCGTCCGGGTTGAACACGAAGTCGCTGGTGCGGAACAACGCGTGCTCGGTGAAATCTCCGGCCACCAGCGGCCGCCAGTCCGCGTGCACACCGGTGACTTCCACCGTGCCGCCGGCCCGGTAGAGCAGCGGATTCGCCGCCAGGCTGCGGGCCTCGATGCGAAATGCCGCTTCGGCGCGGGTCATCGTCCCGTTGCAGGAGATACGGAACAGCTCGGTCGTGGGGTCCAAAGGCAGCCAGGGACATGCCTCAGGGCTCGGGACGGCGCCGCCGCCGTCGAACATGTCGATGCTGGCGTGCGTGATCAGGAAATGCAGCGTGGGGGATTCCTGGTCCACGCGGAAGTAGTAAGTCTGCGTGAGCGACGTGCGCGCGCCGATGTACGAGCCGCCGTACACCGGGGCCACGGACTGCGTCCAGAACGTGCGGCCGGATTCGGTGGAGTGGACCCAGTAGGTGGGGAACTCGCCCACGGGGCCGACCGAATCGCGGATTTCGAGGGGGCCGCCCGTCTTATCGCCCTGCAGCAGCGATTCGCGATTGCCCTTGCGGTCGTAGAGCTCCACGTGCCAGCTCTTCATGGTCGGCGAGATCTGCGTGGTCTTGGGAAGCGAGCCGACGACCGCGTCGGAGAAGCCGGTCACGGCGCCCACCATCGTGTTGCCGCTCACGGTCGCGTCGCTAACTACTGCCCAGGTGGTGAGGGCGGCGTCGGTCTTGTAGAGCACCGGCGTCGTGCCGGCGGGCACCGAGGACGGGTCGAAGGGAACGGTGATCGTCACCGGGGTTGCGAACGCGGTGCCGTGCGGAGTGAAGGCGTAGATGGGCCCGAAGGCCGTGACTCCGGCCGGCAAGGCGGGCGCGCCGGTGCTCGTCTGCGTGACGGCGATGGCCGTGGACGTGGTCAGGGCGCCCGCGGGAACGACCACCTTCGCGCCGCTGGCCTCGGTGACGGTGCCGCCGGAGGCGCCGATGCCGGTGGGGGGTGGTGGTGCCGGGGGTGCCGGTGCCGGCGGCGCCGGTGGATTGCCGCCGCCATCGCCACTCTCACCGCCACCACCGCATGCCGCGCACAACGCCAGCAACGAAACCGCGCTGAGACGCGCGCCAATGCCTGCCCATTTCATGTCCGTCCTCGCAAAAAACAGCTACTGATACCGAGAACTACGACGAAACCCGCCCGATCCGGACAAGGCGGGGCGCGGCTGTCATCATGGGGAAATGGGCGGGGAGTCATCGCTGACGGATCTGATCCAGCGGGCGCAGAACGGCGAGGCCGGTGCGCTGCAATCCGTATTCGAAGTTACGTACGAAGAGCTGCGGATGCTCGCACGCAGCCGATTGCAGTCCGGCGGACGCAGTGCGGCGTTGGACACCACCGCGCTGGTGCATGAGTGCTACCTGCGCTTTGCCACCGCCAAGCGGCTGTCGGTCGAGGATCGCGTGCATTTTTTCCGGTATGCGGGGCGGGCGATGCGTTCCGTTATCGTCGACCTGGCGCGCGGGGCGCTGCGGGTGAAGCGCGGCAGCGGGGCGAATCCGGTGACGCTCGGCACCACCATCAGCGAGTCGACCAGCGCGGGCGAGGAGCAGGTGCTGCGCGTGCATGAGGCGCTGGAGGAGCTGGCGGAGGTGGATCCGCGGCTGGTGCAGGTGGTGGAGATGCGGTATTTCGCGGGGTTGACGGAGGGGGAGATAGCGGGGGCGCTCGGCGTTACCGATCGCACGGTGCGCAGGGATTGGGAGAAGGCGAGGTTGTTGTTGGCGGAGGCGTTGGCGGATTGATGGCCTGAGCGCATTTTTGTGAGCTTGCGGCTGAGTTGCTGGTTCCCATTGTGGGAACTCGAGTCTCTTCGGCATGATCATTCGAAGCCGTCCTGTTTCGTATGGGAGGAACGCGGCCTGCGCCAGAAGGACATCGCACGCGTCCTGGGTAGAAAAAACCGCGCGTCGGCAGCCGCGATGAAGTGCTGGCGCGAAAGCGGCTGCTGACCCTGCCGACGATTCGCGCGTTGCATGAGAAGGTCGATATTCCACCAGCGCTTCTGATACGCGAGCCGGCCGGCGTGTATCGGGTGCGCAGACGGGCGACGAAGCCGACGCGAAGCGCAGGCCGCGTCGCGCGGTAGTTCGGCGCGGCAGCCGCGATGCGGCGTTGCGAAGCCGCGGGGACAGCCTTTCCCGACCTTCATATTCCTCGAGCAGGTCATGCGGCGCGCCGTGGTCGCGGCCGTGCCGTCGCCAGCCCGGCGCGCGGCAGTTGGGTCCGCAGCGACGCCTGGGTCGCAACGTGGCGCGCCGCGCCGGGAACGATGGCGTGCGGTTGCGGCGCAGGAGCCGATACTCCTCGCACGCGCAGCATGCAGTGATCGCACGAGACCGTCCTAAGGCGCTTGTTGCGACGCTTCGTAGTTAGAGCAACCGAGCGGTGTGCCGACATTCGGCCCGTTCCCAACGACACTTCCCGCCCAGGCAATTGGAAAGCCGGCGTTCATCCTAGGCGCGGATTGGCCGGCGACGACCCTTAGTCTAGTTAGGCCGGCCATGCGGTGGCCGCCTTCGGCACTGCAGCGTTCGCGCCGGCAAGCAAGCGGGTTGCTCGTGAGTGGACGGTGGAAGCCGATTACTCGCGGCGTTCCATTCCAGGTTCGCATACCTGTCAGAACTACCAGCGCGGGCTGCCACGGCGTTCGCAATCACGTAGTTAGCGCCGCTAGCGCATTGCACGAACACGCGCCCATCTACTCGCGGGAAACAAAAAGCCATCCTAAGGGTGAGAGCGTTTTGCCGGTCGCGACACAAAGACAATGCGCGCACAAAACTAGTAGCTAGGCATTCACGACAGAGAGGGCTGATCGATGAATACGACACCGATCCTCACCTGGTTCGCATGTGGAGCAAGCGCCGTCATCGCCGGTGCAGCCGGATGGGCGCTGCGAGGTCCGACCGCGGTGCCGCAGGATGAAGAGCGGCACGCCATCCTCGTGCCGCCGTCACAACATCCAGCCGAGAAGCGCCGCGACACGGCGCCGGTCATCTCCGTGTCACAGGACGGGAACGTGACGCTGCACATCGAGCAGCGGCCGCTCGCGTGGGTGCTGGAGCAGATCGAGCTGCAAGGAGGGCGGCTGGATGCGAAGCACGACGCACGCGGCGCCGCGCCGGTGAGCGTTGCCGCGCCGCACGCCCCCTGCACGGACCCGCCCGTCGACGCGGCACGCCTGCTCCAAACTATTGCGCACGGCAGCGACGCCGAGCGTTTCGACGGGTTGATGCAGGCGCGCCAGGTTTCGCTCCTCGTTCCCGACGACACGCTCAAGACGTTGTATGAGAACGATCCCTCCGACCGCGTGCGGCTCGCGGCCTTCGGCGTCTATCTAGAGCGATACAGCGGTGAGCCGGCGACGGTGCGCAAGGCGCTCGAGGACGCGCTGCTGGTGCCCAGCCTGGCGCTGCAGCAGGACGCCCGCCAACGCCTCGACGAGTTGATCGAGCGCGACCGCATCCACGCGGCTTCGCCGCAGGGGACGCCGCAGTGACCGCGCCGCGCGAGTCGCAAATGCCACCGCCTAACTCCGCCACCCGCCTGACCGACAGCCGCATGCCGCGGATGAGCAGGTCGCGGTGGCTTGCCACTGTCGCAGCGCGAATGCGGGGCAGCGCTGCGAAGCCCGTTGCGAGCCCCGCACTAACGGAGAGAAACATCATGAACATCCGAAAGAGCAAGATCGTCGTAGCGGCGGCAAGCGCATTCGTCCTGGTGGCCGCGGCCAGTACGGCATGGGCCGGTGTGGTTGCTTCCGTCTCGAACCCGACCAACTTCACGTTCACCACCGGCACGCCCACGTTGCTTGCCACCGCCGGCTTCGGCCTGAGTGCCGGCGAGACCTTCGCGGCGACCTTCAGCGCGGAATGCGCCGTCGACGCCCCCGCGGCCAACACCAGCGCGTGGACCGACATCGACATCCAGCTCCTCAACTCCGCCGGAACGGTCATTGCCACGCTGGCGCCGACGGCCGGCAGCGCCGATGCGTTCTGCACGGCCAACGGAGTCGCTGGCTTCGATGGCTGGACCACGGCTTCCATGACGGTCACAGGCTCGGTTGCGGTGGCGGGAACCTACAGCGTGCGCGTGATCGGCCGGCTGAACTTTGGAACCGGCGGCTGGTACGGTGAGCGTGCGCTCGTCGTAACGCGCTGAGCGACCATGGTTGGCGGGTAGCGGGGCGGTGGCTAGTTCGTCACCGACCTGACCATTCACACCCGGTCCGCGCTCAGATGAGAGGCCCCTGCGCCCTGCGCGTGGGGGCCTTTTCATTGCCTGGCGGCGTGAACGTGCTACTTTTCACCGCGACTGACACTCCACCAGGGAAGGGGGACCCATGAATAGGTTTTCTCGCGCGCGCCTCACTATCTCGGCGCTGCTGCTCTCGGGTTACGCCTTCGCCGGCGTCACTGTGGTCCAGAACACCGGCCCCGGCGCCACGAGCTGGCCTGCCACACCGCTGCTGGCCACCGTCTCCAATCCCAATGCCCAGGCCACGGTCAGCGAAACCTTCGCCAGCGGCGGCGGCTCGTCGAGTTACAGCCAGACGTTCGTCGTCCCCGCCGGCAACAACTATCGCCTGCAGTCTATCTATCTTCACGCGGGCGGCGGCAGCGGCACCTCGGGCGGCGCTCCGGTGCGCCTCAATCTCTACGACCTCGGCGCCCGCACCGCTCCAAACCCCGATGCCTACGCCGCCGGCACGGACTTGCTAGGTGCCGGCGCCGGACTCGCCATCACCTATACGCAGCAGGCGAACGGCATCCTGCGGCTGAACTTCACCGGCGGCGACCAGGTGGTGCTGCGCGGCGGCTCGATGTACGTGTTCCAGATCTCCGGCACGTCCGGCACCTCGCCCATCGGCTGGCTGCGCTCGGCCGCGGACACTTACGCGGACGGCGCGGCCTATCGCAACCGGGCCTGGATCAACGGCACCAGCGCGCGCGACTTCGGGCTCGCGCTGTACGCCACCGTCACCACGGATCCGCCACCCACCGCCAGCATCACCGTGGACGCGGCGGCCGTGCGCCAGCGCATGGACGGCTTCGGCGCGGGCGCGGTGTTCCTCGACGCGGGTCTCAACCCGCTCACCGACGCGCAGATGAACACGCTCTATGGCACGGGCACCGGCCAGCTCGGCCTCACGCTGCTGCGCGTGCGGGTCTCGCCCACGGGCAGCTTCACCGACGCGCTCGAGGTGGGACGCCGGGCGGCGGCGCGCGGCGCGCGCATCCTCGCCACTCCGTGGACTCCGCCCGCGAGCATGAAGACGAACAACAACATCGTCGGCGGTTCGCTGCGGCCGGACGCCTACGGCAGCTACGTCAACTACCTGAACCAGTTCCTCAGCACGATGGCCGCGAACGGTGCGCCGGTGGCGGTGATTTCGCTGCAGAACGAACCCGACATCACGGTGACGTACGAGTCCGCATCCTGGACGGCGGAGCAGTTCCGGATCTTCTCGCGCGACTTCGCGGGCGGCATCAACGCGCCGGTGATGATGCCGGAGTCGTTCCGCTTCGACCAGGCGATGTCGAACGCCACGCTCAACGACGCAGCCGCGGCCGCGAATGTCGATTACGTGGGCGGGCACCTGTACGGCGCGACGATCCAGGACTATCCACTCGCCCGCACGCGCGGCAAGCCGATCTGGCAGACGGAGTTCCTGATCAACGACCAGACCATCGGTTCGGCGCTCGCCACCGCCGAACAGGTCAACGCCTGCCTCACGGTGGGCAACATGAGCGCCTACATCTGGTGGAAGACCATCGGCAACGCCAATGGTCTGCTGAACGCCTCGGGCGTCGCGCAGAAGCGCGGGTATGTGATGGGGCAGTTCAGCCGCTTCGTGCGTCCCGGCGACAACCGCATCGATGCGACTTCGGGTGGGGGCCTCGGCGTCTCCGCGTTCCGGAATGCATCGACGGGGCGCTTCGCCATCGTGGTGGTGAACAACACCACGGCCGCGCGCACGCAAACCTTCGCGGTGCGCAACATGGCAACGCAGAGCGTGACGCCGTGGATCACTTCGCCCGGTCTGTCGCTGGCGCAGCAGGGCACGGTTACAGTGAGCAACGGCGCGTTCTCGTACGGAATTCCGGCGCAGTCGGTGGTCACTTTTGTTGGGGTGGGGACGCGCTGAGGCAGGAGTCGAGGCGGGCGTTCAGGCAGGTGTTGGGAGCGACGCCGGCGGAGTATCGATCGGGATTTGCGTGCGGCCAGGCGGGACTGGATGACCTCTCGAAGCCCGGCTGTTAGCCTAGTCCACGCCGGAACCCACACAACATCGGCTCGTCGGGCAAAAGGGGCCACCGCAATGATTCGACTCGTGCTGCGCAAGGCGCTGCTGACCGCAAGTGTGTTGTTGCTGGCCGCATGTGGCGGTGGCGGCGGCGGCGGGCGCTCGCAACCCGGTCCTCCGCAGATACAGTCCGTGTTGTCGGTGGCGTCGAACACGATGACCTTCAATGCGCGCCTGCCTGGGTCCGCCGTACCCACGCAGATGATTTCGGCGAGTGTGAGCAATGCGAGTCAACTGACGGGCACGTTGTACGTCTTGGTCACGTCGGCCGGCACGCCGGTCCAAAGCATCAGCGGTGTAAACGTGGTCGGGAACACCGGCACGGCCACCGTGACACCGGCCGAGTCCCTGGCGATCGGGGCGGGCACGCACACCGGAACCATCACCGTGCGCGCGTGCATGAACAGCGCCAATTGCAGCACGGGTGAGCTCGCCGGCAGTCCGCAGGTGGTCAGCGTCACGTACACCGTCGGCGCACTGGTTCGCCGCCACGCGTTGGTGGCGAGCCAGACCGGCGTCGGGCTGGCCGCGTTGCCGAGCCGCTCGGTGCTCACACGGACCGTGGCGGTGTCCGATTCGTTGGGCCATGCCGTGCCGTGGAGCGCGGTGTCGAATCAAACCTGGCTGAGCGTGACGTCGACCGGCGTCACTCCCGGCGATCTCGTCGTCACGGCGAGTCCGGTCGGGCTCGCGGCGGACCAGACCCATTTCGCGACCGTCACGGTGACGTCGGGAGAAAACGGCGTCGCGCAGTCGGAGACGATTCGCGTCGGGTTTTGGGTCGGATCGCAGGACCCGGTTTCGCCCCAGGTGATCACCGGAAATTTCACCGAGACCATCACCGATCCCATTCGTCCGCTGGCGTATTCCCATGGCGGCGAGACCACGCTGTCGGTACACAATGTGTTCACCGGGCAACTCGTGGCGACCATTCCATTCGCGAAGAGACTTGGACAGATGACCGTGGCGCACGACGGCTCGCGGTTGTTCGTGGGCGACAACGACTTCCTCGGCACCACGGGCATCACGCCCGTAGACCTCGAGACCCGGACAGTCGCGGCCGCGTGGGCGCCGTCGACGACGGGCGGTTCGCTGTCGCATCTCGAATTCGTGCGCGTGGACGGAGCGAGTCTCATCGTCACCGGGCAAAACGTGTTGGTGAACGCGAACACGGGAACCCGCGTCACCGCCGAGGGCGCGGTGTTCGCCGATCCGGGGTTCAATTACAGCAACGCCATCATTGCCAGCCGCGATGGCTCGCTCATCTGTTCGATGAACAGCAGCAACAGCGGCGGCTTCTTCTTTTGCTACAACCTGCTGTACACGGAAGAGGGCGGAGCGGTGGCCGTGTTGCGCCCGACGACCAACGGCGCCACCGGAAACGCCACGCGAGATGCGGCGATGCGGCCGGACGGCAGCCGGCTGTATGCGACGTATATCAACGTTTCTTCGTTCTCGTTGCCGGTGTTGTCGCGGAGTGATCTCATCACTATCCTCACTCCTAACAATGTCGAGCTGCTGCCGGACGGGCGCGTGCTCGCCGGCATGAGCCGTACCGATGATGGCGCGGATGTGCGCATGTTCGATGCCAACAACGTTGCGCTCGGCGATTTTCGACTGGGGACTACCGAACCCGGATGGAAATTGCTTGCGGACCAGGTGAAAGTGTCGTCGGACGGTTTGCGCATCGTGTCGCTCGCCGAGATGTTCAGCACCGTGCAACGCATTCAGTTCACGAATACGCCGTAGTTGGCTGCAGCGGCAGGTTTGGTCGGCCGCCGCGCGTTGAAATTGTCAAGGGCGCAGGCGCATGCTTGCCAGCAGATCTCGCCGGCTAGTGCCGCGAGCACCACGAAAAACTTGCGGCGAAGTTGACCCGTGTGTTCATCAGAATAGAAAGCGTCGTGGCGGCTTGCACGCCGCTCGAAGCGCATGCCGCGGTCCAGATTCTTGACTGGATGGACGCCTCGGTGGTGCGCGAGATTCCCCGTCAATGTCATACCGGCATCTCAACAGGGGAAACACCATGAAACTCACTCGCATCGCGGCAGCCGCGGTCGGTGTGCTGCTTGCAGGCGCGGCACACGCCGCCAACGATCCGGTGCTCGAATGGAATTCGATCATGCTCAGCACCACTGCGGGCCAGAATCCGTTCTTCCAGGCGCGTTATGCGGCGATCACGCAGCTCGCGGTGTTTGAAGCCATGAATGCGATCGAGGGGGACTTCGATCCGTACCTGGGGTCGGTGACCGCGCCGCGCACGGCGTCCACCGAAGCGGCCGCCGTAGCCGCGGCGCGTGCGGTGCTCGTTAACTATTTCCCGGCGAACGCTCCTTCCCTCGATGCGGCATATGCGGCATCGCTCGCGCGCATCCCGGATGGCGTCCGCAAGCAGCAAGGGATCGCGGCAGGTGAGGCGGCCGCGGCGGCCGTGATCGCACTGCGCACCGGCGACGGCTCGACGCCGCCGCAGTTCTACCTGCCAGCCTCGGCGGAGCCTGGCGAGTGGCAGCCGACACCGGGCTGCCCGCCGCAGGGCGGCATCCTGCTGCAGTGGCGCAACTTGCGGCCCTTCGCCATCGAGTCCACCGCGCAGTTCCGGGCCGCGCCACCGCCGGCGCTCAAGAGCCTGCGCTATGTGCGCGACTACAACGAGGTGAAGCGGCTGGGGCGGGTAGATAGTGCGTTCCGTCCGCAGGACCGCGCCGATGTGGCGCAGTTCTACGCCCTCACCGCGCCGGTGCCGGTGTGGGATGCGGTGGCCGCGCAGATCGCGGTCGAGCAGAGCCGCTCGCCGCTCGAGACCGCGCGGGCGCTGGCGCTCGTGAACATGGCCATCAGCGACGCACAGGCGTCGGTGTTCGAGACGAAGTATCACTACAACTTGTGGCGTCCGGAAACTGCGATCCGCGCCGGGGATGCCGATGGCAATCCGCTCACGCGCGGAGATGCGGATTTCAAACCCTTCGTGGTGACGCCGTGCTTTCCGAGCTACGCGTCGGCGCATGGCAGCTCGAGCGCGGCGGCGCGCGAGGTGCTCGAACGCACGTTCGGCGGACGTCATCACTTCATCTCGCTCAACAATCCGGCGCTCGCGGGGGTGACGCTTCAGTACCGCAACCTGCGCGAGATCACGGAGGACATCGACGATGCGCGCGTCTATGGCGGCATTCACTTCCGGTTCGATCAGGATGCCGGGGGCAGGCTCGGCCGCCAGGTGGGCGCGTACGTTCAGCGGAACACGCTGCGACGCACGCATGAGGATGGCTCCGGCGGCGAGTGCCGTTGAGCCCGGCGCGCGGCTTGCCTAGCCAGTAGGCGCGCCGCAAGCTACCGCCATGCGCCAGGAATACGGACAGTTTTGTCCCGTCGCGCTCGCGGCGGAAGTGCTGGCGGAACGGTGGACGCTGCTCATCGTCCGCGAGCTGCTTGCCGGCGCGCATCGCTTCAACGACATCCGGCGCGGCGTGCCGCGCATCTCCGCGACGCTGCTCAAGCAGCGGCTCGAGACGCTGGAGCACGGCGGCATCGTCGCGCGGAAGACATCGGACGATACCGGCGGGCCAGAGTACGTGCTCACCGAGGCCGGGCAGTCGCTGCGGGCGGTGCTCGCGTCGGTGGGCGAGTGGGGGCAGCGGTGGGCGCGGGAGATCGGGCCGGAGGATCTC
>JBIOZI010000108.1:0-6042 GCA_044871085.1 Steroidobacteraceae bacterium | reverse complement strand
CCCGGTCAGGAGCGCGGGCCGTCGGAGAGCAGGTCGGCGATGACCTGGTCAAAGAGCCCGCGCAGAGTGCCGGCGCCGGTCAGCGTCAGGTGCTCATCGTCGAAGTACAGCGGGCGACCGCCCGACTCCGCCAGGCAGGCGCCCGGGCACAGCACGGTCGCCGTCTGGTAGATCCTGAAATTCGCACCCGCCAAACCTGCGATCAGGCGTTCGTTCGCGTGGCGGTATGCCTCGAGGTCCTGGACCGGCAGGCTGTTGCTCAGCAGTGCCTTCGGCACGCTCCGGTCCCAAACCGGAACCGGCATGATGAACGCGAACCGGATGTGCTCCGATGCCGCGAGCTCGCTCACCTGGCGCACCGTGGCCGCATCCACGACGTCGGCCGAGTAGTGCATGACGATCGAATCCACCTGGCGCGCCTTGACCTCCTGCATCAGTTGGGCGGCGTCGATGCCGCCCGGCATCAACGGATTGTTCGAGACCAGGAAATGAACGGCCACCCCGCGTTCGGCGGCCGCCGCGGCGAAGGGGGTCTTGAGTGCGTCCGCATGACTGTTGCCCACGAGCATGATCCGCCGGATCGGCTTTGGGATCGTCGTGAGCTCGCAGGATAAATCGCGCAGGTGCATGACGCGCCAGAGCAGCGAGCCGCAGCGGAAGGCAGAGCGGTCGAAGTAGGCCTGATAGATGAGCACGTCCCTGGCGGGCGTCGAGAATCGCTGTGCCACGTGCCCGAGCCAGCCCACGGCGAACACGGCAGCGAGCGCGGCGACGGACCATCGCAGGTTGACGCCCTTGCGGAAGGGCTGCTCGACACCGCGATACGAGAGCCACGATGCGCCTGCCACGAGCGCCAGGATCACCGCGGCCTGGCCGACGCTGGCTTTGAGAATCGTCCCGGACAGCGGCTCGTAGAGGAACAGAACGATGATGGGGAAATGCGTCAGGTAGACCGAGTACGAGTAGTCCCCGAGCTTCGCCAGCGCGCCCGCCGCGTTCTCGACCCGTTTCGGAATGCCAAAGGCCAGCACGGACGCCGTCGCCAGGCAGATCAGCAGCGAGATGAGCCCGGGGTGTCCATGCACGGCACTCTTCGCGGTGCCGTCGATGGGGATGAGTGGAATGCAGACGATCGCCACGAGTCCGGCCAGGCCCACCCATGGCAAGGTCTTCCCTTCATACACGCGTTTCGTGATGCCGAATCCGATCAGGAATTCCCACAACCGCAGCGGCGTCATCAGAAAGGACGTTTCGGGTGAGCGACTCACCACGAGGAAGCACAGCGCCAGGGAACCGACCAGCACCAGCGGTTGGCTGAAGCGCGCTCCACGAAACATCCAGTAGAGCAGGGGTACGCACAGATAAAACTGAATCTCAACGCCCAGTGACCAGAAGTGCAGCAGCGGCCGGAACATTTCCTTGCTGAAGTAGCTGTCCCCCAGCCAGACATCGATGTTGGTCGCAAACGCCGCCGCAAAAATGGACTGCGAGGTGACCTGTCGATAGTCGCTCGGGACGGTGATGACCGCCGCGGCCAGCACGGTGGCGATGAGCGTGGCGAAGTAGGCCGGAAGCAGACGGTACGCCCGGCGCCGGAAGAAATCCGTCTTGCGCGCGGGGTCATAGAGCATCGCCATCAGGTACCCGCTGATGACGAAAAATACGTCCACGCCGAGGAAGCCGCTGGCGAAGCCACCGATGCCCAGGTGATAGAGGACGACGAGAGCGACGGCGATCCCACGCAGGATCTGTACGTCTTTACGGTAGTTCACTAGGGCGATCGATTGTTCGTATGCAATTTCGCGCCCACTGTACCCGACTTCGCGGTATCGGCGGCGGGTGAGCGATTTCGCGCGTCCATGCGGGGTCTGGGCGGCAACTGGCCGGCTCGCGAGGCCTCGATGCCCGGGAAACCGGCAATCATCCGGACGCCGACCGGCAAATCCCGCGAATGCCTGGTCCGAAGTGTGGGCACTTCACTCGGGTGGGTTTACCCGCCGTGGGCCCCGACACCATGGACCAAGGAGAGCCGGACGAGGGGTCGCCCCCGACGCGTTCGAGCACACCTTCCTGCCGCGATCGCGGGTGCAGCATGTCTGCGGTCGCCGACAACGCCCGGGGAAGTTCCCGCGTTCAGCATCGTCCGTCGAGTAGATAGGATGTTTCGCGCGCACGAGCGCGGTTCGTGCATTGCGACGGTGCATTCGAACGTCCGGCGCGGCCGCCTGTGCGACGGAACGGGCGGCGCATGGCGGCCGGAATTCGGGCCACGTTCTCGCTCCCGCTTCCTGTGGCGCATCAGAGTGTTGACAGCAGTGGATAGCTCAAGTCCACTTGAAAACCGTTCACGGGAACTGGGACACAGGAGTGAGCATGAGGAAGGAACCACCTTGCAGGGAACGCGGCGTCCGGATGCCTGCGAGGGTGCGTGCATGAGCGCGGCGCGCATCATCTCCATCAAGACGCCGCTGCCGCCCGACAAGTTGCTGCTGCGCTCCGCAACCGTGACCGAGCACCTGGGACAGCGCTTCGAGATGCAGGTCGAGCTGTTGAGTCGTGATGAAGGTGTCGACTTCGATGCGTTGCTCGGAAGAGACCTCTGCCTGTCGGTGGTTCTGCGCAATGGCAGCGTGCGCTATTTTCACGGCGTCATCGCCGGCTTCAGCCAGTGCGGCCACCTGGGTAACTACATCTGTTATCGGGCGGTCGTCGTGCCCTGGCTGTGGTTCCTGACCCGCACGACGGACTGCTGCATCTTCCAGAAAAAAGACGCGCCGGCGAATTGCAGCGTTCCCGACATTCTCAAGAAAGTCTTTGGGGACCACAAATTCACGGACGTCAAGTACGCGCTGACCAGGACCTACCGGCCGCGCGACTATTGCGTGCAGTACTGCGAAAGCGATTTCAATTTCGTGCAGCGCCTGATGGAAGAGGAAGGGATCTACTACTTCTTCACTCACGAGGAGGCCAAGCACACGCTGGTACTCGCGGATTCATACGGCTGTCACAAGGTTTTCCCGGGCTACGGGACGGTCGACTACTTTCCGCCGAGCGACAATGTCGTGCGCGAGGCCGACCACATTCACGAGTGGACGCTGTCGCGCAACATCCAGCCGGGCAAGTACGTCACGACGGATTACGATTTCACCAAGCCGCGGGCGGTGATGCAGGCGCAGTACGCGGTGCCGCGCAGCGTGCCGCGCGCCGACTACGAAGTCTTCGAGTATCCCGGCAAATACCTGACGAGGAGCGAAGGCGACTACTATTCGCGGGCGCGCCTCGAGAGCATGCAGGCGGGTTACGAGACCGTGCGCGGTGCCGGCAACGCCCGCGGCATCGCCGTCGGCAGCCTGTTCACGTTGAAAGGCTGCTCGCGCCGCGACCAGAACCGGGAATACCTGGTCGTGTCGGCCACTCACCGCCTGGATGCCGGCGGCTACGAGAGCGGCATCGGTCCGGCGGAAGACGCCTATTCGTGCAACTTCGAAGCCATCTACGCGCAGGAGCCGTTCCGTCCGCGCGCGACCGCATTCAAGACGCGCATCACGGGTCCGCAGACGGCGCAGGTGGTCGGGCCGGCGGGCGAGGAGATCTTCACCGACAAGTACGCCCGCGTGAAAGTGAAGTTCCACTGGGACCGGGATCCGGCACGCGATGAAAACAGTTCCTGCTGGGTGCGTGTGTCTCAGGTGTGGGCGGGCAAGGGGTGGGGCTCGGTGAGCATTCCGCGCATCGGCCAGGAAGTCGTCGTGGATTTCCTGGAGGGCGATCCGGACCAGCCGCTCGTCGTCGGCCGCGTCTACAACCAGGACAACATGCCGCCGTACGAGTTGCCGGGCGCCGGTGTCGTGAGCGGCGTCAAGTCGCGTACTCACAAGGGCGGCGGTTTCAACGAGATGTCCATGGACGATACCGCCGGCAAGGAGAAGGTCACCATCCATAGCCAGTACGACATGTCGACGACGGTCCAGCACGACCAGACGCTGGAAGTGAAGAACAACCGCACCGATCACGTCGTCGTCAACGACACGCTCAACGTCGACGCCGATCGCACGATGCACGTGAAGGGCAAGCTGTCGGAGACCATCGATACGGGCCAGGACCGCACCGTGACGTCGGGCTACACCGAAACCATCAGCGGCGGCGCGACCAGCACCGTCAATGGCGGACGCACCACCACCGTCAACGGCGGACAGACCAGCACCATCAACGACAAATGGGATCACACCGTCAACGGCCCACTCACGGAGAACGTGACCGGTGCGATCAAGCAGACCGGCAGCCAGACGATCGACATCCATGCCACCGGGGCCGGCACCTACACCTCCGACGCATCGCTGAAATTCGCGGTGGGCGGCTCGGTGATCGAAGTCGCGCCCGGCGGCATCACGCTGAGCATGGGTGCCTCGGTCGTCAAGATCGATCCGGCGGGTGTGTCCGTGAACGGGATCAAGATCTCGCTGAACGGGTGAGCCGCTCATGGCCTTGAACCCCGTCGAACGCCGGTTGGCACTGCTGTGCGCGGACTGGCTCGAGTTCCGCGCCGACGCGGCGCGCCGGCTGCTGGTCTGGCAGGTGCCCGACCACGCGGTGCGCCTGGTGCAGTGTTTCGTGCAGGCGCAGAGGTACGAGCTCGAGTATTCCTCGCGCGACCTGTTCATCCCTTTCGATGCGCCGTTCGAGCACTCGCTGCAGTACGCGCGCGCGCTGAAGGAACAGCTCGCAGGCCAGGTGGAGGCGAGCCGTGCTGACTGGGCAGCCCAGGGGCTGGACGCGGGCTGGACCCTGGATCCGGCGTCGTCGCCGGACACCGCCGCCGCGTTCATCAGCGCGCTGCGTTCTCTGGGTTCCAGTCACCACCGCAGCATCGGCCACCTGGTGGCCGTGCTGATTCCACCGTCCGTCGACCGGCCGGCACACTGGGCCGGCTGGCTGCAGCGCGCGCTGCAGGCCGACCTGCCGGAACGGTTGCGCATCGTGGTGGTGGATTCGCTCGATCAGCCGCGGCTGGGTGAGCTGATCGCCGCCGAACATCCGCGTATCAGCGTGCGGCAGCCGCCGGTCAATGGCCTGGCAGTTGCGCAAGAGACGTTCGCGCAGGAGGCCACGGTAGGGCCGGCCGGCGTGTACCGGCAGATGCTGATGAGTGTGGTCGGGCTGATGGAGAAGGGCTCGGCCGAACAAGTGAAGACGCGCGCCCGCGATGCGCTGAAGTTCGTGCGGCAGCAGGGCTGGTCCGACCAGGAAGTAGTGCTGCGCATCCTGGTGGCCGGCGCCCTCCTGAAAGAATCGCGGCACGCCGAGGCGGTGCAGACGTATCGCGCGGCGCGTGAATCCGCCGGGCAGGCGCTGCAGGCTAACCACCCGGCGGGCCGCAAGCTGGTGCTGCAGTGCTGGTTCGGTGAAGGCGGCGCGCAGCTCGCCGCGGGGGACGACGCGGCCGCCGCGCAGTGTTACGACGCTGCCGCGCGCACGGCGCTGGAGGACCAGAACTCGCTGATGGCGCTGGAAGGCTGGCGCATGGGGGCGTTCTGCCATGCGCGCATCGGCGATGCGGCCGCGGCGCAGGAACGCGGCGAGCTCGCGCTGGCGCTGGGGGAGCAGCTCAAGCCGCAGGCGCGTGTCCTATCTACTCTGCCGCTGGTCGCGCTGGAGCTCCTGAGGGTGGTCGATCCGCAACCCACCGGTCGCGTGGAGCAGCTGCGGCTGCAGCTGCAACGGCGGCTCGAAGGGCTGCGCCAGGACGCCGAGCAGCGCGCCGGCGAAGCCGAGGCCGGCACGCAGGACACGGCGGCCCTGCAGCAGCGCATCGAGCACGAAGAAGCGGAGCTGCAGCGGCAGGCCGAGCAGGAGCTGCAGGCCTCGCTCGAAAGCACGCCGGCGCAGTGGCGCGGCCACTTCGATCATGCACGCGCGCTGCTCGGGCCCGACTGGCCGCTGCGCAGCGCCTGGGGGCCGGTGTCATGATGCCCGCCAGCAAGCACGGCGACCCGCAGCTCGGTGTGGACATCCACCTGTGCATCGTGCCTCCGGGCGCGCCCA
>JBIOZI010000107.1:0-10983 GCA_044871085.1 Steroidobacteraceae bacterium | reverse complement strand
GTCATCGATGCGGTCGGCGGCTCGCCCATGGGCAAGTTCATCGACGCGCAGGAAACGCACGGCTACGTGGCGCCGAATCTCGCGGGTATCTGGGCGACGGCGCCGTACCTGCACAATGGCTCGGTGCCGACGCTGCGCGCGCTGATGACGCCGGCGGAGCGGCCGGCGAAATTCTGGGTGGGTGGCCACCGGCTCGACTTCGTGCGGATGGGCATCGCGGGTGAGATCAACGCGCGCGGCGAGTACGCGTACCCCGCCAGCTATCTACCCTGGTCGACGCCGCGGCTGTTCGACACGGCCGAGCCCGGCCACTCGAACCGCGGTCACGAGCACGAGTTCGACGGCCTCACGGACGCGGACAAGACCGATCTCATCGAGTTCATGAAGCAGCTGTGACGGGCGTCGCCGCCGCTAGGGGGCATCCGGCAGGCTGAAGTAGAACGTCGCGCCCTGGTCCTGGCCGCCGTCCACCCACACCTTGCCTCCGTGGCGTTCGACAATCCGCCGCACGATGGACAGCCCGACGCCCGTGCCCTCGAACTGGTCCGCGCTGTGCAGGCGCTGGAACACGCCGAACAGCTTGTTCATGTACTTCATGTTGAAGCCGACGCCGTTGTCCTTGACGAAGCACACCAGCGACGTGCCATCCATGCGATAGCCGATCTCGATGCGGGCCTTCGCGCGTTCGCGCGTGAACTTGATGGCGTTCGAGATCAGGTTCACGAACACCTGTTGTATGAGCCCCTGGTCCACCTGCCAGGTGGGGAAGTCCGCGATGACGAACTCGATGTCCCGGTTGGCGCGCTCGTGCGCCATGCTGTCGATCACGCGCTGCGCGAGCTCGCCGAAGCGCGTCGGCTGCTTGTGCAGCGGCTGGCGGTTCAGCTGCGACAGGCGCAGCAGGTCGGTGATGAGCCGGTCCATGTGCGCGGCGCCGGCGTTCACGTTCTGCAGCAGCCGCTTGCCCTCCTCGGTGAGCTGCGTCGTGTGGTCCGACAGCAGCGCCTGCGTGAAAACCGAGACCGCGCGCAGCGGCGCGCGCAGGTCGTGCGACACCGAATACGAGAACGCCTCGAGCTCGCGGTTGGCGATCTTCAGCTCCTCGGTGCGCTCGCGAACGTTCTCCTCGAGACGCTTCTTCTCGATGCGCAGCTGGCGCACGGCGAGCGCGCGCTCGAGCACCGGCATGGTGGTCGCGAGCTTGATGGGCTTCTGGATGTAATCGAGCGCGCCGGCCTTCATCGCGGCGACCGCGGTGTCGAGCGCGCCGTGTCCGGTCATGATGACCGCGACGATGGTCGGGTCTATCAACTGGGCGGATTTCATGAGATCGATGCCGTTGGTGCCGGGCATCTGCAGGTCGGCTAACAACAGGTCGAAATGACGCTCGCGCATCGCGGCCAGCGCCTCACCGGCCGAGGTGAATCCATAGGTGGTATATCCCTCGAATTCGAGGGTGTCGCACAGGGCGCGCATCGAAGCCGGCTCGTCATCGACGATGAGCAGGCTCAACTTATGTTCAGGCTGTTGAGCGATGTTCGTGTTCAAGGCTGCGGAACCCTCACGTCACGGCGTTTCTCACGAGTCGAATTGCGAGTAGGTGATACCCCGTTCCCTCAGGATTACGGCCTAGTTTCCTCCCGCTTGAGGCGAAAGGCCAAATGCCTAAGGCGTTCTCTGACTAAATTGTCAGAAATATCCCACGCCCTTAAGAGTTCAAAAAAGACAAGCCTCACCTCTATCTACTCGCTAGTCTGCGTGTCGCGTCTGCGGATTGCGTCACAGGATGCTACGCTGCACTAGCTTAAGTTGCCTTCATCTGTAAGGGCCCGGGGAGTCGGCCCAGAGCAGAGATCGCAGGGCGTCTGGTTGGACGTGGCCTCGAAGGTCGCTCGCCTAACTAGCCGCGGGGAACAACAATGCAGCCAGTCAAACTGGTGTTGGTGGAAGACATGGCGACGGAGGCCGAAATAGCCATCCGTCAGCTCGAAGCCGGTGGTTTCTCGTGCAACTGGAAGCGCGTGGATACCGAAGCCGTACTGCGACGTGCGCTCGCCGAAACCAGGCCCGACCTCATCCTCTCCGATTTTACTTTGCCGGGCTTCGACGGCCTGTCGGCACTCGAAGTGGCGCAGGAAGTCGCGCCCGACACGCCTTTCATATTCCTCTCCGGAACCATCGGCGAGGAACGCGCCATCGACGCCCTGCAGCGCGGCGCCTACGACTACGTGCTCAAGAGCAACATGGCGCGGCTCGCGCCCGCGGTGCGCCGCGCGCTCGGTGAGGCCACGATCCGGCGCACGCAGCGCGCGCTCGAGCAGCAGCTGCGCGACATCGTCGGCACCTCGCAGGACTGGATCTGGGAGCACGACCGCGACGGCAAGTTCACCTTCTGCAGCGACGCGGTGCGCACCATCCTCGGCTATGCGCCCGAGGAGATGGTCGGCACCAACGCCGCGCAGCACGTGCATCCGGAGGATCTCGCCGCGCTCGACTTCGCGATGCACACGCTCGGCCCGAATCAGCGGACGGCGGCCAATCTGCAGGCACGCTGGCGGCACCGCAACGGCAGCTATCGCTGGCTCGAGCGCAACATGCTGGCGCTGCTCGGCGATGACGGGCACGTCGTCGGCTTCCGCGGCAGCGAACGCGACATCACCGAACGCCGCCGCCAGGAAAAACACATCAGCCGCCTGACGCGCGTGCTCAAGATGCTCTCCGGGGTGAACAGCGCCATGGTGCGCATCCGCCAGCGCCGGGAAATCCTCGTCGAGGCCTGTCGCCTGGCGACGTCGGTGGGCGGCTATGCGAGCGCCATGGTCGCGCTCATCGAGCCCGGGACGCGCAGCGCGCGGGCCGAGGCCTGGTCGGGCAGCGTCGACAGCCACGTCGCGCAGCAGCTCACGTTCAGCATCGGTGATTCGGCCGGCGAGGACACCAGCGTCATCGGGCGCGTCCTGCGCACCGGTGCCGCGGTGGTGTGCAACGACCTGCAGACTCTCGAGATGACGCTCGCGGCGCGCGCGGCGCTGATGGACTCGGGCTTCCGCAGCGCCGTCGCCTATCCACTGCTGGTGGACAAGACGCCGGTCGGCGCACTGCTGCTGACCTCGTACGACACCGGCGCGGTGGGCGACGAGGAATCGCGCATGCTGCGCGAGCTGGTCGCGAACCTGTCGTTCGCGCTGCAGTACCTCCACAAAGAAGACGAGGTGCGCTTCCTGTCGTACTTCGATCCGCTGACCAGCCTCGCCAAGCGCGGGCTGTTCTGCGAGCGCCTGGTGCGCGCGCTCGAGCCGCGCATCGGCCGGCGCGGCACGCCCGCGGTCGCGGTGCTCGACATCGAGCAGCTTTCGACCATCAACGATTCTTTCGGCCGGCACGCCGGCGATCTGCTGCTGCAGCAGGTGGCGGACCGGCTCAAGCGGCACATGGACTCCACCGAGCGCCTGGCGCACTTCGGCGGCGGCACGTTCGGGCTCATCATGGAAGCGGCCGGTGACGAGGACGAGGCCGTGCACTGGATGCAGGAGCAGGTCGCCGAAGTATTTCGCGCGCCCTTCACGGTCGACAATCGCGGCATTCCCGTGGACGTGAAGTGCGGCTTCGCGCGCTACCCGGACAATGGCAACGACGCGAACGCGCTGGTGCAGAACGCCGAAGCGGCGCTGCGCAGCGCGAAGAGCACGGGAGAGAAATATCTCCCGCACCGTCTCGAGCTCTCGACGACGGTCGTCACGCGCATGACGATGGAGCACCGGCTGCGCGCCGCCGTCGACCGCCAGGAATTCGAGCTCCACTACCAGCCCAAGGTGGATGTCCGCACCCGGCAGATCCGCGGCCTCGAAGCGCTGGTGCGCTGGCGCGATCCGGACGCGGGCCTGGTCATGCCCGGCGCGTTCCTGTCCTTGATGGAATCGTCCGGGCTCATCGTCCCGCTGGGCGATTGGATCCTGCGGCAGGCCGCCGCGGACCTGCGGCGCTGGCAGGGCGCGGGGCTCTTCCCCGGCCGCGTCGCCGTCAACATCTCTCCTGTGCAACTGCGCCGGCGCGCCTTCGCCGACCACCTGCTCGACCTCGTGGGCGAGTGGCGCAACGACAGCACCGGCATCGACATCGAGATCACCGAGGGAGTCCTCATCGACGACGTGAGCTCGGCGGTTTCGCAGCTGCGCGTCCTGCGGCGCTCGGGCATCCGCGTGGCCATAGACGACTTCGGCACCGGCTACTCCTCGTTGAGCCGCCTGGCCGAGCTGCCGGTCGACATGCTCAAGATCGACCGCTCGTTCGTGAACGTGCTGACGACCAGCGGAACCGGCCGCACCGTGGCCCAGACCATCGTCGCGCTGGGCAAGGCGTTCAATATGACAACCGTGGCGGAGGGTGTCGAAACCCAGGAACAGTTCGACATGCTGGCGAACCTGGGCTGCGACCAGTCGCAGGGCTATCTGCACGGCAGGCCGCTGGCCGTGGCCGACGTGGAGCCGCTCCTGCGCAATGGGACCATCTCGCTGCCGAAGGCCGGCCCCGCGCACCACGAGGTAACGCCGTTCGCCCGGCGCGGTTGACACATCCCGAAAACTTATTAATGGAACGCGGAGGCCCCTGACTGATCTACACTTACGCGTGTAGAGCGCGCCAGATAGATCGGATACGCCTTTGCTGAAACAACTTTCCCGCACCCGCCTCATTTGGCTGGTGGTGCTCGTTCTCGTCCTCGTGTTCGTCGCCTATCACTGGATGGCCGGCGACGAGGATGCCCCCGAATATCAAACCACCGTCGCCGAGCGCACCAACGTGGTGTCGCGCGTCAGCACGTCGGGCAGCCTGCAGGCGGTGGTCACCGTCGACGTGGGCAGCCAGGTATCGGGCCGCATCCAGGAGCTGTACGCCGACTTCAATTCGCAGGTGAAGAAGGGTGAACGGATCGCCAAGATCGATCCCTCGCTGTTCGAGGCGCAGGTGGTTTCCGCCGAAGCGAACGTTTCGGCCGCCCGGGCCAACGTCACCCGTCTCACCGTGACCGCCGAAGACTCCGAGCGCCAGGCGAAGCGCGCCTCGGAGGTGTACGAGCAGCGGCTCATTTCCGAGACCGAGCGCGACAACGCGGTCGCGACGGCACGCTCGGCGCGCGCGTCGGTGGAGCAGGCGCAGGGGCAGCTCGCGCAGGCACGCGCCGCGCTCGAAACCGCCAGGACCAACCTGCGCTATACGGACATCCTCTCGCCCACCGACGGGGTCGTGATCTCGCGCGCCGTGAATCGCGGCCAGACGGTGGCGGCGTCGCTGTCCGCGCCGGTCATCTTCACCATCGCGCAGGACCTGCGCGCCATGGAAGTCCACACCAACGTCGCCGAATCCGACATCGGGCGCCTGCAGAAGGGCATGCCGGTCAGCTTCACCGTGGATGCCTACCCCGGCGAGCCGTTCCGTGGCGCCATCCGCGACATCCGCAATGCGCCGCAGATCGTGCAGAACGTGGTCACGTATGACGCCGTCATCGACGTCGCGAATCCCGAGCTCAAGCTCAAGCCCGGCATGACGGCCACGGTGAGCGTGGTCACCGACCGGCGTCGCGACGTGCTCGCGGTGCCGAACACGGCGCTGCGCTTCCGGCCCGAGGGCGTTCCGCTGGGAGCGCCGGCCGGCGCGGCGGGCGGTCAGGGCCAGCGCACGCAGGGCGCGGGCGGCGCGAATGGAGGCACGGTCCAGGCGAGCCCCGAAGCCACGGCGCAGCGGCGTCAACGCGGCGCGGGTGCCGAAGCCGGCGCGGGCGGGGGAGAAGGCCAGAACCGCTGGCGCCGCGACCGCAATCGAAATGGCAATGGCAATGGGAATGGCGATGGCGACGACGGCCCCGCGCCGGTCGTACAGCGCACGGTGTGGGTCCTGGTGCAAGGCAAGCCGGAACCACGCATGGTCACCACGGGTTTGACCGACGGCCGCGTCACCGAGATCACCGGCGGCGAGCTCAAGGAGGGCGAGCAGCTCATCGTGGGTGCCGGCGGCCAGGGTGGCCAGGGGCAGCGCGGGCAGCAGCAGCAGCAACGCGGTCCGCGGATCCTGTAGTCGCGCCGCACATGGCCCTCATCAAGCTCCGTGACCTCGGCAAGATCTATCAATCCGGCGACACGGAATTCGCCGCGCTGCGCAGCGTGAACCTCGACATCGAAAGCGGCGAGTTCGTGGCTATCACCGGCTCGTCGGGGTCGGGCAAATCCACGCTCATGAACATCCTCGGCTGCCTCGACTCGCCGTCACGCGGCAGCTACCTGCTCGCGGATCGCGACGTCGCGGGGCTGTCGCGCGTCGAGCTCGCGCGCGTGCGCAACGAATTCATCGGCTTCGTGTTCCAGAGCTTCAACCTGCTCACCCGCACCTCGGCGCTCGAGAACGTGGAGCTGCCGCTCATCTACGCCAAGGTGCCGCCGGCCGAACGGCACAAGCGCGCGCGCGAGGCGCTGGAGCGCGTGGGGCTCGCGCACCGCGCCGGGCATCACCCCTCGCAGCTCTCGGGCGGCCAGCAGCAGCGCGTGGCCATTGCGCGCGCGCTGGTCACGCGGCCGCCGCTGATCCTCGCCGACGAGCCCACGGGCAATCTCGATTCGGCCACCAGCGTCGAGATCATGAAATTCCTCACGGAGCTCAACGCCACCGGCATGACGATCGTGTTCGTCACCCACGAGCCCGACATCGCGGCCTATGCCGCGCGCAAGGTGCATCTCAAGGATGGCGACGTCATCAGCGACGAGCGCCGCGAGCAGGCGCGTGCGCCCGCGGTCCAGCAAGGAGTGGTCAACGCATGATCGGAGCCGGAGAAACTCTGCGCCTCGCGGGGCGCGCGCTGCGCCGGAACAAGCTGCGCTCGTTCCTCACTGCGCTGGGCATCATCATCGGTGTCGGCGCGGTGATCTTCATGCAGTCCATCGGCGAGGGCGCCAAGGCGCGCGTGCGCGCGCAGATCGAAGGCGCGGGCACCAACATCGTCATGGTTTTCTCGGGCTCGAGCCAGGGGCCGGGCGGCCGCGGCGGCGCGGGTTCGCAGCCGTCCATCACCTGGGAAGATCTGCGCGCCATTCAAACCGAGCTGCCGTCCATCGCCGCGGTGGCGCCGCAGATGAATGCCGGCCAGCCGGTCATCTCGGAGACCAACACATGGAACACGCAGATCACGGGCACCACGCCCGACTACTTCACCATCCGCAACTGGGCGGTGGAGAAGGGCGCGATGTTCACGGCCTCGGACCAGGCCAGCGCGGGCAAGAATGCCGTCATCGGCCAGACCGCGGCCGAGAACCTGTTCGGTCCGGGCGTCGACCCCATCGGCCAGATCATCCGCATCCGGGACGCGCCGTTCACGGTCATCGGCGTGCTCGAGCGCAAGGGCCAGAACGCGATGGGCAGCGACCAGGATGACGTCATCTTCATCCCGCTGTCCGCATTCCAGACCCGCATGCAGCGCGGCCTCGGGAAATTCGTACCCGGGCGCATCTTCGCGAGCGCCGTGTCGCCGGAGGCCATACCGCGCGCGCGCATCGAGATCGAGCAGCTCCTGCGCGAGCGGCACCGGCTCGGGCCCGACGATGAAAACGATTTCTCCACCAGCAGCATGGCCGAGATGACCAGCATGCTCACCTCGACGCAGGACACCATCACCAGCCTGCTGTTCTCCGTGGCGCTGGTCTCGCTCATCGTCGGCGGCATCGGGGTCATGAACATCATGCTGGTGTCGGTGACGGAGCGCACGCGCGAGATCGGCATCCGCATGGCCGTGGGCGCGCAGCCCGCGGACATCATGGCGCAGTTCCTGGTGGAGGCGCTGGTGCTCGCGGCCGTCGGCGGCGCGCTCGGCGTCTTGTTCGGTGTCGGATTCGGCCACGTCCTCGCCAGCAAATTCGGCTGGACCATGGCGACGCGCACCGAGATCGTCGTCGTCGCCCTCGCCGTGAGCGCCGGCGTCGGCATCGTGTTCGGGCTGTATCCGGCGCGCAAGGCGTCGCGGCTCGATCCCATCGACGCGCTCCGATACGAATAGCGCCGACTCGCGTTTATACTCGCGGTCCCATTCGAGCGTCCGGGGGCGCTTAATGATTTCACGTCGCAGGGTCGTTGCCGGCGCGCTCGGCGCCGCCGTGGTTCCGTTGATCATTCCCGCGCGCGCCTTCGGCGCCAATGGGCGCATCCGTGTCGGCCAGATCGGCTGCGGCCGCATCGCGCAGGGCCACGACATGCCGGGCGTCATCAAGTCCGGGCTCGCGGATTACGTCGCGGTGTGCGAGCTGGACACCCGGCGCGCGGCGGACGGCGTCACCATCATCGAGAAGTCCTACGCCGACCGCGGCGTGCGGGCGCCGAAGATCGCGACGTACGGCAACTACCGCGAACTGCTCGAGCGGCGCGACATCGACGCGGTGGTCATCAGCACGCCCGACCACTGGCACGGCGAGGTGGCGCTCGCGGCGGTGCTGGCCGGCAAGGACGTCTATCTACAGAAGCCGTTCACCATGACGCACGCCGAGGGCGTCATCCTGCGCGATGCCGTGAAGCGCACCGGGCGCATCCTGCAGGTGGGCAGCCAGCAGCGCTCCTGGGAGCAGTTCCGGCGCGCCTGCGAGTTGGTGCGATCCGGCCGCATTGGCAACGTGAAGGCCGTCGAGATCGGCCTGCCCACCGACCCGACCGCGCCCAATGCCGCGCCGCAGCCCGTGCCGGACGGCCTCGACTATGGGCAGTGGCTCGGCCCGACGCCGTTCAAGTACTACACCGAGATGCGCGTGCATCCGCGCGCGGACTACAGCCGCCCCGGCTGGCTGCGCCACGAGGCGCATTGCCTCGGCATGATCACCGGCTGGGGCTCGCATCACTACGACACCATGCACTGGGCGCTCGACTGCGAGCACACCGGTCCGACGCGCGTGGAAGGCAAGGGCGAGTTCCCCGATCCCGAGCGCATCTGGAACGTGCATGGCGCGTACGACGTGTCGCTGGCGTATCCGAAGGGCGTTTCCGTCCACGTCACCGACCAGTACGACACCGGTCTCAAGTTCATCGGCGACGAGGGCTGGATCTGGGTGACGCGCGAGCAGGGCGGCGCGACCTCGAGCGATCCGAAGTCGAAGGGCGCGAAGCCTCCGCTGGATGCCAGTGACCCGAAGATCCTCGACCCCAAGGGCGTGTCGCACCCGCTGCCCGTGAGCACCTCGCATCACAAGAACTGGCTGGAGTGCGTGCTGTCGCGTCAGCGGCCGCTGGCGCCGGCGGACGTCGCCCACCGCAGCAACACCGCCTGCATCGTGAGCTGGATCGCGATGAAGCTCGCGCGCCCGCTCGAGTGGAACCCGAAGACCGAGCGGTTCGAGAACGATGCCGGGGCGAATGCCATGTTGGCGCGTGCCGAGCGTGCACCGTACGGCGCACAGCACCTGGCCAAGACATGAAGACCCCGCGAATCGTTTCGGCCGCAATCGTCGCGGCCATGACGCTCTCCATTCCCGCCATTGCGGCTGACAAGGATGAACGCCCCGTGCAGTTGATCACGCTCGACCCCGGACACTTCCACGCGGCACTGGTGCAGAAGTTCATGCTGCCCGGCGTATCGCCCGAGGTACTCGTCTACGCGCTGCCTGGAGACGACCTGGACCAGCACTTGAAGCGCGTCTCGGGCTTCAACGGGCGCGCCGAGAACCCCACGCACTGGGTGGAGAAGGCGTACACGCAGCCGGACTATCTACAGCGGCTGATCGCGGACTCGCTGGGAGGCGGCCATCCGGCGGCGTCCATGGCGGCGCCGCGGCGGTCCGTCGTGGTGATCTCCGGCAACAACGCGCGCAAGAGCGAGTACATCACGAAGCTCATCGAGGCCGGCGTCAACGTGATGGCCGACAAGCCCATGGTCATCCGGCCTGCCGAGCTGCCCGCGCTCGAGGCCGCGTTTGCGCTCGCGAAGAAGAAGAACGTGCTGCTCTACGACATCATGACGGAGCGCTTCGAGATCGCGACCATGCTGCAGAAGGCGCTGTCGCGCGAGACCGCGCTGTTCGGCACCATCGAGCAGGGCACGCCGGAGAACCCGGCCATCTCCAAGATCAGCGTGCACAACTTCTCCAAGGTGGTCGCCGGCGCGCAGCTGAAGCGGCCGCAGTGGTTCTTCGACCCGGAGCAGCAGGGCGCGGGCATCGTCGACGTGATGACGCACCTCGTGGACCTGGTGCAGTGGGAAGTGTTTCCCGACGTGGTGCTGAAGCCCGCCGACGCGAAGGTGCTGACGGCGCGCCGCTGGAGCACGCCGCTCACGCTCGAACAGTTCGGCCGCGTGACCGGCGCGCAGGAATTCCCCGCGTTTCTCGCGAAGTACGTGAAGGATGGCGTGCTGCAAGCCCCCGCCAACGGTGAGCTCACGTACACGCTGAAGGGCGTGCATGCGCGCACCTCGGTCACGTGGGACTACGAAGCACCGCCGGGCGGCGGCGACACGCATTTCTCGGTGATGCGCGGCACCAAGGCCACGCTCACCATCCAGCAAGGCGCCGAGCAGAAGTTCCGGCCGACGCTGTACGTGAGGCGCGCACCGTCCGTGGCCGCGGCGGATCACGAGAAGGCGCTGCGCGCCGCCATCGCGAACGTTGCGAAGACCTGGCCCGGCGTCGATGTGAAGGCCGCCGAGGATGGTTTCGAAGTGCTCGTACCAGACCAGTACCACAACGGTCACGAGGCGCATTTCGGCCAGGTGACGGAGACCTTCCTCAGGTATCTGCGCGACGGCAATCTGCCCGCCTGGGAGGTGCCGAACATGATCACCAAGTACGCGACCATCATGCAGGCGTACGAGAAGAGCAAATAAAGGGGACAGATCTATTTTTCACGGCTCGGTGGGCGCGCTGCTCGAAAATAGATCTGTCCCCTTTATCTTCCCGCCACGGAGGCTTGCACCGCGGCGGCGCGTGAATTCCCGGCGCGCATTCGTACGGTGCACGCCGTCGCCGG
>JBIOZI010000106.1:0-7122 GCA_044871085.1 Steroidobacteraceae bacterium | reverse complement strand
CGTGCGTGAACACGACGCTCGCCCAGCGCTTGTCCTCGAAGAACTCCGAGCCGCACTTCATCCAGTGCTTGTCGTCGAGCCGCACCATGAGGCCGGCCTGGTCGTAGAGCGCCGAATAGTTGCCGCTGACGCGCGCCTGGAACGTGAAGTCGCCGGTGACGGGCGCGCCGAGAAAGTGGCCGTTGTCGGTGATGTAGCCGTAGAAGGTCTTGCGCCAGAAGTCGGTCTTGCCCTTGCTGCGCACGGTGAGCGTGCCCTCGTCGTAGTGCTCGCTGGCCGGGGGGTTGAGCCAGCTCATGCGCGACAGCAGGTCGCCGCCGCTGCGCCTGACGGTGAGCGCCGGGGTGGGCGGGGCGGGCGGCGCCGGGGGCGCGGGCACCTCGGCGCCGAGTGCGAGTCCCATCGAGCTCTGCAGGAAGATTCGGCGCGTGGGCATGGTGGCTTCTCCGGCTACAGACGGATGTTCGGTAGATAGGTACGCAGCGCCGCGCGGCAGTCGTCTGGCCCGCGGAACTGGATCGCGTGCAGCCCGCATTCACGCGCGGCGATCACGTTCTTCGTGAGGTCGTCGATGAACACGCTCTCGGACGGCACGACACCGGTGGTCTCCACCAGGTGTTTGTAGATGGCCGGCTCGGGCTTGATCATGCGGATCGCGCCGGAGATCACGAGCCGCTTGAAGTGGCCGAAGAACTTGTGGCGCCGCGTGAGGAATTCGTAGGTGCTCACGGGCATGTTGGACAGCAGGAACAGATGCACCCCGGCGGCGGAGAGATCCTCGACCAGCTGCACCGTGCCGGGGATGGGGCTCAGCGATTCGTTCGCGGTCTGCAGGAGGGTGCGCACCTGCTGCGGCTCGAGGCCGGCGCGCTGGCCGAAGAGGGCGGCCGCGCCGTCCACGTCGAGCGTGCCGCGATCGAATTCGTGCCAGTCCGGGTGCTCGAAGATCTCCCGGCGGATGCGCGCCTGCGTTGCCGCGTCCGGATGCAGCTTCGCGATGAACGCGGGCGGATCCCACTGCAACAGCACGCCGCCCACGTCGAAGATGACGTTCCGGATAGTCATGACCGGTGATCTGGTTTCGGCCTGCAAGCTGGCCGGAGCCGGAATGCTACCTCAAAATGGGGACATTCCTCGATTGCTAGCAAACGGGGACAGGCCTGATTTCGACACTTCCAGGTCTGTCCCCGTTTGCTAGCAATCGAGGAATGTCCCCATTTCCTACTTGCGCGTCACCAGCAGCTTCAGTCCGAAGAAGATCAGCGCGCCGCCGAACGCGCGCTCCACCCACAGCATCACGCGCGAGCCCTTGAGCGCCCGCGCGCCGCGTACCGCGATCTGCGCGTAGATCAGCAGCATCAGCGCATCGATGACGACGGTCACGGCCAGCATGATGCCGAGCTGCGGCAGCAGCGGCCGCTCAGCGTGGATGAACTGCGGCAGCAGCGCGAGCACGAACAGCAGGTTCTTGGGGTTCGTGAGCTGCACCAGCAACCCCTGCAGCGCGATGCTGTGATGCGCGGGCGGAGCGGCGTCGCCGTTGCCGTTCACCACGGCCGTGCCGCGCGGCTTCGCCAGCACCATCTTCGCGCCGAGGTACATGAGATACAGCGCACCGGCGATGCGAATCGCCTGCAGCACGCCGCTGGCGCTCGCGAGCAGCGCGGCGAGGCCGAACGCCACGCACGCGAAACACACGAGGTGCCCGGCGCAGATGCCGGCCGTGCCTGCGACGGCGCCGCGGTTGCCGAAGCGCGCCGCCTGCGACATGACGAACATCACGGCGGGCCCGGGCGAGAGTGCGACCAGCGTCCAGGTTGCGAGGTAGAGCAGAAAGGTTTCGAGTGCCATGGCGATACCTTACCGGCGGCGCACGGCCGCCTCACGATGCACACCGCGGGGATTTCTCCGCGACTGTATCGACTGGCCCGCCGCGCCCACCCACCGCCGCCGCGGCGGCCCGCGACGAAGATGAGCCCGGGCGCGCGGGCCGGCGTCAGCCTGCGCTCACGCCTTCTGCGGCATCGGCACTTGCATGTCCCGCGTGGGCATCGGCGCCATCGCGGGCGACACCAGTCCCGTGACCAGCTCGTCGATCTTCACCGGGTTGCCGGTGGCGAAGCACTTGTTGGCAGCCACGCCGATCAGGCTGGAGTACAGGCCGCTGCGTTGATCCGCGGCGCGCTTGTACTTGTCGGCCTCGGCCGTGCCGAACACCTCGGTGAGCATGACGATGTCGCCGCCGCCGTGCCCGCCCTTGCCGGTCCACACCTCGATGTTCTGCGGCTGGCCGCGCAGCGGGATGACGCGCGTGCTGATGGCGTCGTTGTCCTCGCCCTGGTAGTTAGCCGCGCCGGCCGACACCTGGCCGCCCTCATTGATGCGGTGCTCGAGCCGGCCCTTCGTGCCGTTGAAGGCGATCGTGTAGCCCTCCCAGGCATTGAACGCGTTGAGCGAATACGACAGCGTGGCGCCCGTCCGGTACTTCACGATGACGTTCATCGTGTCCTCGATGCTGATGTCCGGGCGGAACACGCAGCGGTCGCGGAAATAGCCGTCGTGCTGCTCGTTGTCGCGATACAGCGCCTTGAAGTTCTTGTCCTTCTCGATGTCCAGGTAGAACGTGCACTTCGCCTTTTCCGGGCAGGTGAGGCAGCGCTCGTGGTGGCTCTCGAGCCCCATGCGTTTCGCCATCTTCGGCGTGTAGTACTCGCGCTTGCCGTTGGCCAGCACCAGCTCGGGCTCGCTGCCCAGCCACCAGTTCACCAGGTCGAAGTGGTGGCTGGCCTTGTGGATCATGAGGCCGCCGGACATTTCCTTCTGGCTGTGCCAGCGCCGGAAGTAGTCCGCGCCGTGCACCGTGTTCAGCAGCCAGTGGAAATCCACCGACATCACGTCGCCGATGACGCCGCTCATCAGCAGGTCCTTCACCTGCGTGCGCGGCGGCGAATAGCGGTAGTTGAACATCACGCGCACGCTGCGGTTGTTGCGCTTGCAGGCATCGATGATGCGCTGTGCCTTCTCGGCCGTGATGGTCAGGGGCTTCTCGGTGAGGCAGTCACAGCCGGCGTCGAGCGCGCGCACGATGTATTCGTCGTGGAACGCGTCGGGCGTCGTGACGATGACGCAGTCCGGCTTGAGCTCCTTCAGCATCTTGTCGAAGTCGGCCGCGAGGTATTTCCTGGGCTTGGCTCCGTTGGCCGCGACGAAATTCGCGGCGACATCGAGCCGGCCGGGATTCACGTCGCAGACGCCGACGAGCTCGTTGCCGTCCTTGAAGGTATCGGTGATCGCGGAGAGGTACATGCGTGAGCGGGAGCCGACGCCCACGTTCACGTACTTTCGCCGGCGTCCCGCGGCGAACGCGCTGGTCGCGAGGCCCACGGCCGTCACTCCCGCGGTTTTGAGAAGCGCACGCCTGTCGATCGTTGACTCACTCATCGTATATAGCCCCCACAAAAATGGATCCGCGCGCTCGGCGGCAAAGATACCGGCGCGCGACGCGCGGCGGAAGCGGAGGGTATGGACGTGCGAGTTGTTAAGAACGATTCGCAACGCCACCGCGTTGCTACTCGACGCGCACGCCCACGGTGCCTTCCGGCGGCGGGGCCGCGGAGTACATCGACAGCGACGCGAGGGCGGCGATGAGCAGCAGCGCCCCCAGGTTGATGACGAGACGGCGTCGTCGGGCGCTCGCGAAGAAATGTCTCATGTGACCCCCCAATTTCCGGCGACCATTGTTCGGTTCTCAGGGTTAGTAGTTAGTCCCGAACGCAAGCCGTCGTCAATCACAGACAGCTGGGGGCTTTTTCCGGAAATGCTTCGCGCCTCAGGTGCTTGCGGCGCGCGGCCGTGCACCGGTGAGACGTGGCTGACACGGGGTGACGGCGCGGTCCTGCCGGAACTTCCGCCGCGACGCCGCCTGCGCGTGCGCCCGCCGTCACGCGCGTTTTGCTCGCCCACGGGGGTGCCTTCGCGCCCGAAGGACACTTCGAGTTGTGCCCCGACTGCCGCGCGGCAAAGATAGCTGCGCATGTTCAACACTTTACGCACGCTTTCGCTCGGCCTGCTGCTGTCATACGCGCCTCTGGCCAGCGCCGGGCCCATCGACCGTCACGCGCTCGTCAGCCGCCACGATCCGGCCATCACTGCCGTCGATCCGCACGCGCCCTTCATGGTGGGCAACGGCAATTTCGCGTTCACCGCGGACATCACCGGCCTGCAGACCTTCCAGCAGGCGTATTCGCCGCTGGTGCCGCTGATGACCCAGGCGCAGTGGGCGTGGCACAGCTTCCCGAACCCCGACGGCTTCGCGCTCGAGCAGGCGATGGTGCCCATCGACGTGCGCGGCACCGCGCGGCCGTTTCCGTGGCTGCGCAGCTGGGACGAGGCGCGCCGGCCCGTCATTCAGTGGCTGCGCGAGAATCCGCACCGGTTCTCGCTGGCGCGCGTCGGCCTGCGGTTGAAGCGCGCGAACGGCGAGACGGCGGCGCTCGCCGATCTGCGGGACACGCGCCAGACGCTTGCGCTGTGGAGCGGAAGGCTCACCAGCCGCTTCACGCTCGACGGCGTCGCGGTGGAAGTGGAGACCAGCGTGCATCCCACGCGCGACCTGCTCATCGTGCGGCTGCGCTCGCCGCTGCTCACCGACGGCCGGCTGGGCATCGACGTGAAGTTTCCCGGCGTCGGCGCGCAGCTCAACCCCGACCCCGCGGACTGGACCCACCCCGACAAACACGTCACGCGCGAGTTGTCGAGGAGCGGCAACGGCATCGCGCTCGAGCGCACCCTCGACGGCACGCGCTACTTCGTCACCCTGCGCGCGGATCGCCCCATCGACATCGCCGCGCCGGTCGCGCATGCATTTTCGCTGACCGCGCCCGGGGAGCGGCAGCTCACATTGTTGGTGGACTTCGCGCGCGCCGGGGCGCCGAAGACGCTGCCCGCCGCGGGGGCCGCACGCGCGGCCGGCGCCGCGGGATGGCAGCGCTTCTGGAGCCGCGGCGGCGTGGTGGATTTCGCCGGCAGCACCGACGCACGCGCGCGTGAGCTGGAACGCCGCGTCGTGTTGTCGCAGTACCTCACCGCCGTCAATGGCGCGGGCGCCTTCCCGCCGCAGGAGGAGGGGCTGTTCTCCAATAGTTGGAATGGCAAGTTCCATCTCGAGATGCACGCCTGGCACGCCGCGCACTTCGCCGTGTGGGGCCGGCCCGAGCTGCTCGAGCGCAGCATGCCGTGGTATCTCGGGCAGCTCGCCGCCGCACGCGAGCGCGCGCGCCTGCACGGCGCATCCGGCGCGTGGTGGCCCAAGATGGTGGGCGACGACGGGCGCGAGAGCCCGAGCGCCGTGAATCCGTTCATCATGTGGCAGCAGCCGCATCCTATCTACCTGGCGGAGGCCATCTACCGCGCGCGCGGCGACCGCGCCACGCTCGAGAAATACCGCGCGCTGGTGTTCGACACCGCGGAGCTGCTCGCGAGCTGGCCCCACCACGATGCGGCCACGCAGCGCCTCGTGCTCGGGCCGCCACTCATTCCGGCGCAGGAGAATTTTCCGCCGCTGACCACGTTCAACCCCACGTTCGAGCTCGAGTACTGGCGCTTCGGATTGCGCACCGCGCAGCAGTGGCGCGAACGGCTGGGGATGAAGCGCGAGGCGCGCTGGGACGACGTGCTGGCGAAGCTCGCGCCGCTGCCGGTGAAGGACGGGCTGTACCTGGCCGCCGGGTCGCGCCCGGATCTGTGGGAGCGGGCACGGTCGGCGCAGTGTTCGAAGGTGGCGCAGAGCGAGGAGTGCCCGAACCGCGATCATCCCTCGTTCGTCGCGGCGTATGGATTGCTGGACGGCGACGTAGATAGAGAGACGATGCGCCGCACGCTCGGCGCCGTGATGGAGCACTGGGACCTGCGCCAGACCTGGGGGTGGGACTGGCCGATGCTGGCCATGACCGCGGCGCGCCTGGGCGAGCCGGCGCGTGCAGTCGATCTGCTGCTGAGCGAGGCGCGCAATTTTCAGTTTGGCGTGTCGGGCATGACGCCGCGGCTGCACGTGGCGACCGACTCGGCGCCGCACGCGGCGGGGGCGGGTGACACGCCGCCAGCGGATGCAGGATATCGGCGGGTCGCCGAAACGTATTTCCCTTCGAACGGGGCGTTGCTGCTGGCGGTGGGGTTGATGGCGGAGAGCCAGGCGTTTCCGAAGGACGGGACGTGGGTGGTGCGCGCGGAGGGGTTGCGGCCGCTGCCCTAGCTAGCGGGACGGTTCGAGAAAAACTCACGAGCGTGTGAGCCCACGTTCGTATTCGATGACCTAGGCCGGCTGAAAAGGCGCATCGACCCGCCCGGCGGCGCCGCAGCCACGAGCGAGTGGACCTGGGGTGACGCGATAGCAGCGAAGAACATCGGAAGCCTCGCATCCGTGTCGATGCCCGGCTATTCGGAAGCCTACACGTACGACTCGCTGGGCCGCCCTTTGCAGACGACGATCTCCGCCGATACCACCTACACCATCGACTACTCGTACAACAGCATCGGCGCGCTCGATACGCTCACCTATCCCACGAGCACTTCCTCATACCGGCTGAAGCTGCAGTTCGAATACCAGAAAGACTTCCTGACGCGCATCAAGGATTTCAATGCGCCGACGACCGTGTTCTGGACGGCCAATGCATTCGATGCGCGGGACCAGGTGACGCGGGAATCCCTCGGCAATGGGCTCGTGACCAACCGCGCCTTCGATGCGGTGAATGGCAGGCTCGAGACCATCCAGACCGGCGCGGGCGGCGGCTCGGGCGTGCAGAACCTGGCCTACGAGTGGGATCTCGTAGGCAACCTCACGTCGCGAAAAGACCTCAACCAGTCGAACCTCACCGAAGCGTTCTTCTACGACAACCTGTACCGGCTCGACTACTCGCAGCTCAACGGCGCCACCAATCTCGATCTCGCGTACGACACGCTCGGCAACATCACGAGCAAGTCCGACGTCGGCAGTTACACCTACGACGCCACGCGGAAGCATCAGGTCAAATCGACCAGCAACGGCTGGAGCTTCTCGTACGACGCCAACGGCAACATGGAGACCGGGCGGGGCGCTTCGATCGCCTGGACGGGCTTCAACTACCC
>JBIOZI010000105.1:0-5869 GCA_044871085.1 Steroidobacteraceae bacterium | reverse complement strand
TGCTGGGCACCATCCTGGGCGGCCGCCTCGGCTACGTTTTCTTCTACGGCCTGGAGTTCTGGGCCGACGACAAGTGGTACCCGTTCAAGATCACCGACGGCGGCATGTCCTTCCACGGCGGGTTGTTAGGCGTGTGCATCGCATTCGCGGTGTTCGCCATCCGGCGCAAGCGCAGCATCGGCGACGTGTTCGATTTCGCCTCGGCGCTGCCGGGCATCGGCATATTCGCGGTGCGCATCGGCAACTTCATAAACAGCGAGCTGTGGGGCAGGCCCACCGACGTGCCCTGGGCCTTCGTGGTCAACGGAGTCGCCCGCCACGCCACGCAGCTCTACGAGGCCGCGCTCGAGGGCATCCTGCTGTTCTTCATCCTGTGGGGGTTCACGGCCAGGCCGCGCCCGCGCTGGGCGCCCACCGGGTTGTTCCTCGTCGTGTATTCGCTGGCGCGGCTCACGGTCGAGTTCTGGCGCATGCCGGACGTGCACCTCAACAAGCAAGCGGAGGGCTATCTGTTCGGTCATTGGTTCACCATGGGCATGCTGCTGTCGTTGCCCATGTTCATCGTGGGCATCACATTGCTCGCCATCGCGTATCGGCGCCGCCAGCCGTCGGGCAATTTCTCGGTGCCGCAGCCCGCATGAAGCCCCCCGGAAAATTGCGGCACGCATGAAGCAATACCTGGAGTTCATGCGCCACGTGCGTCGCTCCGGCGCACCCAAGGCCGACCGCACCGGCACCGGCACGCTGTCCGTGTTCGGCCACCAGATGCGCTTCGATCTGGCGGCGGGTTTTCCGCTGGTGACTACCAAGCGCGTGCACTTCAAGTCCATCGCCTACGAGCTGCTGTGGTTCCTGCGCGGCGACACCAACACCAGCTTCCTGCGCGCCAACGGCGTCACCATCTGGGACGAGTGGGCCGATGCGAATGGTGAGCTGGGCCCCGTGTATGGCAAGCAATGGCGCAACTGGCCGGCGCCCGACGGCCGCCACATTGACCAGATCTCGCAGGTGGTGCAGCAGCTGCGTTCCAATCCCGATTCGCGCCGCATCATCGTCTCGGCCTGGAACGTGGGCGAGCTCGACGCCATGAAGCTCATGCCCTGCCATGCCTTCTTCCAGTTCTATGTCTCGGACGGCAAGTTGAGCTGCCAGCTCTACCAGCGCAGCGCCGACATTTTCCTCGGCGTGCCTTTCAACATCGCTTCCTATGCGCTGCTCACGCACATGCTGGCGCAGCAGTGCGATCTCGAAGTGGGCGAGTTCATCTGGACCGGCGGCGACTGCCACCTGTATCTCAACCATCTCGACCAGGTCGACGAGCAGCTCGCGCGGGTGCCGCTGGCGCTGCCCAAGCTCGTCATCGCGCGCCGGCCGCCGACCCTCTTCGATTACACGTTCGCGGATTTTCAGCTCGTGAACTACCAACACCATCCGGCCATCAAGGCGCCGGTGGCCATCTAGAGGCTTATGGCGAAGAAGACGAAAAAGACCAAGGCAAAGAAGATAGACATGTCGAGCCAGGCGCAGCCCGCCAAAGGCGGGCCGCCCATCGCCACCTCGCCGCTGGTCGAGGTGCGCAACTCGCCCGTGCACGGCCGCGGCGTGTTCGCGGTGGCACCCATCGAGAAGGGCACGCGGATTCTCGAATATCTCGGGGACCGCCTGTCCCACGATGCGGCCGACAAGCGCTATGAAGATCACGACGAGAGTGACAATCACACCTTCCTGTTCATCGTCGACAAGCACACCGTGATCGACGCGGGCGTGGGCGGCAATGACGCGCGCTTCATCAATCACCAGTGCGAAGGCAACTGCGAGTCCGTCATCCAGCACCGGCGCGTGTTCATCGACGCGGCGCGCGACATCGCGCCCGGACAGGAGCTCGGCTACGACTACGAGATCGGCCGCGACAAGGACGACCCGCCGAACGTCGACGAAATCTACGCCTGCCGCTGCGGGTCGCCGCAGTGTCGCGGAACCATGCTGTGGCCTGCCAAGCGGGCCGAGGCGAAGCCGCGCAAGTCGAAGGCCAAGGTCGAGGGCAAGCCCAAGTCGAAGCGCCGCAAGGACGCGCAGGCGCGCAAGGGCCGGCGTGGATCGGTGCCGCGGCGCGCGGAGAGTCGCGTACGCCGGCGCGCCTGACAACCGCAGGCGCGCCCGCGAGCCTCATCGACCAGCTCGCCCAGCACGGCTTCGCGGTGGTCGACGACTTCGTCGCGCCGCCCTTCGTCGCGGAGCTGCGCGAGCGCTGTCGCGAGCTCGAGGACTCGGGCTCGTTCCGGCCCGCGCGCATCGGCCGTGGCAATGCCGAACAGCGGCGCGCCGACCTGCGCGGCGATTTCATCTCCTGGCTCGATGCGCCGGATGACGATGTCGAGCAGCGGCTCGTCGACCGGTTCGAGACGCTGCGCGCGACGCTCAATCGCGCCCTCATGACCGGGCTGGCGGATTTCGAAGGGCATTTCGCGCGCTATCCCGCCGGCGCCGCTTATGGGCGGCACATCGACCGCCTCACGGGCAGCGACGTGCGCGCCATCTCCACGGCGCTGTATCTCAACGAAGACTGGCGGCCCGACGACGGCGGCGCGTTGCGCATCTATCTCGGCGGCGGGCGCAGCGAGGACGTGGCGCCGCTCGGCGGGCGGCTGGTCGCGTTCCTGTCCGATCGCTTCGAGCACGAGGTGTTGCCCGCGGTGCGCGAGCGGCTGAGCTTCACGGGCTGGTTCCGGCGGCGCGCGCTCGAGGGGCCGGTGTGACGGCGCCGGGGCTCGTCACGTCGGGCTCGATCTCATTGATAGTCGCGGCGGCGGACAACGGCGTGATCGGCCGCGACAACGCGCTGCCGTGGCACCTGCCGGAAGACCTCAGGCGCTTCAAGCGGCTGACGCTCGGGAAACCCATCGTCATGGGCCGCAGGACTTTCGAATCCATCGGCAAGCCGCTGCCCGGGCGCCTGAACATCGTGCTGACGCGCGATGCTAACTACCGCCGCGACGGTGTCACGGTGGTGCACGACCTCGAGGGCGCGCTGCGTGCCGCGGCGGATGCGCCGGAGATCATGGTCATCGGCGGCGCCGAGCTGTTCCGCCTGTGCCTGCCGCGCGCGGGCCGGGTGCACCTGACTCGTGTGCACGCTGATGTCGCGGGCGATGTCCTGTGGCCGAAGTTAGATGGCTCCTGGCAGCGCGTCGCGGCCGAACCGCATGCCGCCGACGAGCGACACACCCACGCCATGACCTTCGAGGTGTGGGAAAAGCGGTGATTTTTTCGAAAAAGCTGCAAATGGGCTGCGGGGCAAGTTAAGCTCGCGACCCTATGAAAAACCTCGCTAGCCTGACGGCAATCTATTCCATCCTCGTATTCACGGCCTGTTCCGCGGATGCGGCCAAGACCACGGCTGCCCCGGTGCCGACGACGGACGAGCAGAAGACGCTCTACGCCCTCGGTCAGACCATCAGCAAGAGCCTCGAGCCCTTCGAGCTCAAGCCCGAGGAGATTGTCCTGGTGCAGAAGGGCCTCGCGGACGGCATGACCGGCGCGAAGACCGATATCAAGTACGAGGAATATCAGCAGAAGATTCAAGAGCTCGTGCAGAACCGCATCAAGGCCGCGGGCGAGCGCAACATCACCGCCGGGCAGGAATTCGTCGCCAAGGCCGAGAAGGAAGCCGGCGCCACCAAGACCGCGAGCGGCATCGTCATCAAGCAGACCAAGGAAGGCACGGGCGCCTCGCCCAAGGCCGAAGACCAGGTCAAGGTGCACTACGAAGGCCGCCTCATCACCGGCAAGGTGTTCGACAGCTCCATCGCGCGCGGCGAGCCGGCCACGTTCCCGCTGAACGGCGTCATCGCCTGCTGGACCGAAGGCGTGCAGACCATGAAAGTGGGCGGCAAGGCGCAGCTCATCTGCCCCGCGAACCTCGCCTACGGCGAGCGCGGCTCCCCGCCGAACATCATGCCGAACTCGACCCTCGTGTTCGACGTCGAGCTGCTCGACATCGTGAAGCCGGAAGCGGCCCCGGCGCCGATGCCCGAGCCGAAGCCGGAACCGAAGAAGAAATAATCCGGTCTGGATAGTTCGAAAAAAGCCGCGCGGAGTGAGAGCTCCGCGCGGCTTTCTCGTTTTGACGCACGTGACTCAGGCGACCGGTTATCGGAAGATTCGAGAGTGCAGGCAGAGGTGACTCGTGTCGTCTCAGAGAGCCCCCACAATTGTCTCGCTCATCTTGCTCGTGCTGCAGACGGCGGGATGCGCAACGCGTGAGCTGGCCGTATCCGGTGAGACGCTGCAAAAGCAGCTTACAACGGCGCCGGACGGCAACCAGATTGCCTTGCTTGCCCTTCAACGCGTTCAAGACGGCAAGTACTTCATCGAGGTCAAATTTGCGAGCAGGCACGTGGTGCACGTAGTCCCAAAAAGCGAAGTCTTCATCGACGGCTTCACTGAAGGAACGTCACCTTTGCCCAAGGCTCTGACCGTGCCGATGCTGTACCTGCGTGAGGGACGTTCTCCGGTGCCGAGCGGGAACCGTTTGATCCTTATCTTTTTCGCTAGCGCAGAATCGGATGATGGTCGCGCGAAACGGGTGTTCCGCGCGACCACCTCACCGCCGAACTAGTTGCATGCGACGGCGCTGATGCCGCTGCCGCTGATCGTGATCGAATCGATGTTCGCCAGACCGCCGGCGGTGGTCGCAATCAGCGAAATATCATTCGCTCCCGCATTCAGCGTAGCCGTCACGCTGCCCGAATTCGTCCAGGTGGTCCACGCGCCGGTCGGATTCAACGCCACGCCCGACACCACCGTCGTCCCGCGCCGGAAATTCCCCGGCCGGTTGCCGGTAGTTCCATTCGCAAACCGCCACTGGAACGTGTAAGTCCCACTCGCCGCCGCGTTCACCCGCCAGCGCACCGTCGTATTCGTCGCGTTGTTCGTATTCGCGAACCCCGCGCCCGTGAACCCGGCATTGTTGCTGTCCACCGTGCCGTCGACGCCGCAGAACCCGGTCGTGTTCTCCTGGATCGTCAAACTACCCGGCGGCGGCGGGGGCGGCGGCGGGCTCCCGCCCTCGAGGAACGCATCCAGCGCCACGGTGGGCCGGCCGTTCGTGCCCCACGCACCCTTGCTGTAGCCCATCCAGTTGAATGCCTGCGGCTCCCAGTAGAGGACGCCGAGACCGCCGGCCTGGCGGGTCTTCGCGATGATGTCGGCCAGGAACGAGCGGCTGGTGGTCGCCGGCTCGGTGCTCATGCCGACTTCAACGAGCATGACGTCCTTGCCATAGCGCGACCGCATGTCGTTCATGTTGCTCAGCGCCTGGTTGTTCAGCGTCTGCCAGTTGCCGGTCTCCGGATACAGCGACATGCCGATGATGTCCCAGCGCGCGCCGTTCGTCCGCAGGCCGTCGAAGATCCAGCGGAACAGGGCGTTGTCGTACGCGTTCGAGATGTGAACGATGACCCTGGTGTTGGGGTTCACGGCCTTCACGGCGGCGTAGCCGCGGTCCACCAGCAACGCGAAGTTGCGCATGTTCGACGACGCGCGTCCTTCCTCCCACAGCATGCCGTTGTTGGTCTCGTTGCCCACCTGCACCCATTCCGGGAATACGTTGTTGGCCGCGAGCGCGTTCAGCACGTTGAAGGTGTGGTTGTAGACGTCGGTCTGCAGCTGGGTGATCGTGTGCCCGTTCCACGCCGCCGGCTTTGTTTGTTTGCCCGGGTCGGCCCACGAATCGCTGTAGTGGAAGTCGATCATGATGCGCATGCCGGCGTTGCGCGCGCGGACGGCCTTGGCGATGACGTCGTTCTGGCCGTTCCAGCCGCCGGACGGGTTCACACACACCCGCAGGCGGATGGTGTTCATGCCGTGA
>JBIOZI010000104.1:0-5718 GCA_044871085.1 Steroidobacteraceae bacterium | reverse complement strand
TGAAGCCGGTGCCGCCGCTCAAGAGCACGCCGCGCGGATTCATTCGCAGTCCTCCGTAGCGCAGAAGCGGCCGGTCTGGAAGAACACCTCGCCGAACCAGGAATGGGTGACGACCATCGTGAAGCGGAACCAGCCGTGGCCGAGATCGACGTGCTCGACGCGGGTCGTGCCGGGTGTCAGCAGCGCCGGCAGGGGCAGGCGCAGGCGGAATCCGCCGATAGTTAGATCACCGAACGACAGGTCGAAGTAATATCCACGGCTGGTGAACACCAGCACCCCGTCTTCCTCGCTCACGCGCAGCCGCATGTTGAGCCTGGCCGGGAGCTTCTCGACCAGCTCGCATCCCACCACCACCTTGGTGGAGCTCACCACGTGGCGCGTGCCGTCCGGCCACAGGTAGTCGCGGTGCCAGGCGACGCCCCCGGCGGTGGCGCGCACGCGCACCCGCGCTTCCACGTGCTCACCGCCGCGCGGCACCACGGGCGTGCCGAACAGCGTGCCCAGCCAGGCGAAGCAGCGGCCGAGCAGGCTGGCGCGCACCAGCTCGAATGCGCCCGCGTACGTGGCATCGGGCGCGGCTTCCGCGAACCGCTCGCGCACCGCGGCGGGCAGCCGCAGCCAGGCGTCGGCTCCCAGCAGTTGACGCAGGCCGTGCCGGCCGCGCGGCGCGGTGAAGGTGCTGGTGAGTGTGCCGGCGTCGGCCATGATCATTCACCGACGAATTTCGCGATGCGCTCGCCCATGCGCATCATCTTGAGCAGCGTGCGGCGCGGCAGGCGTTTCATCGCGTCGAACCAGCGCGTGACCGTTTCCAGGAACTCGAGCTGCTGCACGATGCGCTCGCGCACGGCCGCCGGCGTTTCCTTGTCCTTCTCGAGCTGTGCCGCGCATTCGCGCAACGCGGCGAGCGTCGGATCGAGCTCGCGCCGTTTGCGGCCGTCCATGATCGCGCGGATCACCTCCCAGGTGTCCTTCTGCGCGGTGAAGAAATCGCGGCGGTCGCCGAGCACGTGGGTGACGTGCACGAGGTCCCACGTGGTGAGCTCCTTGAGGCCGGTGCTGATGTTGGAGCGGGCGATGCCGAGCGTTTCGGCGATGTCGTCGGCGTGCAGCGGCTGCTCGCTCAGGAACAGCAGCGCGTGGATCTGCGCCACGGACCGGTTCATGCCCCAGCGTCCGCCCATCTCCCCCCAGTGGACGATGTAACGGCGCATGGTTTCCGTGAGCTGCATTTTGTTATATCCGTAATTTCTGTATCCACAGAAATTATAGGCGGTGGCCGGCAGGACGCAAGGCCCGAGGTTACTTATCGACCGCCGTCGTTGCCGGCATCCCCGCGTCCGCGCTTGACGCCGCCGCGCCGCTGGGATACTAATTGCTTAATTAACGAATGAGTTAATCTTCTAAATGCAACTCGACCGCATCTTCGACGCCCTCGCATCGCGCCCGCGCCGCGAGATCCTCGCCTACCTCTCGAAGAACCAGCTCACCACCACCGAGCTCGCCGAGCGTTTCTCCATGAGCACGCCCGCCATCTCGCGCCACCTGTCGGTGCTCGAGAACGCCGGGCTGGTGCGCAGCGAGCGGCAGGGGCAGCGCGTGCTCTACGCGCTCGTGCCCGACAACCTCATGAACACGCTCACCGGTTTCGCGTTCGAGGTATGCCCGGTCGCGGGCCCGCTGAAACGGGAAGCCCGCGCGCTCGCGCGCCGCCGCAAGGCGAAGGCCACCTGAGCCATGGACGCGCCGCAGGGAGGTCCCTTGCTGCCGGCGGGCATCGCGCGCCATCGCATCCGCCATCGTGACGTGGGCGAGGTGTGCGACGGGGAGGTGCGCTTCTCCTGGACGAAGGGATCGTGGTTCATCGGCATGGCCGCCGCGGCGCTGGTGGGCGGCGCGCTGACCGCGAGCGGGGCCGCGATCGCGCTGTACGTCGCGAGCACCGCCACCGTGCTGCTGCTCGGACACTCGCTCGGCAGTCACCGCAAGCTGATCCACGACAGCTTCCAGTGCCCGCGCTGGCTGGAATATCTGCTGGTCTATCTCGGCGTGCAGGTCGGCCTCGCCGGTCCGCTCGGGTTGCTGCGGCAGCACGAGCTGCGCGACTACGCGCAGCGTCTGCCCACGTGCCACGACTACCTGCGCCACGGCCGGCGCTTCTGGGTCGACGCGTGGTGGCAGCTCGTGTGCGAGCTGCGGCTGCGCCGCGAGCCGCTGCTGATCATCGAGCGGCGCATCGCCGGCGACGGGTTCTATCTATTCCTCGAGCGCACGTGGATGGCCCAGCATGTGCCCTGGGCGCTGCTGTTCTATTCCTGGGGCGGCTGGGGCTTCGTGTTCTGGGGCGTGTGCGCGCGCGTGACCACCGGTGTGTTCGGCCACTGGATCATCGGCTTCCTGGCGCACAACCGCGGCGCCGTGCATCACGTGGTCGACGGTGCCGCCGTGCAGGGCCGCAACGTGCGCTGGACTTCGCTGCTCACCATGGGCGAGTGCTGGCACAACAATCACCACGCCTTTCCCGGCTCCGCCCGCCTCGGGTTGCGTCCGGGCGAATGGGACCCGGGCTGGTGGGTGCTGCTGGCGCTGCGCCGCGTCGGACTCGTGTCGCGGCTGCGGCTGCCCGGCGATCTGGCGCCGCGACCCGAGCTGCGGGCGGTGGCGTCCGCGCCGGCGCCCGCGACGCACTGCCGTTTCTGTCCCGCGCGCGCCGCCACATGAGCGACGTCCAAGAACCGGCGCACCCGTCGTTGCCGCAGCACGCCGACCTCGAGCCGCGCCTGCCATACAGCGGCTGGTGGGCGGTCGTTGCCGGCGCGCTCGCGGGTCTGCTGCTGCGTCTCATCTTCTGGGGCAGCCCCGGCCATTCGTATTCCGCGATGCTGGACTCCTTCCTTTACGGCTCGCCAATGCTGGTCGGCGTGGTCACCGTGTACATCGCGGAGCTCGGCGCCCGGCGCAGCTGGGGCTACTACTTCGTCGTACCGGTGATGGCGACGGCGTTGTACGTCGTGGGCACTCTGCTGGTGTTCATCGAGGGCTGGATCTGCGCCATTGTGATCATCCCGCTGTTCGCGCTCATCGGCGGCCTCGCCGGCCTCGTGATGGGCGCGATTTGCCGCGTCACGCACTGGCCGCGACGCGCGGTGGTGGGCTGCATCGCAGCGCTGCCGCTGCTGGGCGGCGCCGTGGAGCCGCTCATTCCATCGCCGGACCGCGAACGCGCGCAGCAGCGCGAGATCTGGATCGCCGCGCCCGCGGAGCAGGTGTGGCGCGAGCTCGTCGACGTGCGCGCCATCGCGCCCGGCGAGGTCGATGGGTGGATGTACCGCATCGGCGTGCCGCTGCCCAACGCCGGCCGGGGCGGGCTGCAGGCCGGCGAGCACGTGCGGCACATCACGATGGGGAAGGGCATCCGTTTCGACCAGGTGGCGACGGAGTGGCGGGAGAACACGCGCGTGAGCTGGCGATATCGCTTCGACGCGGACTCCTTTCCGCCGGGCGCGCTCGATGATCACGTGCGCATCGGTGGCGAGTATTTCGACCTCGGACAGACCACGTATTCCCTGCAACCGCAGGGCGCAGGCACGCGCCTCACGCTGCGCATGCAGTACCGCGTGAGCACGCATTTCAACTGGTACGCGGGGCCCGTCGCCGACTTCCTGGTCGGGGATTTCGCCGAACACATCCTCGCCTTCTACGCGCGGCGCGCGGAGCACACCGCCGCGGGCGCCGGGCGCTAGCTCCATGCGCCCCGGGGTGTTTCGTGTCGACGGCACCGGAGCCAGCCCGCTGCTCGGTCGAGTCGTGCCCGCTCCGACCAAGGCTGCCTGGAATCTGGCGATGCTCGGCGGCACGGTGGTGCTCGCGCCGCTCACCTTCAGCGCCGGCGGCCTGATGATTTTCCTGGTGCTCACCTATCTGACATTGCTGCTGGGCCACTCCGTCGGCATGCATCGACGGTTCATCCATCGCTCGTACGATTGCCCCAAGTGGCTCGAACGGCTGCTCGTGTATCTCGGCACGCTCGTCGGCATGGCGGGGCCGCTGGGAATCCTGCGCATCCACGACCTGCGCGACTGGGCTCAACGCGAGCCGGCTTGCCACGACTTCTTTTCGCATCGCCGCACCTTGTGGATGGATGCGTGGTGGCAGCTCACCAGCCGGTTCGAATTCGAGCGGCCGCCGCGCTTCACCATCGAGCCGGAGTTCGAGCGGGACCCTTTCTACCAATGGCTGGAGCGCACCTGGATGCTGCAGCAGCTGCCGCTCGCGGCGCTTCTCTATCTAGGCGGTGGCTGGAGCTGGGTGGTCTGGGGCGTGTGCGTGAGAGTCTGTGTCAGCGTCGTCGGCCACTGGGTCGTCACGTACCGCACGCACAACCCCGGCCCCGGGCGCTGGCACGTGCGGGACGCCGGCGTCCAGGCCACGGATCTGCCCGGCTACGGCCTGATCACCATGGGTGAATGCTGGCACAACAATCACCATGCGTTTCCCGAGTCCGCACGCATGGGAATCCACCCGGGCGAGCTCGATCCGGCGTGGCTCGTCATCCGCACGCTGCATCGGTTCGGCCTGGTGTCGCGCATCGGGCTGCCGCGCCCGCAGAGACAGCGCGACGACCTCCATGATCTCGGACCCGCGAGTCAGGATTTCGTGTCCTCGTAGCGGATTTCCACGACGCAGTAGGAGCGCGTCCCGCCCGGCAGCTCGATGGTGAATTCATCGTCGAGCGTCTTGCGCATCAGCGCGCGCGCGAGCGGCGCATCCATGCTGATGTATCCCTCGGCCATGTCGAATTCGTCGGGCCCGACGATGCGATGGCGGGTTTGTTTGCCCTGCTCGTCCTCGAGCGTGACCCACGCACCGAAAAAAACGCGCTTCCGATCGCTCGGCGGCTGGTCTACCACGGTCATTCCGTCGAGGCGCTTGCGCAGGAAACGCACGCGCCGGTCGATCTCGCGCAGGCGCCGCTTTCCATAGGTGTATTCGGCGTTCTCCGAGCGGTCGCCCTGCGCCGCCGCCTCGGAAACCGCCTGCGTCACCCGCGGCCTCTCGACCTTCCACAACTCGTCCAATTCTTGTTTGAGCCGGGCTGCGCCCGACGGCGTTATGAACTGCGATCCGGGTTTCTCTGGGCTGCGATAACGGCTCACGGCTTTTGAATCATATGTGATGGGGGTCTCAGTCACGGCCGGCCGGTGCCGGGGGAACCGTGCAACGTTTCACAGCCGATTTGGGGTCGCCAATCTAACCTGTTCACCCATGGCAGCACGTTACTACACACACTTCGTCACGAGCGCCGAGCCCGCGCATACGAGCGAGTGGAGCGGAGTCATCGAGCTCACGCATCCCCTCGGTGAGCGCAAGGATTCGAAGGAACTGCGCCGCTTGCTGGCCGCGAACTTCGAAATCGACGCCGAGGACATCAAGATTCTGCAGGTCGCAAGACTGCACTGACGCACCGGATCCCCTAGCGGACTTCTTTCCCTTCATCGAAAGTCCGCCTTCTCAAGCCCCGAGCCCCCAAAGCTCGGGGCTTTTTTTATACTCGGCGGCATCAGAACCAGATTCCGGGGCTTTCTAATGAAGCGTTTCGCCGTCGCGGCCTCCGTTGCCGCGCTCACCGCCTGTGCCGCCTCCGCTCCCCCACCCGCGCCCGCACCGCCACCGCCGGCTCCCGCGCCCGTGCTGAAGTCGGGGCTCGACCTCTCGGGG
>JBIOZI010000103.1:0-5500 GCA_044871085.1 Steroidobacteraceae bacterium | reverse complement strand
CGCGCAACGCTCCCTTGCCGCCGGATGGCGCGATGAATCCCGGGAATCCCGACCAGGCACCACTAACTACGGCGCGCGGGCCACGGAATCGCGTTCGACGATCTTCGGCTCGAAGACCTGCTGCACTTCCTGATCCTGCTCGTACACGTGCTTGAGCACCCAGCGCGCGGCCATGTGGCCCATGTCCGCGATCGGGTAGTGAACCGTCGTGAGCTTCGGATACACATAGCGCGAGATCGGCGCGTCGTCGAAGCCCACGATGGACAGATCGCGCGGCAGATCGAGGCCGCGCTCGTGGGCCGCCGCCATTGCGCCCGCGGCCATCTCGTCGTTCGCGCACACCACCGCCGTGAACGGCACCTGCGTCGCGAACAAGGTGTTCAGCGCATCGCTGCCACCGGTCTCGTGGTAGTCGCCCTCGATGAGCAGCCGCTCGTCGAACTTCACGCCGGCCTCGGTCAACGCGCGCTTGTGGCCCGCGAGACGCTGCCTTGCATCGCCCCAGTCGAGCGGGCCGGACACGTACGCGATGCGCCGGTGCTTGTGCTTGAGCAGCGACTTCGTGGCGAGATATCCACCGAGCTCGTTGTTGAGGCTGAAACAGTGGTCCGTGAGCCCGCGCACCTTGCGGTTCATGACGACCAGCGGCGTGTTCTCGTGATCGTGCTCGACCAGGAATTTGTCGGACAGCCGCTCGACGTGCACGATGAGCGCGTCGCAGTTGCGGCTCACCAGGAAGCGGATCGCCTCGCGCTCCTGCTCTTCCTTGCTGTGCCCCGCGGCGACCAGCACGAACTTGCCCGCGGCCTTGAGCGTCTGCTCGATGGCGGAGAGCATCGTGCCGAAGAACGGGCCGTGCAGCTCGGAGACGAGCACGCCCACGGAATTGGAGCTGCGCGTCGCCAGCGACTGCGCGATGGAGTTCGGCTGGTAGCCGAGCTGCTGCATCGCCGAGAGCACCTTCTGGCGCGTCTTGTCGCTGACTTTTGCACCGGGGTTGATGACGCGTGAAACGGTTGCCAGCGAAACCCCCGCGAGCTCCGCTACTTCGTAGATGTTGGCCATCCCTCGCTATCTACCTTTGCCGCGCCACGAACGGCGCCCTGCAGTATTACCCGACGTACGCCCGATGCGCCGTCAGTCGTGCCACGGTTTTCCCGACCCGTGAGCGTATACCATCGGGGAAACGGGCGAGGCCGTCCATGAGATCGGGCGCCCGATGGTGCCGTTCGGGCTCCATGCCCCGACCCAACATAACCTGAAACCGGCAGTTTTCGGCGAATAGTTGGCGCGCAGCCGGAAAGTCCGCCCGAATTCACGGGTGAAAACGGCCCGCCGGCGCGGGGCGGGGAAGTGCATGGCGCGCGGGCGCGCCTGGTTTCCGGGCCGTCCGCCGCCTTGCGGACGTGTGGGGAATCCCCGGCCACCCGGCTCAGCGCTTGAAGCGGCTCACGATGTACGCGCGCGTCTTGCGCACGACGTCCGCGTCGAGCACGCCTAACAAGCGGCGCCGCTCTTTCGGGATGTGCGCCGCGGTGGCCTCGTCGGCGCCGAACACGTAGTGGCGGAACTGCGCTTCCCAGCCCGCGCGCTTCTGCGGCGGCAGGTCGCGAATCGTCATGATGGCGAACAGCAGTGCGAGCACCGGCGCCTCGATGAACGGTGGAGAGGTGTCCCACCAGTAGTTGACGAGCACGTTGAGATCGTCGAGCCCCTCGATGTGGTGCCACCACAGGCTCGGGATGATCAACGCATCCCCGGCGCCGAGCTCCACGACGCGCGCACGCGCCAGCGCCTGCCGAAACTTCGGAAATCGCTCGAAGTCGGGATTTGCAAAATCGACCATGCTGATCGGCAGGCCCGCCGGCGAGAACTCCAGCGGACCGACATAGAGGTTCGCCACTTCCTCGGGCGGAAACAGCGTGAAGCGACGGCGACCCACGACGACGCAGGCGAGATTGTCCGGAGCATCGTGGTGCGCGGAGACGCGGGTACGATTTCCGATCCAGATGTTGGGGCTCGCCTCTCGATGGCCGAGCGCGAGGTCGTTCTCGGCGCGGAAGCCCGGCAGGCACGTGTCGATGGTGGTGGAGCCGACGTAGACGTGGCCGGCGTCCGGCTGGCCGCTGAGGCGTTCGAGCTCGTCCAGCACCGTGTCGAGCCGCGCCTTCGAGAGGTTGAAGTTGAAGCCCGTCATGTCCGCGTTGTAGAAAAAGTGGCCCTTGGTCTCGGGCGGTGCCGCCATCACGGTGACGGCCGAGCCGCGATAGAACTTCTTGAGGTATTCGCAGGCCGCGTGCGTGGATTGCAGCCCGGCACGCACCAGCGGCCAGTGCGCGACCACGCCGCGCAGCACCACGGGCTGCGGTGAGCTCAAGACGTCGTCGGGCAGCAGCGCACGCGCGTCGAGCCCCGTCACCTCGCGGACCGGCTCACTCATGCCGTCTCCGCACGCGCTCGATGAGATCGCGGAAGTTGCCCATCGAGGCCACGATCATGAAGATCGCCTGTAGATAGCCCTTCTCGTGCAGGCGGCCGAGCGCCTCGGCGCCGAGCTTCGCGAGCCGCTCTTCCTGCACGGTGTGGAAGCCGGCCAGGCGATGCAGCGCGCCCTTCACGTCGACGTCGATGACGAACGACTCGAGCAGGTTGTGCTCGGTGAGCGCCGCGACGAAGCCCGGCGTCTGCGCGACGCCCTTCTCGATGGTCATCAGGAGCGAGCCGGCACGGTCGAGGAACTCCGAGTTGGCGCCCTGCTCGCGAAACAGCGCCTCACCCTCGGTGTGGCTCACGCGCGGCGAATCGAGGTCGATGTGGAGCAGCTTCTGCCCGTCCGGGCCACGGCCTATGTAGAACGGCTGGCGTTCGATCATCATCGGGATATACGGCGCATCCCAGCCCTGTTCGGTGAGGAACAGGTTCTCCTTCTCCTTGAAGCCCAGCAGCGCGAGCGGCGCGAACGCACCTTCGGGAGTCTTGGCGAACACGATGGGGTAGTGCCCCTGCACGCTGCGGAATTCGGCCGGAAAGGTGAGCACCGCCATCATGTCGTCGCCGAGCTGCGCGCCGTGCCGCGAGATCACGCGCAGGTCGCGATGTTCGGTGCTGCTCAAGAGGACGTGTCTGCTCATACGCGTGGTACCGCCGAAGGGAAGGGGTTTTTCAGCCGGGGCGGATCGTAACGCGAAGCCGGCGGGTGTCGTCAAAGCCCGGCCAGCGCGTGCGGGGCAGGCCCGGTCCTGATCCGGTCCGCTTACATCCGTCCGACTACAAAGGGCGCGATGTCGTCATTCATCCATCATGCGAAGTCGGCCTGCCGGTATGCGCTGGCCATGACCTCGGGGCTGCTCGCCGCCTGCGCGGCCGCTGCTGGCCATCCGCCCTCCGCACCCGCCCCGACGCCGCCACCGACGGGGCCGGGCGAACCCGCGAGCTGCGAGGCGGGTGGATTGCCGGGCGGCTATCGGCTGGTGTGGTCGGACGAGTTCGACGGGCCCGGCGCATCCGGCGCCGGCCTGCCCGACCCCGGCAAAAGGGGCTGCGACACCGCACGCAACGACGCGGACGCGCGCGGAGAACTCGCGCGTCGCCGCGGGCCTGCTGGTGCTGGCGGCGCGGCGCGAGGAAATTGGGGAATGGCCCCAAAAGCTGATTCGGTGCCGAACCTCATCAGCCGCTGTTCGAATGTGCGCCCATGCGAAACGAGGTTCGGCACCGAATCAGCCTTTGGGGCCATTCCCCAGCTTGCCGCTGCGCAGGAAGTACGACGGGGTGCAGCTCCACGCGTGGCAGAAGCTGTTGATGTGTATGTCGCCGTACGGCGAGCTCAGCGGCTGTGCCGGATCGTAGATCTCCCAGAAGGTATCGGCGCCGGCCTCGATCATGCCGCCCCAGTATCTCTCCAGCATGTCGCGCGCTTCCGTGCGCAAGCCCGCCAGCAGCAGCGCCTCGACCACGTAGTGATATAGATAGGGCGTGACGGGCTTGACCGCGGCCGTATCCGCGAGGGCTGTCCGCAGCGCCTGCGCGCTCTCCGCGCGCGAGCCGACGCCCGCGATGGCCATCCAGGCCTGCGAGGCCCAGGAGAGCTGGCGCTGGGGGCCGCTGAGGAACACTCCGCGCGCGGCGTCCCAATATGTCCGGCGGGCCGCCGCGATCATCTTCGACACCTGCGACTCGTAGTCGGCCGCCTCCGCCGTACGGCCGATGCGCCGTGCGAGCTGCGCCGTGGCCTGCCACGCGTAGATCAGGAGCCCCTGGATGGCGGCGTTGCGATCGAGCTCCCGCGACCAGTCGATGAAGATCCACATGTTCTTCGGATCGACGTAGAGCCCTTCCGGACTCACGTCGCGGCCGATGATCTCGAGCTGACGCTTGGCCGCCGGCCAGAGATCCCGGCCCGTGTCCATATCGCCTGTCGCCTCCACGTAGTCACGCAGGCTGACGTTGAAGAGCGCGGCGTAGTCCACGATGTGGATGCCGCCGTAGCGCGCCTTCGGCTTCTCGTAAACGCAGGCGGCCACGAGGCCGTCTTCGCGCGGAAAGGCCGCGAACAGGTAGAGGCAGCGCTGGACGACGTCGTTCTGCTTGAAGGTCAAGTAGTTGGCCAGGGCCTGCAGGCGCAGGTCGCCCACCCAGAGCCGCTGATCGCGGCGCGGCCCGTCTTCGAACGTGGTCTGCATGCAGTCGCGGAGCGTCGCCACTGCCACCTCGTCGATGCGCCGCATGAGCTCCGTGTCCCCGGCCAGCGGCGGGGGAGTCACGCGCGCCGCGGTCACGGCGTGCGCCTTCATGTCCTCGAATCGGACGCCGAATCCAGACGAGGTGTCGAGCACTTCGATCTTCACGTAGCGGAACGCATACCGTCGCGGCATGCGCACCGTCTGCGGCAGGTAGTCGATGTTGACCACCTCGTCGGGCAGCCAGGCGCTGCTGAGCTGGCCGGAGTACGGATACAAGGGCTCGGCCACGTCGGTCGGAACCTCGCCGAAGGTGAAGCGCAGCCGCGCGGGCGCGTCGGGCTCGCGGCCTTCGGTCTCGAGGCGGAAGGAGAGATGACCCGTGCGATGGCCTCCGAAGTCGACGATGACGCTGTCGCCCTTCTTCAGGATGCGCTTGGGCAGATCGGTGGCCGGGGCCTCGGCGTCCATCCGGAAGCGCAACGGAGAGTCGGAAGCGGCCACGGCCCGAACGAGACTCAGCGGTCGTTGCTCGGTCTCGGTGAGCCGCGGCATCAGGGCTTCCGCCTTGTCCGCCCAGTTCTTGACCGGCTCGCCGGCCTTGGCGCGCGGGTGATCCGTTTGCGCTTCGACCTCGCCGAGATCGAGCGCGGCCGCCGCCACCGCGCTTCCGCCCATCAGGAGGAGTACGTCCCGGCGATTCATGGTCACGGCTTCCCCCCGCCACCCGCGGCCACGCGCCGCCCCAGGACCACGCGCGCCACCTCGAGGTGGATGGGGTCGTCGATGTGGAGCGAGCTCTCCGCGGAGAGGGGGAGTCC
>JBIOZI010000102.1:0-6586 GCA_044871085.1 Steroidobacteraceae bacterium | reverse complement strand
GCGGCTCGCGGCGTTCCTCTTCGCGCGCCGCTTCGGCGCCGCGGCCGCGCGCGACGTGCTGCTGACCGGTTCAAACTACTCGGGCGAGGAGCTGCGGCGGCGCGTGTCGCTGCCGGTGGCGGCGGACACGCTGGGCGAAGCCGCGCAGCTCGCCCGCTGCTGGTCCGCCTGGCCGCTCGATGCCGTCGTGTCCTGGAAGAAGCAGGCGGCGCAGGAGATCCAGGACGCGCTCCAGCAATTGCCCGCGGCGCAGGCGGCGCCTGCGCTGCCGGACATCGCCGCGATACCGGGCGCGCCCGTCCGCATTCCGCTGCGGTCCAAGGTGGTCGGTGCGACGGCGCACTCCGACGGCGTCGTCGTGGTGACGATGGCCGACCGCGATTCGAAGAACCTGTTCTCCGCGGACTTCGTGCAGGGCATGGCCGAGGTGTTCGCGCACATCGACTCCACGCCGGCCTACAAGGCGGTGGTCCTCACCGGCTACGAAAACTACTTCGCCTCCGGCGGCACGCGGGAGGCGCTGCTCGCCATCCAGCAGGGCACGCTCAAGTTCACCGACGACGAGACTTACAAGCTCGGCTTCGCATGCCGCATTCCGGTGATCGCCGCCATGCAGGGCCACGCCATCGGCGCCGGCCTGTCGCTGGGGTTGTTTGCCGACATCGCGCTGCTGGGCGCGGAGAGCAAATACCTGAGCCCCTACATGGGCTACGGATTCACGCCCGGCGTTGCCGCCACGCTCATCGTGCCGGAGAAGCTCGGCCACGACCTGGCGGCCGACACGCTGCTCACCGCGCAGGAGTATTCGGGCAGTGAGCTCGCGGCGCGCGGGGTCGCGTTGACGGTGCTGCCGCGCGAGCAGGTGCTCGACGCCGCGCTGCGGATCGCGCAGGCGATTGCGCGCCACGCCCGCGAGCACTTGGTATTCGTCAAGCAGCAACTCAACCGTACGCTCGAAGAGCGCCTGCCGGACATCTGCCGGCAAGAGCTGGCGATGCACGAGCAGACCTTCGTCGGCCAGGAGACGACGCTGCAGCAGATCCGGGCGACCTTCGATCCGTCGGTGGCGAGCGCCGCCGCCGACGATGCGCACGGGACGACCGCGCACAGCGCCGAGGGCGTCGCGGAGGTCGTGGCCGGCATCCGCCGGCAGCTCGCGAGCGAGCTGCATCTCGACCCCGAAGAGCTCGATGAGAACACGCAGTTCATGGACCTGGGACTGGATTCGATCACCGGCGTCACGTGGATCCGCAAGGTCAACGAGCGCTACGGATTGTCGCTGCTGGCCACCATCGTCTACAGCTACCCGACCCTGACCAAGCTCGGGCGACACATATATATAGAGTCGGGCCAGCGCGGGCAGGCCCCGGCGCAGCCGCCCGCCAGCCCGGTCATTTCGCCGCCCGCCGCCGCCGAATCCGCTGAATCGCCGCGGGCCGCTGCGCCGGTGCCGGCACCGGTAGCGGATGAAACGCCGCTCGCGCCGCGGGATCTGGTGTCCTGGCGCAAGCGCCGGACCGCGCCGAATGCACCGGAGTCCGCGGCACCCACGCCGGCGGCCCGGTCGCGCGACATCGCGGTGATCGGCATCGCGGGACAGTTTCCGAAGGCCAACGACGTCCAGGAATTCTGGAGCAACCTCGCGGCCGGCAGGAATTGCATCAGCGAGATTCCGCCCAGCCGCTGGGACGTCGACGCGGTCTTCCAGTCCGGCGCGCCCGCGGAGGGCAAGACCAACTGCCGCTACATGGGCCAGCTCGAGCAGCACGATCGCTTCGATCCGCTGTTCTTCAACATCTCGCCGGTCGAGGCGAAGGCCATGGATCCCCAGCAACGGGTGTTCCTGCAGACCTGCTGGCAGGCCATCGAGAACGCCGCGTACGATCCGAAGTCGCTGGCGGGCAGCCGCTGCGGCGTGTTCGTCGGCTGCGGCAGCGGCGAGTACGGGCTGCTGTCGCGCAAGGTGCAGCTCAGCGCGCATGGCTTCACCGGCGGCGCCAATTCCATTCTCGGCGCGCGCATCGCCTACTACCTCGACCTGCAGGGGCCGTGTCTGTCCATCGACACCGCCTGCTCGTCGTCGCTGGTGGCGATCGCGAACGCCTGCGACAGCCTGACCGACGGTGTCAGCGACCTGGCGCTGGCCGGCGGTGTGTACGTCAACGCCGGCCCGGCGATGCACATCATGACCGCGCAGGCGGGCATGCTCTCGGCCGACGGCAAATGCGCCACCTTCGACGAAGGCGCGAACGGCTTCGTGCCGGGCGAGGCCGTGGGCGTCGTCATGCTCAAGCGTCTCGAGGATGCCGAGCGGGATGGCGACATCATCCGCGCGGTCATCCGCGGCTGGGGCGTCAACCAGGACGGCCGCACCAACGGCATCACCGCGCCGAATCCGGAATCGCAGGCGCGGCTCGAGCAATTCGTCTACCGCCGCTTCGGCATCGACCCGGCGCAGATTCAGCTCATCGAAGCCCACGGCACGGGCACCGTGCTCGGCGATCCGATCGAGATCGAGGGGCTGAAGAAATCCTTCGGCGCCTTCACGCACCAGGCTGACTACTGCGCGGTGGGCTCGGTGAAGTCCAACATCGGCCACTGCCTCGCGGCCGCCGGCGTGTCGGGCTTCCTCAAGCTCGTGCTGGCGCTCGAGGCGCGGCAGCTGCCGCCGACCATCCATTTCAACCGGCTGAACCAGCACATCCGTCTCGACGGTACGCCGTTCTACGTGAACGACCGCCTGCGCGAATGGACGGTCACGGGTTCGTCACGGCGCCACGCGGCCGTCAGCTCCTTCGGCTACAGCGGCACGAACGCGCACGTGGTGCTGGCCGAGTACCTGCCGCCGGCAACCGCCGCGGCCGCAACCGCCACGCCGGTCCTGGTGCCGCTGTCGGCGCGCACCGCCGCCGGCCTCGAATCCCGCTGCCGCGATCTGCTGGCCTTCCTGCGCCGCGAGCCCGACGCCGACATCGCGTCGATCGCGTACACGCTGCAGGTCGGGCGCGAGGCGATGGAAGAGCGCGCCGGCTTCCTCGTGAGCTCCGCGCCGCAGCTGGCCGAGAGGCTCGAAGCCTTTCTGAGCGGCCGGCGCGACATCCCCGACGCGTATTCCGGCCAGATGCGCGCCGGCAAGGAGGCGCTGAGCCTGATGCGCGAGGACGACGAGGTCCGCGATGCGCTGCTCGACAAATGGATCGCGCAGCGGAAACTTTCGAAGCTGCTGAAGCTGTGGGTCAAGGGCCTGGAGCTCGACTGGAACCGGCTCCACGGCGCGCAGAAGCCGCGCCGCATCGTGCTGCCCGGCTATCCATTCGCGCTCGAGCGCTACTGGCTGGACGAGGAACCGGCGGCCGGCGCCGCGCTGCATCCGCTGGTGCAGCGGAACACCTCGACGCTCGCGGGACAGAGTTTTTCTTCCGTGCTCACCGGTCCGATCCCGGCGGACTCCTTCCTCGAGATGGCACGCGCCGCCGTCGCGCTGGCCAGCGACGCGCCGGCACGCGCACCCGACGATGCGACCCGCGTCGAGCTGCGCCAGGTAGTTTGGGGCGAGGCCTTCACCGCCGCCGAGAGCCGCCAGGTGACGGTGGACCTGTTCGAGCTCGCGGGTGGCGCAGTGGGCTTCGAGATCCGCACGGACGAGCTCGTCTACTGCCAGGGCGAGGCCACGGTGACCGCGCAGGTCGCGGTCGAGGCATCGCAGGAGCTGTTCTTCGAGGAATACTGGCGTGAGCAGCCGCGCGGCGCTTCTGTGCCGCCGGCATCGGACGGGCACGCCCGCATCGTGCGCTTTGCCGATGCGCAGCTCGCGCCGCGGCCGGCCGACTCGCAGGTGGTGCGCGATTCCGCCGACTTCGCAGCCGCCCTGGCCGAAGCCGCCGGCCCGCTGTCGGTGGTCTATCACTGCGCGCCGGGCCGTCGCGAGGCCGGCATTCATTCCATCTTCGCGCTGCTCCAGGCGATCAAGCGCCGTGGTGGCATCGGCGCGCTCACGCTGGTCGGCCGCCTCGATGACAGTCTCGATTCCTGCTGGGACCAGTCGTGGATCGGATTCCAGCGCTCGCTGCGCCTGCTGCTGCCCGACCTCGCGGTATCGATATTGTTCACTGGCGCGTGCACGGAGGCCCAGCTGCGCGATGCGCGCGAGACGGGCGGTGTGCTCTGGTATCGCGGCGAGCGGCGCTTCGAGCTGGCCGTGAAGCCGGCCGATGCTCCGCCACCGGCGGGCGCGCCCACTATCAAGCAGAACGGCGCGTATCTCATCACCGGCGGCTGCGGCGCGCTCGGGTTCGAGCTCGCGCGCCATCTCGCCGCCCACTACGACGCGCGGCTGGTGCTGCTCGGCCGCAGCGCGCGGTCCGCGGACATCCAGCAGCGGATGGACGCGCTGCTGCGCGCCGGCGCGCGCGAGGTGCACTACGCCGCGGTGGATGTCGGTGACGCCGAAGCGCTGCGCGCCTGGGCCGGCACGCTGCCGTTCGCCTTGTCCGGCGTGATCCACGCGGCCGGGGTCGATCTCGGCGGCGCCTTCGATGCGAAATCCGCGCCGCAGATCGACCAGGTGCTGCGGCCGAAGATCGCGGGCACCGTGCTGCTCGATGAAGTCCTGCGCGGCCAGCCGCTCGACTTCATGTGCTACTTCTCGTCTTCCGCCGCGATGCTCGGCGACTTCGGCTCCTGCGACTACGCGGTCGCGAATCGCTTCCAGACAGCGTACGCGCGGTATCGTTGCGTCCAGGCTGGTCGCGACCAGGCGGGCCGCGGCGATGCGGCGTTCGCGGGCAGGACTGTCGTCATCAACTGGCCGTTCTGGGAAACGCAGGGCGGCATGGGCGCGAAGGACTCCGCGCACAACGATTTCTATCTGCGCAGTAGCGGCCAGGATGCGCTGCAGAGCGGGCAGGGCATCCGGATCTGGCAGGACCTGCTGCACGCCGACGCGGCGCAGACACTGGTCCTCACCGGCAAGCCGGGCCGCATCGCGCAGTTCCTGCAGCGCATCTATCTACCGGCGCGGGCGCCGAAGGCCGCGGAACCTGCCACGAGCCGGGCCACGAGCCCGGCCGCGCTCCCGCCGCCGCGCGCCACCGGCGCGTCGCTCGGGGACAGCGTGCGCGCGGAGCTGCGGCAGCTGGTCTGCGGCGCGCTGGGCATCGACGCGGGCCGGCTGGACGACACGGCGAACCTCGCCGACTACGGCTTCGATTCGATCAGCCTGACGGCCTTCGCGAAACAGATCTCGGGCCGCTTCGCCATCGACGTCACGCCGGCGCTGTTCTTCAGTCATTCGACGATCGCGCAGCTCGTCGACTACTTCATCGCCGGACACGAGCCGCGCCTGCGCGAGTTGTTCGGCGACACCGGCGCCGCGCCGGTAGCCCCACCCCCGGCTGCCGCGCCGGCGAAGCTCGCGCGCGCGCCACGGCGCCAGCGCAGGCCGGCCACCGCCGCCGCGCCCGAGCCCATCGCCGTCATCGGCATGTCCGGCCGGTTTCCCAAGGCCGCGAGCGTGGATGCGATGTGGACGCTGCTCGCCGAAGGGCGCAGCGGCATCGACGAGATTCCCGCGTCGCGCTGGAACTGGCGCGAATACCAATCGAGCACGAACCGCGGCGGTTTCATCGCCGGGGTCGATGAGTTCGATCCGCTGTTCTTCGAGATCTCGCCGGCCGAGGCCGAGGAGATGGACCCGGCCGAGCGGGCGCTGCTGATGGAGGCGTATCGCGCCATCGAGGACGCCCGGATTTCCCCCGCGGCGTTGCGCGGCACGAATGTCGGCATGTTCGTCGGCATGGAGGAGGGCCAGTACGGCCAGATCGCCGACCAGGGCATCACCACCGGCGGCGCGGCCATGATTTCCTCGCGGCTGTCGTACTTCCTCGACTTGCACGGTCCGGCCATCGCCACCAACACGGCGTGCTCGTCCGGCCTGGTCGCGTTGCACCAGGCGGCGATGAGCCTGCGCGCGGGCGAGTGCGAGTCCGCACTGGTCGCCTCCGTGGCGCTCAGCCTCGCGCCGCGCGCCTGGGTGAAGATGAGCGAGGCCGGCATGATCTCCCCGGACGGCGAGTGCTTCAGCTTCGCCAACCAGGCGAACGGCATCGGCATCGGAGAGGCGGTGGTCGTCGTGATGCTCAAGCCGCTGTCGGCCGCGCTCGCGAACGGCGACCACGTCTACGGCGTCATCAAGGCCAGCGGCATCAACTTCGACGGCAAGACCAACGGCGTCACGGCGCCGAACGGCCGCATGCAGGCGAAGCTCATCGAGGACACCTACACGCGCTTCGGCATCGACCCGGACGAGGTGTCCCACATCGTGGCGCACGGCACGGGCACGCGGCTCGGTGATCCGGTGGAGCTGGCCGCGCTCGACGCCGCCTTCGGCGCGCTGCGTTCGGCGCGCGGCGCGAGCGACGCGCCCCGGACGAAGTGCGCGGTCACGAGCTCCAAGAGCAATTTCGGCCACACCATGGCGGCCTCCGGCCTCGTGAGTCTGGCCGGCCTGCTCAAGGGGCTCGAGCACGCCCGCATTCCGGCGAGCCTGCATTGCGCGCAGGAAAACGAATTCATCCGCTGGAGCGAC
>JBIOZI010000101.1:0-10038 GCA_044871085.1 Steroidobacteraceae bacterium | reverse complement strand
TTTCCGGACTTACAGGAGGAAGAGGTGGGACACTTGTAGGTGATCGAACTTGCTGCCGTGTGACTTCACGCGCATAAGCGTCACCGCCCGCTGCCACTCCTTCGGCCGGCCCTTCACCAATAGACCTAACAAATCCGCGCGCCCCTTTCACTCCGCCTACTACCAGGGAGCACGCCCCGGCGACCGTACCAACTGCACCGCTAACTTCAGCAGTCCCCATGAAAAGCCGATCTGAATCACGGGTATCGAATCCTTCCTTCATTTCAGACGCTCCATGCCTCAATTGTTCCGGCACCTCGGTAAGAGCGCCTGGCAATAGCACCACGCCTGGCCCTAGCAGCAGTAGCCCACCTACCAGCGTTACTCCGGTGGACACGACCGCACCATTTATTCCTGCGGCCGCTCGTGATATCGGCGTGAGGCTATTTGTCCCCCATAGCGATTCATGCAAATCTTGAACCTTAAGTGGCAATTCGCCAGCTATCGTCGCAATGGTGTCTAACGCGGAAAATAGCGCCTTACTCCCGCTAACAACATCGCCCACAAATCCCGACCCTTGTCGTCCTGTGTAATCACGCAGACCGCTCGGCGAACAATCGCAGTAGCAAAAGACGTTTATTCCCGCGTTGACTCCTGCCGGATCACACCCTGTCCACCTTCCTGTCCAAGGCGCGTAGTACCTCGCAGAGTGATATGCCAACCCACTTTCCTCATCTCTCTCCATCCCCGTATATCGGTACCGATTCGCGGAAACCTCGATCCCCCTCTTCATCATCCGATACGCGCTCGTACCGTACGGGTGATACTCCTCATACGAAATTATTTCCGCGCGCGCATCCAGCTCCAAACAAGCTGATCCAAGATGATTGCTGTACTGGTAGCGGAACAACGTCTGTGGATTGCTCCCGACAACGACGTCATCAACCAGCAACACGCGCTGCTCGCCTTCGAACAGGTGATGCGATTCGATCTCTTCGAGCAGCTTCGAGCCGTCGCCGTTGTAGCGGCGATAACGCTCGTACCCGCCTAGATAGATACGCTCCCAGTACCCACCCAACCCATTCTGGTTGACGATGCGCTTGCGCGTTCGTTGTTTGCCGCTGTCGTACTGGTAGTGCGCAGTACCGCCGCCGCCGAGATTGATGCCACGGATCATGTCGCATTGATCCCACTGCAATCGAAATTCATCGGGCGCGTTGGTGAGGTTCAGCATGCTGCCGTGTGTGTCGTAGTGATACGTGACGGCGTTGTCTCGATCGCCACCGGTCCACGTCTGCCAGAGTCGGTTGCTCGCGGGCTGCGCCAGATCATCAAACGCGCAGGCATAGTCGCGCGTCCAGTTGCCATTCGCCGCGACGTGCCGCATCTGCTCGATGTTGCCGACGCGGTCATACCGAAAGTGCTGTGTGTAGTTGCGTAGCGCCGCCGGGTCCGGCGCGGGGCACGCAGCGCTCAGTGAGCTGCTTTCAACGTGAGTCGGCGCGTCTTCCCCACCAACGCCTTCCTTACCCTCCGCGAGCACCAACCGATACAGCGCGTCGTACTCGTAACGACTGACTGGATCGATGCGCTGATTGTCGAAATGCACGACCGCCTGCGCAGCATCGAAGATTTGCGTGATGTTGCCGACCGGATCGTAGGTGTAGCGCAGATCCTGAATGACGGCCGGATCCAGAAATGCGTTGGAGCACTTGTCACCCGCCGGCACCGCGCGACGCGTCTTGAGCTGCATCAACCGGAAAGTCTGGTCGTCGTACGTGTATTCAGTGACCGTGCCGTTACCGAGTTTCAGGTGAGTCTTCTGTCCTTTGGCGTCGTAACGAATTTCCTGGATGGCATTGGCGATCGCACCTGCGGTTCGGATCTCCAGCTTTTCGGCGACCAACGCGCCGCGTTCGTTGTAGCGCGGTAGATAGCTCGCGCGCGCGCCCTCCCCCACGCAATGCCAGTTGTACATACGGGTCATGCGACCCATTGCATCGTGCTCGGTGATCTGCACGTGCGTTTCGACCTCCAATTGACTGACGAGATCCGTCTGCCAATCGATCAGCGATGCCTCGGGCGCATTGTTGAGCGTGCGACGGACCTCCTGCACATTGCCACTGAAGTCTCGGCGTTTCGTCTCCATGCGGCCGCTGGGATCGTAGTGCTCGATCAACTGCCCATTCAGATTGCTAGCATCATCGCGATCGGCATCCTGATACTCGTATCGCTCCACCATCACCCGCGTGCTGCCGTTCACTGCCAGCCACTGCGCAATTGGACGATGCAATGCGTCGTACTTGGTTGCGTAGACGCGCTCCTCATGAATCGGCGCGCCGCCCTGCGGCGTCTCATTTACATCCCACGCCAGCATCGGCTTGCCGGCGGCATCCATGAGCATCCAGCGATCACCCGCATCCATGCTGTGCTGGTACAGCAGGTTTCCGGCGATGTCGTAGCAAGGCACCGTACCGGCGGGCATCACATCGCTCGGATCGTTGTTAGCCTTCGCAGGCGCGACGTACTGCATCACCAGATGGCCGCGCGCATCGCGAATCCACAGCGGCTTGCCTTCGGCATCGAGCTTGGTGAAGGTCAGGTACTTCTCGTCCACGCCGTCAGTGCGGTTGTGCGCAATGGCGATCACTTCGCGGCCGAGGCTGTCGAGGTGTGTCTCAGCCGGCGTATCGGCGTGCGCGGCGGCAAGGCGCGCCGCGCGGGCATCTTCCGCGCTGCCCGCGAGCCGCTCGCGATACCAGCGCGACTCCTTCACCGTGTCATTCGCATCGAAGGTTCTCACATGCCAGGGCGAGAACTCGACGCGACTGAACGTGCCGTCCGGCATCTCCACGCGCATCGGACGCCCCGAGGCGTCGTAGTAGGTAGTCGTGGAGACACCATTGGCCTGTGGCAGCTCGCAACCGAACGTCGCGCTGAACGCGGGCTCGAATTGCTTGACCGGCTTGCCCTTGTTGTTCAGCACGGTGAGGCCGTTCACTATCCAGCGCAATGGCCCGCCGGGCGCCGCCGCTTCGGCCTGCACCTTCTTCATGAGCACCGCGCCGCTGCCGTCCGAGCACTCCAGCGCCACTTGCAGCGGGCTGGTGTCCCCGCCGGGCTGCCCCGCATGAACTTCACGCGCAAACGCGCATGCACCTGCCATGCGCCCGGACGGGTTCGTCGTAGTGGGCGATTCGCCGAAGTGATACACGAAGCGCGTCGTCGCCGTTCCCAGCCATGTGCGTGCCTGCTGCTTCTGCGCGGCATCGAAATCCGGCTGCAGGCAAAACGCCGCAACTTCCGTGTCTGTTGGATTGCTCCGCTCAAACGGCCAGCCGTCGAGATGGTCACCTTGCCAGGCACCATTGACGCGCTTCCCCTTCACGGCCGCGGCCACCACGAGGCCTCGGATATCGACAATGGTTTCGCTGTGGTTGCCGCTGGCATCCACCATCTCGACGGGCGCCAGCACCCGATAGTCGAAGCGCGGCTTGCCCACTGCATCGTGGGCAATGCGTACCGTGTTCCCCTTCGCATCGACGCTCGACTCGATGAACAGGTCGTACTGGGCGTCGTAGGCCAGCCGGGTGATGTTGCCGAACGGGTCGGTGTATCGCTCGGGTAGATAGAAATGCCCGGCGGCGTCGGCTTCGAACCCCGCCCTGCCCGAGGCCATCCAGTACTGATTCTCCAGTGGCTCCGGTGTGATGGGATGTCCGGCAAACAATCCGTCCGCCCGGCAGTACCCGCTGACCGGGAAGCCGCTGCTTTGCTCTTCCAGCGCCGCCACCGCCGCGCCGACCCGCGCGGTATCGGCATACACGCTCTCGATCAGTTTCTTAGTGAGCGCCAGCTTGTAGCTCTCATACGCCAACCCCAGCCGCCCGTGCTCCCCGAACGGCCGATGCGTCGCGAGATCATCCGCAAAGAACAGGCTACGCGCGCATTCGACCAGCCGCTTCTGCGGCGTACCGTCCGCAACCTGGTGATACGACAGCTCGCTCGCGCCGACGCCCGACAGGTTCCTGCTCCTGAGCTCATCCAGCGTGAAGTAGCGGCCCGCGGGCGAGATGCCCGTGACCTCCCACGCCTGGTTCTGACAAGGCACGCGCAGGCGGCGCGCATGCGGCTCCTTGATGTCACGCGTGAATTTCGTGGAATTCAGCGCGAGGTGGCGCTCGTTTCTCTGCACCTGGCTGATGAGCGCCAGCTGCGGCGGCGTCAGCATCACATCCGCATGAACACCGATGCGCGGATAGACAGCCGCCGCGGATTCCACCACGTGGCCGTATTCGTCGATCACCAGATTCAGCGTGTGCGCGATGCGCGGATCGGGCTCGAGCCGCGAGCTACCTTTCGGTATCTCGAGCTCATACTGATAACTGATCGCCTCGCTTTCGGTCACGAGAAACACGGCATGGCGATTCGTGCCCGTGCGCGGTTGCAGGCGCTGGATGTTGCAGTTGTGAGTCGCCGCGGAGAACAGCCGCACGGGTGTGTGCCGCGGTAGCGCGCCGGTAAGATCGTCGACGTCCAGCTCGTAGACTTCCTGTCGCAGCACCATCCCCTTGCAGGCGCGCAGCGCCTCGCGCCATTCCTCCGTATTCAAACCCGCGGGAAGCCCGGGCTCCGGCAACGCGCGCTCGACGAACGCGCCCGATTGTTGCGACAGGCGGTCCGCGAAGCACCGCGGAAAATACTCGGTCTCGAACTGCCCGAGGATGCGCTGCCGATCGACGGCCGCGCCGGTGTGATACCAGGTGACGGTCTTGACCGGAGGTTGATAGAGCGTCTTGTCAGAGGTGATGTACGGGCTGTCTGCATTGCCCCGCTCGAACCGGCCGTAGTCCTCCACGTCCACCTGTTCCACCCGGCCGAAGCCGCGGAACTCGCGCTCCGGACCGTCGAAGTACCCGTGGTGATAGCTGTACGTGCTGCTGAACGCGGTGCCGCGCCAGCGGTCGCGCACGGTGACCCTGCTCACGCAATGCACCGGGAACGGCAGCCGCGTGATCCACGGCTGGCCGGCCAGCTTGTCCTGTAGATAGAACCGCGTCGACGGCGTGTATTCGATCTCTGTGGAGCCGCCGAGATTATTGCGGGTGCCGATGAGGAGGTGCGGCTTTTCGTGCGAGCGATGTTCTGCGCGCGACTCCGCGGCGCCGCCCATGAGGTCGATGTAGCGCACGGTGCGGCCGGAATCGGCGGGCAGATGGGAATTCCACACCAGGCAGGCGGTGCCATTGCCCAGGAGATCCGCCACCTGCACGGCACCGAGATTTTCGGTGGCAATGGGTAGCTCGACGATCAGCGCATCGCTCAGGCTGTTGCCGCTGCGATTGAAATAGATCTGCGCGCCGCCGCGGCCAAGATAGATGATGTCGATGGGGCCGCTGCCATCGATGTCGGTGAGGCGCAGGCGATTGGCATCGAACAGATCCGGGTGATCGAAGTGCGGCGAGTTGCCGAACGTGACCTTGCGGCCGAAACGCCCGTAGCCCAAGTTCGGCCAGTAACAAACCTCGCCGTTGCGGATGCGAACCAGGTCGGTGAGCCCGTCGCCGCACATGTCGGCCAGGAAGATAGTTTGAGTGCCGTCGGCGAATACCAGGCGCGGTCCGTCGTCTTCGTGCGCGGGTTGAAAAGTGCGCTCCGCGGCCGCGAAGCCGCGCTCATCGAGCGACGGGTACCAGGTGAAGACTTCGTGCTCGGTGACGAGCGCCTCCGCGAGCCCGTCGCCGGTGAGATCGACGAAGCGCAGGTTGGGATCCTGCCAGTCGATGTTCGGCAGGTTGGCGAACGGCACGTGGCGCTTCCACCCTGCGTCGCGGTCCCGCGCGTGAAAGCCGGGCGTCGGCGCAGTGAAGTCGACCAGGTCGACCTCGCCATTGCCGGACAGGTCCATGAATTGATGCCGGCTGCCGGCGGCGGCGGCCGACGCCGGCTGAGCGGCGATCACGCGCATCGGTCCGAAGGTGCCGTCGCCGAGATTGGGCTTGTAGTACCAGCCACCGGCATGCTCGGCGAGCACGCCCGACAGCCCTTCGCCGTCGAGATCCATCCACCGGTAGCCGGGCCCCTGGGTTCCGACCGGCAGATTCTCGAGCTCCGCGGCGGCGATGGTTTGCACGGTCTTGCCGACGACCGGCCGGCTGTACGCAAAGGTCACCGGCGGCCACTGGCGCGATTTGTACCCGCTGTCTTCGGGCGTGCGCTTTTGCCAGGCACGCTGCGTGACGGATTCGAGGACGGTGTAGCCGGCACGCGCCGCATCCTCGAGCGCGGGGGGTTCGATGTAATCGAAGTCGGTGGACCGGACTAGATAGCCAGCCGCACCCAGCTCCGCAAAATGATGGAACATCAGCACGCGCCGGCACAGCCGGTAGTTGCGCACCTCGAAACCGGCGCGATGCGACGAAAATGGATCCGCGCGCACGCGCCACCTGGCCGGATTCGCAGTCGCCGCGTCGGGCGTCGTCGCATCGGACGGCCGCGTGTAGTCGAACACGACCTCGAACATCCAATGCTGACCGGGCACGTCGCCGGGGCTGCGCCAGGGCGTCCCCGCGGCGAGTGCCGGCACATACGGCTTCGTGTTGCCGTACCGGATCCGGTCGAGATAGCGATTCGCAGTGCGCCCGAGGCGCGTGCGATTCGCTTCTTCGACACCGCTCGTCACGACACCGGCCTCACTCTCCGGCAGATAGTGATACGTGACGACGTTTCCCTTGTCGTCGTGCGTTTCGCAGATCACCCATTGAAAGATGCGCGCCGCATCCGCTGGATCGGCGATGCGGCTGTCCGCCGACTTCCCGTACCAGGTGGTGACGTTGTCGCGGCTGATCGTGCGCCAGAACACGTTGCCGGCGGCATCCACCTGCGTCCAGCGTTCGATCAGCGCGAACAAACCCTCGATGCGCGGTCGATAGGCACGCAGCTCGTATCGCGTCGCGTGCACCGTGAGCGTGGTCGAGACGCGCCGGCCATCGGCGTCCAGCACGGGCACGAGATCTTCGGCCCCGGCCAGGATGAATACATCGGACTCTTCCTCGTCTCGATATCGCGGCAGACCTTTGTCGGTCTTGCGCGTGATGGCGGGCAGCGAAAGATTCCAGCCGAGGCCGAACAGGCCATTGCCCGCGCCCGAGTCGTATGACAACGAAAGCTGTGGGCCGAAACCGGCTCGCCCCGGGCTCGTCGCGATGGGCACGGACAGCGAACCCGTGCCGGTGACGGGGTTGGCGGAGAACTTCTCTCCGATGCCACGAATGGCACCGCCGCCCTTAGGCAGGCTGATGGCCGGCGCGGAAGTTTGAAAAGAAGAGTCTTGGCTCGCCGCGGCGGGCGCGACCTGAGTGGCGCGAACATTCCTTGTATCGCCGGACACGCTGCCTCGATGGATGGCTTAGGGCCGGCAACGTCGAAAGCATACTCCGCAAACTACCGCGAAGATTGTTTGGCCATTTTATTTTTCGCGCGCGCTTCAGTCGCTCAACCACCACGCACGGAACTCATCGATGTTGATGCGCCCGTTCCCGTCGACATCCGTCTCCACGAAACCGACGCGCAGAGTCGCGTCATCCATTGACGCATCGTCGAGCTCGCGCACCAGCGCACGGAACTCGGTGAAGTCGATCTGGCCGTCGTGATCATGGTCGGCGCGTGCAAACAGCGCGTCTATCTCGTCGATTTCCTTGGAACTACCGGCCATGACGCTCCCCGTCGTACGTGGTGAGCGCGCCATACAGCTCCGGCCGGCGGTCGCGGAACACGAACCAGTTGTTGCGCTGCTCTTCGATCTCGGCGAGGTCGAACTTCGCGCTGAGCACTGCCTCGTGCTCCTCGTCCGCCTCGGCGACCTTCGCGCCGGTCGGATCGGTGATGAAGCTCGAGCCGTAGAACCTGATGTATAGATTGTCCGGATCCTGCACCGCACGCTCGGTGCCGATGCGGTTCGACACGATGACCGGGGTGAGATTGGCCGCGGCATGCCCCTGCTGCGTGCGCTGCCAGTGATCGCGCGAATTCACCGGCAGCGCCGGCGGCGGCTCGCTGCCGATGGCGGTCGGAAAGAACAGCAGCTCCGCCCCCATCAGGGCCATCGAGCGCGCCGTCTCCGGAAACCACTGGTCCCAGCAGATGCCGACGCCGATGCGCGCGAAGCGCGTGTTCCACACCTTGAAGCCGGTGTCGCCGGGGCTGAAGTAGTTCTTCTCCTGGTAGCCGGGCCCGTTGGGGATGTGCGCTTTGCGGTAGACGCCGAGGTTTGCGCCGTCGGCATCGAGTATCGCGACCGAATTGAAGAACGAGTTGTTCGCTTTCTCGAAGAAGCTGATCGGCAGCACGACGCCGAGCTCGCGCGCGATCTTCGAGAAGTGGCTCACGGCGCGGTTGTCGGCCACGCTGGTCGCGATGCGCAGGTGCCGCGAGTCCTGCTCGATGCAGAAGTACGGCGTCTCGAACAGTTCCTGGATCAGGATGATCTGCGCACCCTGCTTCGCCGCCTGGCGCACCAGCTTCTCGGCCGACGCGATGTTCGCCGCGACATCCCACCCACATGCGAACTGCGTGGCCGCCACCGAGACTTCGCGCCGGGCGCGCGCGAGGTGCGCCGGTCGGCTCATGCGAACACCTTGCCGGGGTTGAGGATGCCCTTGGGGTCGAGGGCGCGCTTGATGAGCTTCATCGTGGAGATCTCCGCGGCGGTGCGCGACAGGGGTAGATAGTCGCGCTTCTCGAGGCCGATGCCGTGCTCGGCCGACACGGAACCGCCGATGGCCGCGAGCGGGCGGTACACGATGCCCTCGACCCGGGCGCGCGTCGCCGCGTCGTCGCCCGCCGCGATGACCAGGTGCAGATTGCCGTCCGCCATGTGACCGAACACGAAGCAGCGATTCTCGCCGGCGAACGCCCGCACGCCGTCGCACACCTCGCCGGCATAGGCCTTCATGTTCTCGATGGGCAGGCTCACGTCGAACGTCAGCAGCGGCGCGAGGTTCTTCGGCTGCCAAACGTCCTCGCGGATGTTCCAGATGCCGCGCCGCTCGGCCTCGGAGCTCGCGAGGGTCACGTCGGTGACCACGCCCGCCTCGAGCGCCTCGGCCAGCACCGCCTCGAGCCGCGCGCGGTCCGCGTCGGGATCTCCGCCGAGCGTCTCGGCGATCGCATAGAACGGCGCGCCACGCGCGAGCGGCGCGCTGTTCTGCGCCGGCGCCGCCGTGTTGAAGTCGTAGTAGTTGCCCCACATCGCCTCGAAGGCGGCGAGTTGCCCGCCGAGGCCGGAGTCGAGCCGGCCGAGCAGCTCCGTCAACGCCTCGAAGCTCGGCAGCGCCGCCAGCAGAGTCTCCTGGCTGCGCGTGCGCGACACCAGCCGCAGCTCCGCGCGCGTCACGACGCCGAGCGTGCCCTCGGTGCCGATGAACAGCTGCTTGAGATCGTACCCGGCGTTGTTCTTGAGCATGCGGTTGAGAGAGGTCAGCACGGTGCCGTCGGCCAGCACGGCTTCGATGCCGAGCACGAGGTTGCGCATCATGCCGTAGCGCAGGACGCGCAGGCCGCCCGCGTTGGTGGCGATGTTGCCGCCCACCGTCGCGCTGTCGCGCGCGCCCAGGTCGAGCGGGAAAACCATGCCGTGCTCGTCGGCGGCGCGCTGCACTTCGCCGAGCTTGGCACCGGCCTGCGCGCGCAGCGAACGGCCGGACACGTCGACGCGCTCGATGGCGTTCATGGATTCGAGCGACAGCACGACGTCACGCGCCTCGGCATCCGCGCCGTTCACGAGGCCCGTGAGCCCGCCGTGCACGACCACGGACTGGCCGCGCTGGTGACAGAGCGTGAGGATCGCGGACACCTGCGCGGTGCTGTGCGGCCGCACGAGCAGGTCGGATTCCACGCGGCCGTGAAACAGCGTCGCGGCGCGCTCGCGCACCGCGGCGCCTTCGAGCATGCCCTGCTCGCCGACGATGGCGCGAAGATCTGATCTGATCGAGGGTTGCAGCATGCGGGCGTAAAGGTAGCGCGCCTCGCCCGGTACTGCCATAAAGCCACGGCGCGCCG
>JBIOZI010000100.1:0-7428 GCA_044871085.1 Steroidobacteraceae bacterium | reverse complement strand
ACCAGGCCGCGTACAACGCCGGCAGGAAGATCAGCGTGAGCACGGTCGCGATGAACAACCCGCCCATCATCGCGATGGCCATGGGCCCCCAGAACACCTCGCTCACGATGGGGATCAACCCGAGGATGGCCGCCGCGGCGGTCAGCAGGATGGGCCGCAGGCGGTGCATGGTCGCATCGACGATGGCCGCGCCGCGCTCCATGCCCGCATCCTCGTTTTCCTTGATCTGCGCCATCAGCACCACCGAGTTGCGGATGATCATGCCGACCAGCGCGAACACGCCGAGCATGGCGACGAAACCGAACGGCCGGTTGCTGACGAGCAGCGCGATCGTGACGCCGATGATGGCCAGCGGCGCGGTGAGCATCACCAGCAGCAGCTTCTGCGTGCTGTGGAGCTGCAGCATCAGGATGAACAGCATGATGACGAACATCACCGGCACCACGGCCATGATCGAGGCCGAGCCCTTCGCGCTCTCGCCCACCGAGCCGCCGATCTCGATGCGGTACCCCGGCGGTAGTTTGGCCATGAGCGCCTCGACCGGCCGCTGCAGCTGCCCGGAGACCGTCGCCGCCGTGAGTCCGTCCGCGATCTTCGCCTGCACGGTGATGGTGGCGAGACGGTTGCGCCGCCAGATGACGGTTTCCTCCAGACCGTATTCGAAGCGCGCGATCTGCGCCAGCGGCACGGAATTGCCTCCCGCGATGCCGATCTCGAGGTCGCGCAGCCGCGCGATGTCGCCGCGGTCGCGCGCCTCGGCGCGGCCCTGCACGTCGATGAGGTAGATGTCCTCGCGGAACTGCGTGACGGTGCGTCCCGACAACGCCGAATTGAGCGCGCGCGCCACCTGCTCGGAGCTGATGCCGAGCTGGCGCGCCTTGTCCTGGTCGACCTCGATGCGCATCGACTTGGTCATCTCGTTCCAGTCGAAATTCACCACGCGCGTGTTGGGGTTGGCGCGCAGCGTCGCGGCGACGGTCTCGGCGAAGCCGCGCACGCCGCTCACGTCCGGCCCGCTGACGCGGTACTGCAGCGGCCAGTCCACCGGCGGCCCGAGCGACAGCGGCTCGACGCGCGCCATGAGCGTGTCGAAATCCTCCGCGAGCACCTTCTCGAGCCGCGCGCGCACGGCGTCGCGCACCTCGTAGCTCCTCGTCAGCACCACGGCCTGGGCGAAGTTGGCGTTCTCGAGCTGCTGGTTCAAAGGTAGATAGAAGCGCACCGCGCCCGAACCGACGTAGAAGCTGTGATAGACGACGTCGGGATCGGCCAGCAGCACCTTCTCGAAGCGCTTCACTTCCGTCTCGGTGGCCTCGATCGAGGCGCTCTGCGCCAGCCGCAGGTCGACCATGAGCTCGGGACGGCTCGACGAGGGGAAGAACTGCTGCTGCACGAAGCCGAAGAGAATCAATGCGACCACGAACGCACCCAGCGTTCCGAGCATCACCCAGCCGCGGTTGCGCAGGGAACCCACCAGCGCCCTGCGGAATCGTGCCGTCATGGGCGTCTCCGCCTGCGCATGATGCCCGCCCGCCGGCTGCTCCTTGAGCACCGCCACGCCGATGTAGGGCGTGAAGATGACGGCGACCACCCACGAGACCAGCAGCGCGATGGCCACCACCGCGAACAGCGTGAAGCAGTACTCGCCCGCGCCGGACTTCGCGAAGCCGACCGGCAGGAACCCCGCGACCGACACCAGCGTGCCGGTGAGCATCGGAAACGCGGTGGAGGTGTAGGCGAACGTGGCCGCGCGGAACTTGTCCCAGCCTTCCTCCATCTTCTTGACCATCATCTCGACGGCGATCATCGCGTCGTCGACCAGCAATCCCAGCGAGATGATCAACGCGCCCAGCGAGATGCGCTGCAGGCTGATGTCGAACACCTCCATGAACACGAACACGATCGCGAGCACCAGCGGGATGCTGATCGCGACCACCAGGCCGGCGCGCGCCCCGAGGCTGAGGAAGCTCACGATGAGCACGATGCCGATGGCCTCGAACAGGCCGCGCGTGAACTGCCCGACGGATTCCTCGACCACCTCGGGCTGGTTGGCGACGCGATGCAGGTCGATGCCGACCGGCAGGTCGCTCTCGATGCGCCGCAGCTCCTTCTCGAGCGCAACGCCCAGGTCGAGCACGTTGCCGCCCTTGCGCATCGCGATGCCGAGGCCGATCGCGGGCTGGCCGTCGTACCGGTACTGCGGATTCGGCGGATCGCGGTAGCCGCGCGACACGCGCGCGAAATCCTTGAGCCGCACCTGCCGGTCGCCGACGCGGATGGCCACGTTCTCGAGCGCCGCCACCGAATCCAGTGCGCCGCTGACGCGCACGAAGATGCGCTCGCCGGAGGTCTCGATGGTGCCCGAGGCGTGGACGGAGTTCTGCGTGGCCAGTGTCGCGGCGACCAGGTCCGGATCGATGCCGAGGCCTGCCATCTGGCGCAGCGACAGGTCGATGTAGACCACTTCGTCCTGCACGCCGATCAGATCGACCTTGCCCACGTTCGACACGCGCAGCAGCTCGGCGCGGATGAACTCGGCGGTGTCGCGCAGCTCGCGCGACGTGAAGCCGTCGCTGGTGAGCGCGTAGACGACGCCGTAGACGTCGCCGAAATCGTCGTTGAAGAACGGCCCGAAGGCCCCCTGCGGCAGCTGCCCCTTGATGTCACCCAGCTTCTTGCGCACCTGGTACCACTGCTCGGGCACGGCCTTGGGCGGAGTGCTGTCGCGCAGGTTGACCATGATCGTCGCTTCGCCCGGCTTGGTGTAGCTGGCGACGAAGTCGAGGTACTCGAGCGACTCGAGCGGCTTCTCCAGCCGGTCGGTGAGTTGTTTGGCGGTCTGCACCGCATCCGCGCCGGGCCACATCGCCCTCACCACCATGGTCTTGATGGTGAACGGCGGATCCTCGTCGCGGCCCAGGTTCTGGTATGCGCGCAGGCCCGCGAGCAACGCGATCACCATGAGAAAGCCGATGAGCGGTTTGTGCTCGAGCGCCCACGCCGACAGATTGAACCCGCCGCGCTCCCCGGGCGGCGCGTGTTGCCCGGTCACGGCTTTTCTACCGCGAGCTTGACCTTCTCACCCGCAGAGAGCCGGTGCACGCCGGCGGTCACCACGCGCTCGCCGGTGCGCAGGCCGTCGGCGACGTACACGCGCTCGGTGTCATAGCGCTCCACCGCCACGGACCGCAGCTCGACGGTGTTGTCGGCCTTGACGATCCACACCGCCGGCTTGCCGTCCTTCTGGAAGATGGCGGTGGACGGCAGCACGACGTTCGGCGCGCCGCCGACCAGCGGCAGCGTCACGCTCACCGTCATGCCGAGCCGCAGTGATGCCGGCGGGTTGACGATCGACGTGCGCACTTGGTAGGTGCGCGTGACCGGGTCGGCCGAGGGCGATATCTCGCGCACGCGTCCGGCCCAGGCCGAGCCATCCGCGGCCAGCTCCGTGATGACCACCGATGAGCCCGGGCGCACTTCGCCGATGCGGCCGTCGGAAACATCGAACACCGCCTCGAGCTCGCTCGGCCGCGCGATGCTGAGCGCGCGCTGGCCCGGTGCAACCACCGCGCCCGCCTCGACCTGGATGCGCGTGACGACGCCATCCTGGTCCGCGCGCAGCGTCGTATAGCCGAGCCGCTGCTGCGCGAGGCGCAATTCCGCCGTGGCCTGCGACAGCTTCGCCTCGGCCGAGCGCACCGCGGTCTGCTGCGCCTGGTACTGCGCGCGAGTAGTCAGGCCGCGCTCCAGCAGGTCGCGGAACCGTGCCTCCTCGCTGCGCGAGCGGTCGAGGTCCGACTGCGCCGCCGGCACCGCGCCGCGCGCGGCATCCACGCCGAGCTGCTGATCCGTCTGGTCGAGCTGCGCCAGCACCTGGCCCTTCTTCACCGTCGCGCCGACGTCGACGTCGCGGCGCACGAGCTTGCCACCCACCTGGAAAGCCAGATCCGTTTCGTACCGCGAGCGGATCTCCGCGGTGTACGTGGCGCTCTGGCCCATCGCGCCGCCGGCGACCAGCATCGAGCGCACGGGCCGCACCAGCACTTCGGGCTCTTTCTTGGCGCCACAACCGGCGAGCAGCGCCGCGCCCGCCATAAATAAGAGTGGCCCAAGGACTCGGCCATTGTTGTCGTATCGCATTCGAGGCAACCCCTGCTCAGGTTTCAAACGGAGCCGTCATTTCGGCGCGGGATGCGAGTGGAACCACTCGTCGATGCGCCCGTACCAGCCCTCGCGCGAAGCCGGGTCGAGCAGGATTTCGAATTCGCCCATCGTGCGCAGCACGTTCACGAAGTCGATGAGGAAACCGTACTTCGCGTCGGTGGCCGCGAGGCCCGCGGACAGCGCCGCCTCCTGCGCATCGATCAGGTCGGTGACGGACACGGCGCCGCGCGCATAGGCGTCGCTGACCATCGCGAGATTCTCGTCGGCGGCCGCCGCGGCCTCGCGCGACAGGTCGATGGCGGGCCACGAGCTGGCGGTGCGATGCAGGACCGCGCGCGTGCGCGCCTCGACCCCGTCGGTGGCGCTGGCCTTGTCGGCTTCGCTGGCGCGCAGCTCGTGCCGCGCCTGCGAGCGCTCGGCTCCGCGCAGCCCGCCCGTGAACAACGGCAGCGAAGCCTGCAACGAGATGCTCCACGACTCGTCGTCGGGCGCGCCGGGCACGGCCAGCGAGCCCGCGCCGCTGCGCTGCGTGAGCCGCGAGGCATTCGACACCAGCGCGAGATCGGGCAGGAAGTACGCGCGCGATGCGGAATCCAACGCGCGCTGCCGCGCTTCGATCACCGCGCCGGCCCGGGCGATCTCCGGTGCGTTGGCGAGCGCGGTGTGCACGGCGTATTCCATGAACACCTCCCATTTCGCGGGGGTGTCGAGGAAGGCCTGCGTGCGCGGGCTCGAGACCAGCCCGAGCGCATCGTCGAGGCCCGAGTCCGCCGTGACGAAGGAACGGGTCGCCGGCCGGTGCAGGATGCGCGCGAGCTCGGTGTGCGCCTGGCGGCGCTGTGCTTCGGCGGCCAGCAGGTTCTGCTTGTCGCGCGCGAGCTGCGCCACCCAGCGTAGATAGTCCGAGCGGCCCCCGAGCCCCACCTCCTCGCGCACGCGCGAGGTCTCGAGGTTCTTGCGCGTGTTCTCGACGTTGCGGCGGCGCACGTCCTCCACCGACCGGGCACGCAGCAGGTTGAGATAGGCGCCGGCCGCATCGGTGAGCGTGTCGAGCACGTCGGCGTGCTGGCCGTGGCGCTGCGCGGCTTCCAGCGACCTGGCGATCGAATAACCCGCCCACGCCCGCTCGGAGAAGATGACCTGGCTGAACTCGAGCCCCGCGCTGGTGGAATCCTCGGCCTGCAACAGCGGATTCGCGCGATCCTCGTCGATGCGCGTGCGCGTCGCGGCCGCCGTCAGGCTGGGCAGCAGATTGCTGCGCGCGATCGCGACGTCGTCGCCCGCGCTGCCGAGGCGCTCGCGGCTCGCGGCCAGCGCCGGGTTCGCATCGAGCGCGGCGCGCATCGCCTCGAGCAGCGTCAGGGATTGCGTGCCGGCCACGTCCGCGTTGAGCTGCTCGGCGTCGGCGAGGAACTGCCAGCGCGGCGAGAACCCGATGTCGCGCGCGGTCTGCATGTTGATGACCAGCCGCTGCGAGGTCGGGAAGGCGACCTCGAAGCGCGCGGGGTCTTCGCCCAGGGCGATGCGCTGGATCATGAGCACGACACGCCGCGCGAGGCGTTCCGTATCGCGCTCCGCGCCGCCGGTGGTCATGAGCATGCCGGCGGCGAGCTCGCTGCGTCCGATGACCGAGAACGTGGGTAGTTTGCGCGCGGCGAGACCGCGCGCGAGGTCGCGCACCTGCGGCTCGCTGAAGCGCACCGGCGTCACGTATATCGCGTCGGTGCCCGGCGGCAGCGCGGCCAGCGCCGACTCCACGTCCGCGCCCACGCGCACGATGTCGATGCGAACGCCGAGCGCCGCCGCCAGGTCGGTGGCCTTGGCGCCGAGCTGCGGCAGCGCGCCGAGCAGCGAATCGTCGACCAGCGCCACGAGATGCTTGAACTGGACGATGTCGTGGAAGGCGCGCACTTCGTTCGCGACGCTCTGGAAGTCCGCGACATAGGCAAAATTGTGACGCCCGCTGCGCCCCCCGGTGAGTGGATAGTCCTGGAGGATGGGATCGATGACCAGCGGCGCGATCACCGGTTTCGGCAGCGAAGCGCGGTGCGCCGCCTGCTGCGAGGCCAGGATGCCGAGCGTGATGACGACGTCCACGTCGCGGTCGGAGAGCGCGCGCTCGAGCACCGTCGCGGCGCCGCCGAGCGACCAGTCACCGACGAAGCGCTTGTCGGCCGGCAGCAGGATGCGGGTGTCGGGCGCCGCGACGTTCGCGATCTCGCGTTCGATGGCGGCCACGGGGAAGACTTGCCGGCCGGCCGGGCCGTCGATGACCACCGCGACCCGGACGTCGCGCGCGGCCGCCGCGGACACGAGTGCGAGCATTGCGATCGTGTAGACGATCGTCGCGGACACGACCTTGGTCACGCCTCGGCGAGGCGGGAATGGCAACATCGCGCAGCTCTCCCCGTGCGTTCTTTGTTTGGCGGCATCGTAGCCCGCTCGTAACTGTGCTGTCGCGCACAATTGCGTTTTCGAATGGAAGAACGTTGCACTCGGTTGGGGCTAATCTTGCGCGCATGAACAACGACTCCGTACCCGGCGAGCAGCTCGACCAGCTCGAATCGCTGCTCGACCGATGGGAGACCAGCCTCGACCTGCACGCGAAATACGCCGCGCTCGACGAAGAGCGCTACTGGCACGTGCAGCCCTGGCCGCGACACGAACGGCCGCAGCGCTGGATCATCCAGCTCGCGCGCAAACGCATCATCGCCTTGAAGCGCATCGTCGCGCAGCGCCAGGTCGAAGGCGACCGCGCGTTCGTGGAAGGCATCGAGATCATGGGATTCCTCGCCACGCTGGTCGGCGTCACGACGGTGGACCGGTTCATCCCGCTGGCCACGCACGAGACCGAGCGCCGCGACGTGCTGGCCGCGAAGCCCGAGCCCGCGCCGCGTCCGGCGCCGGCCCGCTCGGCGGGCACCGCCGAAACTGTCCGGGCGCGCACGCCGGCCGCGGCGAAAGATACCGGGCGAACGGGCGAGCACCGGCGCACTTCCGAGACCACGCGCCAGATGCCACAGCTGCATCCCGCGCGCATGGCGCCCGCGCCGCGCGCCGGCACGCCCGCCAGGCCGCCCGCCGCGGCGGCACCGGCGGCCAGGCGCCGGGAGCCCCAGCGCCCGGCCACGGTGAAGCCGAAGAAGGTCCCGACCACCATCTCGCAGACCGAGCACGTGGTGATCGCCGATGCCGTGCGTTTGTTAGGTTGGGGCAAGCAATGGCACGAGCTCGCCGAGATGATCGGGCGCCTGGCGGAGCGAC
>JBIOZI010000099.1:0-12704 GCA_044871085.1 Steroidobacteraceae bacterium | reverse complement strand
GAGCGTGTGACCATCGGTCCACCAGCCGCCGCTGGAGTGCATGCGTCCGCCCTGCTTTCCGGCCTGGCCGCGCGGCGCCAGCGCCCGCGGGGCGGTCCAGCTCCCGCCGTCGTCGCTGCTGCTGTAGGCAACCCAGGTGTCGGGCGCGTCCTCGTCGCGCGCCGAGGACTGCCATTGCGCGTACAACCGGCCCTTGAACGGAATCAGCACGACGCCGTTGCTGAACTGGTCGGTGCCCTCGCCGGGCCGAAAGATGGTGACGGTCTCGGCGCCGGCGGCGGCGCGCAGTCCGAGATCGGGCTTGGAAGCGTCGAAGAGGCCGGGAGCTACCGTGTAGAGCGGCGCCGGCGCCGCGGCAGGTCCGGCGCACGCCATTCGCGGCGTCCATGCGCACCACAGCGCCAGCACGCCGACACTAACTATCCGATTCACCGCGGCGGCTCAGGGAATGAGCAGCGGTCGCAGGTCGGGCACCTGCCGCGCGAGCTCGCCGGCCATCATCGCCGCGAAGTAGTCCGCGCCTTCGCGCCCGAGGTGCGTGTAGTCGAACGACAACTTCGGCTGCGCCATGCCGGGGACGCCGGCGGGCGGCGGCTGGTCGTCGAACTCCGTTGCTGCCGGGATGGTCGTGCCTTCGGCGGCCGCGGCCGCCACTGCCGCCGTCGGGCGGCGCTGTGCGAAGCGGTTCGCGCGCGTGGACCCCATCTCCTGCACCGCCCGGCTGCTGAGCGCATTCAGGTCGACCAGCGGTACTTTCAACTCCGCGGCCACGCGGGCGGTGGCCGCCGCCCAGGGCGCAAGATCGTTCTGCAGCTCGCCCTTCTGGAACTGGCGGCGCGTCAGGGGTGTGACCAGCACGGGCTGCGCGCCCGCGGAGCGCGCCTCGACCACGTAGCGCGCGATGTTGGCCGGGAATTCGGTGGCGAGATCGGTGGACCGGCCCGGCTTGCCCGGCTGATCGTTGTGGCCGAACTGGATCAGTATCCAGGTCGCGGCGTAGCCCGGTGCGCGCGCCTCGTTCAGCGCGAGATCCCAGGACTTCTCCGCGAAATAGCTGCCCGAGCTGCGTCCGCCGCGGCCCAGGTTCACGCAGGCGGCGAACGAGGTGACGTGCTCGGCGCAGAAGCTGCCGCCCCAGCCGCCCTGCACCGCGACCGTCGAGTCGCCGACCAGGATGATCTTCGAAGCGCGGATCGGCGCCTGCTCCGGCGGCGCGCCACTGTGCTGGGCCCGCGCGACGGCCGCGAACGACAGCAGCAAACAACCCGTCGCGCGCCAACGCCGGGCCGTCATGCGCGCATCACTTCACAGGCCAGCGGCCGTGGCGGCGCACCGCCGTTGCACGTGGGTACCGGACAGGCGGATATGGCCACCGCCAGGTCCATCTCGGCACGCACTTCGAAGGAGTCGCCGGCCCGCGAGCTCGGCGGCGCGAACGACAGCCTGCCGTCCGGCGCGATCTGCACATTCATGAAGAAATTGAACGCATTGGTCAGCGGCTCGGGCCGCACGCCGAGCGTGCGCAGCGCATTGCACAGGTTGTCGTGGCAGTTCGCGTGATAACCGGTGATGCCGTATTGCAGGCGGTACATCTCGAGACTGCACGGCGAGTACAGCATGTCGTGGCGGCCGACCTGGTCCGCGACGATGGTGAGCATCTTCTCGCTGCGGTCGGACCAGATGGCGTCGCCGGTTGTTAGGTAGATCTTGCCGCCGTAGTCGAAGCTGCGGCCGCTCGCGAGCCGCTGCGACCCATCCAGCGAGAAAACCACGAGATCGCCGGTCTGCCCGCCCTCGGTGTCGATGATGCGCAGCCGCTCGCCGCGGTTCAGCCGCAGGGCGACCGCGCCCGCGGCTGGAATGAGTTGCCGTTCCGCCATGCGAAGAAAGTATCATTTCGCCATGAGGATCGTACATTTGCCGACACTGCTATCGGCCGCCCTGGCCGCGCTCTCGTTGCACATTGCTCCCGCGCGCGCGGCCGCCGACGACTACGCCATCACCGTCGAACAGCCCGCGGACGTCGCGGCCAAACGCCGCCGGCTCATCGAGTTCATCTGGGGCACGGAGGGTTTTCCCACCGCCGCGAGCGAGCTCGCCGCGCGCGGCGTCGACAGCCCGGTCCGCGCGCTGGCAAACCTCGAGCGCGTCGACGAGCTGCGCGTGACGATGCCTCGCTCCTCCGGCGCACCGGTGGTCGTGGGCGCGTATCACTTCATCCCGGCGCGCAAACAGAATCGCCTCGTCGTCCTGGTCGACGGCCACGGCTGTCCGGCCACGTTCGCGGAAGACGGCAAGGGCTATGGCCTCGAACAGACCATTCGCGCGCTGGTGCACGAGGGGTTCGGCGTGGCCGCGGTGTACATGCCGCTGCAGTCGGACGAGCAGTGCGAGCCGGGCAAGCACGCCGAAGTGTTCGGTACCGCGCCGCCGGGGCGCAATGGGCTCGCCTTCTTCCTGGAGCCCACGGCGCGGGTCATCAACCACCTGGCGGCCGGGCAGCCGGAATACCGCGACTTCAGCATGATCGGCTTCTCGGGCGGCGGCTGGACGACGACCGTGTACGCCGCGCTCGATCCGCGCATCGCGCTCAGCATCCCCATCGCGGGCTCGGTGCCGCTCTATCTGCGCAAGGAGAAATATTCGCACGACGAAGAGCAGATCCACGCCGCCTTCTACGCGCTCGCGGGCTATCCGGATCTGTACGTGCTCGGCGCGGCCGGCGCGGGGCGGATGCAGATCCAGGTGCTGAACCGCGACGATCCGTGCTGCTTCAGCGCCACGCACCACGACCCGACGCTGCCGCGCCTCGCCGCGCTGCCGGCCGCGGAGCGCGGGTTCGCGCCCGCGGTGCACGCCTACGAGGCGCGCGTGCGCGCAGCGCTGGCAACGATCGGCGCGGGCTCCTTCCACGTGGAAATAGTCGAGGGCTCGCGTCACACGATTTCCGCGGACACCATCTCCAACGTCATTCTGCCGGCGCTGAAGCCCGAGCCCGCGCGCGCCGCCGCGCCGACGAACTACCCGGCCCCGGCCGAAGGCGATTTTCTCATCCGTGACTTCGTGTTCGCTTCCGGCGAGAAGCTGCCCGAGCTGCGGCTGCACTACCGCACGCTCGGCAAGCCGCGCAGGGACGCGCAGGGCGTGGTTCGCAACGCGGTGTGGATAGGCCATGGCACGGGCGGCTCCGGCGCACAGTTCCTGCGGCCCGAATTCGCCGGCGCACTGTTCGGCCCCGGCCAACTGCTCGACGCCAACCGGTATTTCATCGTGCTGCCCGACGGCATCGGGCATGGGCAATCCTCGAAGCCCAGCGACGGACTGCATGCGAAATTCCCGCAGTACGGCTACACCGACATGGTCGAAGCGCAGTACCGGTTGCTCAGCGAAGGCCTGAAGGTGAACCATCTGCGCCTGGTCATGGGCACGTCGATGGGGGGCATGCACACCTGGGTGTGGGGAGAACGCCATCCTGATTTCATGGACGCGCTGATGCCGCTCGCCAGCCTGCCCGGGCAGATCTCCGGCCGCAACCGCGTCTGGCGCAAGGCCATCATCGACGGCATTCGCAACGACCCGGAGTGGAAAGGCGGCGAATACACCTCGCAGCCTCCGAGCCTGCGCACCGCGAACGCGCTCATTTATTTCATGGGCAGCAATCCACGGCTCAGACAGGAGCAGATGCCGACGCTCACGAAGGCGGATGTCGTGCTCGACGCGGCGCTCTCGGCATCGATGGCGAACACCGACGCGAACGACGTGCTGTATCAGATCGGCGCCTCGCGCGACTACGACCCGGCGCCGGCGCTCGAGACGATCCGCGCACCGCTGATCGCGGTGAACTCGGCCGACGATCTCATCAACCCGCCCGAGCTCGGAATTCTCGAGCGCGAGATCGTGCGGGTGAAGAACGGCAGCGCGGTCGTGATCCCGCTCAGCAAGGACACACGCGGCCACGGGTCGCACACCGTGGCCGCTCTGTGGAAGGACCAGCTCGCGAAGCTGCTGCAGAATACCGAACGCCGGTAGGCGCCCGTCGCCAACCTGCAAGAATTCGTGACGCACGCTGACAACGTTTGACAATTTGGGACACGGATCGCGCGCCATCATCCGGGCTCGCCACCAAGGAGCACGCATGAAACGCACGCTGCTGTTTGCCGCCCTCGCGACCGCCACCACGCTCGCCCTCGCTGATCCGCCCGATGGCCCGACGCCCGGCATGGCGCGCGGTGGCCCGCCCCTCGAGCATCTCGCACAGGAACTCGGCCTCACACCCGAGCAGCAGGCGCAGGTGCGCGCGATCTTCGACGCGCAGCACGCGAAGATGGAAGCCGAGCGCGCCCAGTTCGAAGGCTCGGGCACACATCCGACGCGCGACCAGATGTACGCGCGCCGCGAGCAGGCGGACGCGGAAATCCATGCGCAGCTCGCCGCGGTGCTCACACCCGCGCAGCTGGCCCGGTTCGATCAGCTGCACAAGCGCCAGCGCCGCATGGGCCCGCCGCCCGCAGAGCCGGGCCGGCCGGCGCCGCAGTAGCGGCGACGCAGCTTCGACGGAGAGTAGATAGGCTGGGCTTGCCCGGCGCGACCCCTGGCCGATGCGTCGTGGCACCGGGCGCGCCGTTCGCATGATAAATACGGTCCTGTCGTGGTGGCGCCCGCAAGCGCCGGCTGCGGCGGCTGGAAGCCCGCGGTTCGGCGGCACCGACTACGGCGCACCGAATGCGGCGCGCAGATCGCGCACCATGTCGGCGTCGGCCGCGGGGCCCAGGCGCAGGTGGATGAACCCCGCATAGCACTGATGACGCACCGGCACGCCGGCCGCACGCAACGCCGCGGCGTACGCCGCGGCCTCATCGCGCATCGGGTCGTATTCCGCGGTGAGGATGGACGCCGGCGGCAGGCCGGCGAGCGTCGGCGCGCGCAGCGGCGAGGCATGCGGATGCAGGCGCTCGGCCGGATCGCGGAAGTACTGTCTGCCGAACCAGCGCATGGTGTTGCGAGTCAGGCCGAAGCCCGCGGCGTTCTCGCGGTACGAAGGATAGTCGTGCTCCATGTCGGTGCCCGGCACGAGCAGCAGCTGAAAGCAGATCGGCGGGCCGCCGCGTTCGCGCGCGATGTGCGTCGCGACCGTGGCCAGCGTGGCGCCGGCGCTGGCGCCCGCCACCGCGAGCCGGCGCGCATCTCCGTTCCAACTACCCAGGTTGTGCGCCGCCCAGGCGACGCTCGCGTAGGCATCCTCGACGGCCGCCGGAAACGGGTGCTCGGGCGCGTGGCGGTAGTTCACCGACACCACGATGCAACCAGCCCCGGCGCAGAACTGGCGGCAATGCGCGTCGCCGGCGTCGAGATCGCCGAGCACGAAGCCGCCGCCGTGCAGGTACACCAGCACCGGCGCCGGCTCGCGCCCCGGCCCGGCGCCCGCCGGTAGATAGATGCGCACCGGCAGGTCGGCGTGCGCGCAATGCGCCACCGCGTCGACCACCCCCGCCACCTCCGGCCCGCGCGGCGCACGGCGCGCCATCTCGCGCGAACGGGCGCGCGCCGGCTCGACGCCGACGTCCTCGGGCGGCGGCAGGGCGTTGTAGACGTCGAGGATGGCCTGGGCCAGCGGGTGCACGGGCATGGCTCAATGCTCCCGCACCGGCTTGACGACCATGTCCGCCGTGACGGTGCGCGAGGCGGCGAACAGCACCAGCGCGCAGACCAGTGCCAGCACCGGGATCACGTACATCGCGTCGTGCAGGCCGATGGCGCGGAAGGCCTCGGTCATCGCGGGCGCGCCGGCGTCGGCCATCGCGCGTCGTGCCAGCTTGTCCGAGAGCACGCCGGTGACGTAGGTGCCGAGGCTCGCGCCCATGACGTACATCGCGAAGAAGTAGATGGCCACCGCGGTGCCGCGCAGCCGCGGCTCGACCACGTCCTGGATGGCCGCGTACACCGTGGCGTAGTAGACGAAGCTCAACGTGGTGCCGAGCGCCATCGGAATCATGAACGCCAGGATCGACCCCGGCGGCTGCGCCAGCGCGAGGAACACGCAGGGCACGGACGCCATCATGGTGGCCGAGGCCAGCAGCAGCCGGCCATCGGCGCGGCGGCGGCTCAGCCGGTCCGACGCCCAGCCGCCCGCCAGCAGCCCGATGGCGCCGACCAGCCCGACCACCAGCGCGGACACCAGCGCCGCCTGCCGCAGGTTGAGCGCGTGGTAGCGCTGCAGGAACGGCGTCTGGAACGCGTTGATGGCGTAGATGTTGAAATTGTGGAGCGCGCCCGAGATCACGATCCACCACAGTGTCTTGATGCGCAGGACGCGCACGAACGGCTGCCAGCCGGAGGCGCGGGCCGCCGCGGCCGGCGACTGCGCCGGTGCCGCGCGGGCCGCGTCCGCGCCGCCGCGCACCGGCTCGGGTAGTTTGAGCACCAGCAGCGCCACGATGAACCCGGGCACCGCCGCGATCATGAAACAGGCGCGCCAGCCGTATTCATACGCCAGCCACGCGGCGGTGAGGTACGACAGGCACAGCCCGAGCGGCAGGCCGAGCATGAACACGCCGAGCGCGCGCGAGCGCTGCTGCGGCGGAAACAGGTCGCCGAGCAGCGACTGGCAGGCCGGCGAGCACGTGGCCTCGCCCACGCCGACACCGAGCCGTGCCGCGACCAGCCCCCAGTAGCTGGTCACGAGCCCGCTCGCGGCCGTCAACGCGCTCCACACCGTGACGCCGATGGCGATGAGCCGCGTGCGCACCCAGGTGTCGGCCAGACGTCCGATGGGCAGGCCGACGGCGGCGTACACCAGCGTGAACGCGGTCCCGATGAGGCCGAGCTGCGAGTCGTTCAGGCCGAACTCCTTGCGAATCGGCTCGCCGAGCACGCCCGGGAGCTGGCGATCGAAGAAATTCAGCAGATTGACCGCAAACATCAGCAACAGCGCTTTCTTCGCGTCGTTATCGCGCTTCTCTTCGCCCATGGCCCCCTCGCTCGTGATCCGGTCTGACTACGTCACCTCGAACAGCCCCGCCGCCCCCATGCCGCCGCCCACGCACATCGTCACCACCACGTAGCGTGCGCCCATGCGCTTGCCGGCCAGCAGCGCGTGGCCCGTGAGGCGCTGTCCGCTCATGCCGAACGGGTGGCCGATGGCGATCGCGCCGCCGTCGACATTGAGCCGGTCGTCCGGGATGCCGAGCCGGTCGCGGCAGTAGAGCACCTGCACGGCGAACGCCTCGTTGAGCTCCCACAGGCCGATGTCCCGCACCGTGAGGCCGGCGCGTCCCAGTAGTTTGGGCACCGCGAACACCGGCCCGATGCCCATCTCGTCGGGCTCGCAGCCCGCGACCGCGAAGCCGCGGAAGATGCCGAGCGGCGTGAGATTGCGGCGCGCCGCCTCGCGGGCGCTCATGACCACGCAGGCGCCCGCGCCGTCGGAGAACTGGCTGGCGTTGCCGGCGGCGATGGTGCCGCCCGGCTGCGCCGCGCGGATCTTCGCCACGCCCTCGAGCGTGGTGTCGGCGCGCAGCCCCTCGTCCTGCTCGAGCACCACGTCGCGGGTCGCGAAGCGCCCGTCGTCCTGCACGACGGCCATGGTCGCAGGCGTCGCGACGATCTCGTCCCTGAAATACCCGGCGGCTTGGCCGGCGCAGGCGCGCTGCTGGCTGCGCACACCGTACTCGTCCATGCGCTCGCGCGTGATGCCGTAGCGCTTCGCGACGATCTCGGCGGTCTCGAGCATGGGTAGATAGAGTTCGGGCTTGTGCTCGAAGGTCCACGCGTCGCGCGCCATGTGCTGGTTGCGGTTGGGCTGCACGGTGGAGATGGACTCGACCCCGCCGGCCACGTAGATGCCCTCCTCCCCGGCCAGGATGCGCTGCGCGGCGATGGCGATGGTCTGCAGGCCCGAGCTGCAGAAGCGGTTCACGGTGGTACCCGCCACCGTCACGGGGCAGCCGGCGCGGTACGCGCTGATACGGGCGACATTGGCGCCGGTGGAGCCCTCGGGGTACGCGCAGCCCATGACCACGTCCTCGACGTCGCCGGGCTCGATGCGCGCGCGCTCGATGGCCGCGCGCACCGCGACGCCGCCGAGATGCGCGCCATGGCTGAGGTTGAAAGCACCGCGGAACGACTTCGCCAGCGGCGTGCGCGCGGTGGAAACGATGACGGCCTCGGTTGCGCCGCTCATGCCGCGGCTCCCTGATTCGCCGCGGGGCCGGTCGCGAACGACCCGCCGCCCGCCACCAGGCGTTCGATGAGCGCCGCGGGTTTCCAGAACTCCGGGTCGCCGTGCGGGTTGCGCGCGAACTCGCGCATGCGCCGCAGCACCAGCGGCAGGCCGGTCTGGTCGGCGTGGAACATCGGCCCGCCGCGCACGGCGGGAAATCCGTAGCCGGTGAGATAGACGACGTCGATGTCGGATGAGCGCGCCGCGATGCCCTCGTCGAGGATGCGCGCGCCCTCGTTGGCCAGCGCGAACACCAGCCGGTCGACGATCTCCGCGTCGTCTATCTTCCGCGGCGTGATGCCGAGGGCGGCACGATGGTCGGCGATGAGCTCGTCCATCAGCTTCGAGGGCAGCGGCTTGCGCCCGTCGGGGTACTCGTACCAGCCGGCGCCGGTCTTCTGGCCGAAGCGGCCCAGCTCGCACAGCTTGTCGGGCAGCGTCGAGAACCGGTAGCCGGGCTTCTCGGCGCGGCGGCGCTTGCGGATGTTCCAGCCGATGTCGTTGCCCGCGAGGTCGCCGACCTTGAACGGGCCCATCGCGAAGCCGAACGCCTCCATGGCGGCATCCACCTGCCGCGGGCTCGCGCCCTCCTCGAGTAGATAGTTGGCCTGCTTGCCGTAGTGCTCGAGCATGCGGTTGCCGATGAACCCGTCGCACACGCCGGACACCACGGACACCTTGCGCAGCGTCTTGCCGAGCGCCAGCGCCGTGGCCAGCGCGTCCTTCGCGGTGGCCCGGCCGCGCACGATCTCGAGCAGCCGCATGACGTTCGCGGGGCTGAAGAAGTGCGTGCCGAGCACGTCCGCCGGCCGCTTGGTCGAGCGCGCGATCGCGTCCACGTCGAGCGTCGAGGTGTTGGTGGCGAGGATGGCGCCGGGCTTCATGACGCGGTCGAGCCGCTCGAACACGGCCAGCTTGACGTCCATGCGCTCGAACACCGCCTCGATGACGATGTCGGCCGAGCCGATCGCGTCGTACGACAGCACCGGCAGCAGCAGCGCCATGCGTTTGTCACGCTCCGCCTGCGAGAGCTTGCCTTTCTTCACCTGCGCATCGTAGATGCCGGCGATGCGCGCGACGCCACGGTCGAGCGCGGCCTGGTCGGCCTCGATCAGCCAGGTGGGAATGCCGGCGTTCACGCAGCAGATGGCGATGCCGCCACCCATGGTGCCGGCGCCGATGACCGCCGCCTTCGTCACCGGCCGCGGCGCCTCGGATACGTCGTCCACCTTGCCGGCGGCACGCTCCGCGAAGAACGAGTGGCGCAGTCCCTTGGACTGCGGCGTCTGCATGAGCTCCATGAACAGGCGCCGCTCGAGCGCCGCGCCTTCCGCGAACGGTTTCGCAGCGGCCTCGATGCACTCGATGCAGCGCTGCGGCGCGATGGCCTGCGGCGCCCGGGCCTTGACGGTGGCGAGCGCGAAATCGCACAGCGCCTCGAGGTTGGGCTCCTTGAGCACGATTGCAGAGGTGCGCCGCGGCACCAGCCGGCCCTCTTTCGCCAGCGTGCCCGCCAGCTCGACGGCGGCGCGCACCGGGTCGCCGTCGACCACGCGCTCGAACAGCGGCGTGCCCGTGAGCTCGCGCGCCGGCACCTGCTCCCCGCTCAGGATCATGTTGAGCGCGGTCTCGGCACCGACCAGCCGTGGCAGGCGCTGCGTGCCACCCGCGCCGGGCAGCAGGCCTAACTTCCCCTCGGGCAGTCCGACCCGTGCGTCGGCGCGCGCCACGCGGTAGTGGCAGGCCAGCGCGATCTCGAAGCCGCCACCGAGGCAGATGCCGCTGATGGCGGCGATGACCGGCTTGGCGCTGTTCTCGCAGACCGCGATGACGTCGTGCAGGCGCGGCGGCGCCAGCGAGGCCGGCGTGCCGAATTCGCGGATGTCCGCGCCGCCCGAGAACAACCCGCCCGCGCCGGTGAGCACCACCGCCTCGACGTCCGGATCGGCCGCCGCGCGATCGAGCGCGTCTAACAACGCGACGCGCATGGCGTGCGAGAAGCTGTTCACCGGCGGGTTGGAGAAAGCGAGGATGGCGGTGGCGCCGTCGCGCGTGTAGTCGACATTGATCATCGGTAGGAAGGCTCCGCGGAAGCGTTTTTGGAGGCGTTGACTTGATGGAGCATCACTTAAGGCTTAGGCTGCTTTCAAGTTTCGCAAAACTATATTTCGCACAGCGAAATCACATACCGCATGGATCTAGAATACTCCGCCGCCGAAAAAACCTTCCGCGACGACATCCGCTCGTTCATCGCGCGGAACCTGCCCGGGGACGTCGCCGCGAAGGTGTTAGCCCACAAGCGCCTCACCCGCGAGGACATCATCGGCTGGCACCGCATCCTGCACACGCGCGGCTGGTCGGGCCCCACGTGGCCGAAGGAATTCGGCGGCCCGGGCTGGACCGCCGTCGAACAGCACATCTTCGACGAGGAGTGCACCGCCGCCGGCGCACCACCGGTCATCGCGTTCGGCGTGCGCATGGTCGCGCCCGTCATCATGAAATACGGTTCCGCCGCCCAGCAGCAGTATTTCCTGCCGCGCATCCTCTCGGGCGAGCACTGGTGGTGCCAGGGCTACAGCGAGCCCGGCGCCGGTTCCGACCTCGCCTCGCTCAAGACCACCGCCGTGCGGCACGGCGACCGTTATGTCGTGAACGGCCAGAAGACCTGGAACACGCTCGGCCATTTCGCGGACTGGATGTTCTGCCTGGCGCGCACCGCAACCGAAGGCCGCTCGCAGGAAGGCATTTCGTTCCTGCTGATGGACATGAAATCCAAGGGCATCAGCGTGCGCCCCATCGCGCTCATCGACGGCGAGCGCGAGGTGAACGAGGTGTGGCTCGACGACGTCGAGGTGCCCGTCGCCCAGCGCGTCGGCGACGAGAACAAGGGCTGGACGTACGCGAAGTACCTGCTGACGCACGAGCGCGTGAACATCGCGCGGCTCGGCGAATCGAAGCGCGAGCTGCGCTCGCTGAAGGCCATCGCGGCGCGCGTGCCGGACGACGGGCGCCCGCTCATCGAGGACGTGCGCTTCCGCGACGCCATCGCCGCGCTCGAGATCGAGATTCGCGCGCTGGAGTACACGGTGCTGCGGGTGCTGTCGGCCGAGGCCGCGGGCCGCGATCCGGGCGCCATCTCCTCGGCGCTCAAGATCTCCGGCTCGGAGATCCAGCAGACGCTCTCCGAGCTCAAGATGCGCGCGCTCGGACCGCGCGCGCTGCCGCACGTGCCCGAGGCGCTGGACGCCGGCTGGCAGGGCGAGCCCGACGGCGCGGAATGGTGGGCCGCGCTCTCCGGCCGCTACTTCAACATGCGCAAGACGTCCATCTACAGCGGCTCGAACGAGATCCAGCGCAACATCATTTCGCACCGCCTCCTCGGACTGTAGGGCCCGGCACATGCAATTCGAATTCGACGACGAACAGGTCAGCCTGCAGGAGTCCGTGCGGCGCTTCCTCGCGGAACGCTACGGGTTCGAGACGCGGCGCGCCTGCCTCGCGCAACCCCACGGCTGCAGCGACGCAGTCTGGCAGGGCCTCGCCGAGCAGGGCCTGCTGTCCATCGGGCTGCCCGAGGCGCACGGCGGCATCGGCGGCGGCACCGAGCTCATGCTCACCATGGAGGAGATCGGCCGCGCGCTGGTGCTCGAGCCCTATCTATCCACCGTGGCGCTGTGCGCGCCCCTGATCGCCGCGCACGGCACGCCGGCGCAACGCGCCGACCTGCTGCCGCGCGTCGCGGCGGGAGGCCTGAAGCTCGCACTGGCGCATGGCGAGGCCGACGCACGCTATGCGCCCACCATCCGCACCAGCGCGCGCCGGGCCGGGGACGGGTTCGTGCTGAACGGCGCCAAGGCCACGGTGCCCGATGGCGCGGTCGCGGATCTGCTGCTCGTGAGCGCGCTCGTGGACGAGCGCACCGCCGTATTCCTCGTCGCGCCCGACACCGCGGGCCTGCGCATCGCGCGCTACCGCACGCAGGACGGCCGCAGCGCGGCCGACGTGTTCCTGAACGACGTGGCGCTGCGCGCCGACCACCTGCTCGGCGACGCGGACGCGCAGTCCGCACTCGAGCGTGCCGTCGATGGTGCGATCGCGGCGCTGTGCGCGGAGGCCGTCGGCGTCATGGAGGCCGCCAACGCGGCCACCGTCGAATACACGAAGTCGCGCAAGCAGTTCGGCCAGCCCATCGGGCGTTTCCAAGCGCTGCAGCACCGCATGGCCGACATGTTCGTGCAGGCCACCCAGGCGCGCTCCATGAGCATCCTCGCCGCCGGACGCTGCGCCGGCGACGACGCCGCGCTGCGCCGGCGCGATGTCTCCGCGGCGAAATGTTACGTCGGCAAGGCCGCCCGCTTCGTGGGCCAGCAAGCGGTGCAGCTGCACGGCGGCATGGGCATGGCCGACGAGCTTGCCGTCAGTCACTATTTCAAGCGCCTGACGATGATCGACATGACCTTCGGCGACGCGACGCATCACCTGGCGG
>JBIOZI010000098.1:0-4100 GCA_044871085.1 Steroidobacteraceae bacterium | reverse complement strand
CGCCATCATGATGGCCTTCCCAGGCTCGGACTGCGTCACGTACAGCGTGCGCTCGTCGGGCGAGAGCGCGACGCCGTTCGGCCGGGTGAGCTCCTTCTCGACCACGCTCACCTTGCCGTCGGTGCCGACGCGATACACGCCGTTGAATGGAATCTCCTTCTGCGCCGCATCGTCGCCCTTCACGAAGCCGTAGGGCGGATCGCTGAAGAACAGCACGCCGGACTTGGACCTGACCACGTCGTTCGGGCTCGAGAGCTTCTTGCCGTCGAACGCGGCCGCGACCGGAGTCTTGCGCTTCGAGCGCAGGTCCAGCTTCTGGATCATGCGGCTGCCGGTGTCGGCCAGCAGGATCGAGCCCGCCTCGAGCGGTGCCAGGCCGTTCGCGCCCGCCTCGCGCCAGATGGCCGGGTCCGGATCCGCCGCGCCCGACGGATCGAGGAACTTCTCGAGGCCGCCCTTTTCGGACCACTTCCACATCTTGTTGCCGGGCACGTCGGTGAACAGTAGATAGGCTCCGTCCGCGACCCATACCGGCCCTTCCGCCCAGCCGAAGCCCTCGGCGAGCTTCTCGATCTTCCAGTCCTTCGGCACGACGGCGTCCAGCGCCGGGTCCCAGCGGTCGATCTTCGCCGCGTCGATTTTCGTGGGTGCGTGGGCCACCGCGGCCGGCGCGGCCGCGCAGGCGATGTTGCAAGACGCGAGCAGAACCAGCACGCACGTGCCTGCGGACTTCATCATGAAACCCCCGTATGAAAGATCGTCAGTTCGTATTGGAGACGGAAACGCGCGTGGGCAGCGCCGCGGCCGGCGCCGAGCCCGTGTGCGTCCTCGTTATCGCGAATGAGCCGCTGGCGCGCAAGTCCGCCGACGAGGCGCCGATCCAGAAATCGATGCGCCCGGCTTCGATGAGCCAATTGCCGCGCGGACCCCAGAACGCGAGCTGCTCGGGCGTGAGCGTGAACGTGATGCGCTTGCGCGCCCCGACGGCCAGGTCCACCCGCTTGAAGCCGCGCAGCTCGCGCACCGGGCGCGCGATCGACGCCTGCGGGTCACGCACGTAGAGCTGGACCACCTCGTCGCCCGCCATGGCGCCGGCGTTCTCCACGGTGATGGAGATGTCGATGCGGCCGCCCGGCGGCACTTCCTGCACGCTCTGCGACAGGTCGCTGTAGCGGAATTCGGTGTACGACAGCCCGTGTCCGAATGGATAGAGCGGCGTGATGGGCAGGTCGTGGTAACGGACCGTGTCCTTGGTGAGATCGGGATCGGCGGGCCGGCCGGTGGGGTTCGCCGCGTAGTACCCGGGCACCGCGCCGGTGGCGCGGGGAAAGGCCGCCGGCAGCCGGCCGGCAGGGGAATACTGGCCGAACAGCACGTCGGCCACCGCGTTGCCGGCCTCGCTGCCGAGCATCCAGGTCTCGAGTATTGCCGCTGCCTTCTCGGCCAGCAGAGGAATGGCCAGCGGCCGGCCGTTGGCGAGCACCACGACCACGGGCTTGCCCAGTGCGAGCACCCGCTGCGCGAGCTCGAGCTGGCTCGGCGGCAGCTCGAGAGAGGAGCGGCTGCGCGATTCGCCCGAGAGGTCGTAGTCCTCGCCGATGACGAGCACGGTGACGTCGGCGCTCTTTGCCATCCGGACCGCCGCCGCAATGCCGGTCAGGTCCGCGTTGCGCGGATCCGCGCCCGGCGCGGACACGATGCGCAGGCCCTTCGGCGCCGCGGCGGTGATGCCCTGCAGGATGGTGACGACCTCCGCGGCCTGGCCCTGCGCGCGCCATGCGCCCAGCGACGACATGCCGTCGGTGGCCAGCGCGCCGATTACGGCGATGGAGCGCAGCCCGGCGCTCAGCGGCAGTAGTTTGCCCTCGTTCTTGAGCAGCACGATCGACTGGCGCGCCACGGCGCGCGCGGCCTCGCGGTGCTCGGGCGCGACCATCTCGCGCGCCTCGCGCTCGAGGTCGTGGTACGCCGCCGGCTGGTCGAACAGCCCGAGCTGCTCCTTGACGCGCAGGATGCGCAGCACCGCCTCGTCCAGCAGCTTGAGGCGTGCCGGATCCTTCGCGATGGCCGCCTTGAGGTCCTCGGCGAACACGCCGCCGACCATGTCCATGTCGACGGAGGCGTCGAGCGCCAGCACGCCGGCGGCCGCGCGGTCCGCGGCCACGCCGTGGTTCATGAGCTCGCCGATCGAGCCCCAGTCGGACACCAGCAGGCCCTGCCAGCCCCAGCGCTCGCGCAGCGTGCCGCGCAGCAGCTCCTTGTTGGCGGTGGTGGGCACGCCGGCGATGTCGTTGAACGCCACCATGATCGAGGCGGAGCCCGCGCGCGCCGCCGCGTAGAACGGCGGTAGATAGACCTCGTTGAGCGTGCGCTCGGAGACGTCGGCGCCGTCGTAGTCGCGGCCGCCCGTGGCCGCGCCGTAGGCGCCGAAGTGCTTGGCCGTCGCCATCAGCGAGCCCGGCCGCAAACGGTTGCCGCCCTGGTAGCCGGCCACCTGCGCCACCGCCATGCGCGCGCCGAGGTAGGGGTCTTCCCCGGCGCCCTCCACGATGCGGCCCCAGCGCGGATCGCGCGCGATGTCGATCATGGGCGCGAAGGTCCAGTGCAGGCCGGCCGAGGTGGCCTCGTCCGCCGCGACGCGCGCCGCGCGCTCCTGCGCTTCGGGCGCCCAGGTGGCGGCCATCGCCAGCGGCACGGGGAAGATGGTGCGATAGCCGTGCACCACGTCCATGGCGAACAGCAGGGGGATGCCGAGGCGCGATTCGGCGACCGCGACCTGCTGCAGTCGGGCCAGCGGCTCGGCGCCGGCCACGTGCAGGTACGAGCCGACGGCGCCGGCGCGCACGCGCTCGAGCTCGGCGTCATCGAGACGCGAATTGAGCGACTTGCTGCGTCCGCCGGCCCGTTGGACCAGCTGGCCGAGCTTGTCGTCCAAAGTCATCTTCTTGAGTAAGACTTCGGGGCGGGATTGCGTCTGCGCCCGGACATGGTTGTTGCCAGACAGGACGAACACGGCAAGGCAGGCCACGGCTGCGTGGCGAACAGCACTCGACAAGAGCGAATCTCCCCCGTTGCGGTCCTGCGAAATCTAACCCAAAACGGCCCGGAAGCAGTGGCCGGAAACACCGGGAGAGCGGTTTGCTGAAGATTCACGCCCTCGCGCACTGGCTCTGGAAGATGCACATTCCAGTGCTGCCGCGCGTCCTCGCATTGTTCAATCGCATCGTGTTCGCCGTGCAGTTGCCGGCCGAGACCAGGCTGGGCCGCGGGGTACGGCTGAATTACTCCGGCCTCGGCACGGTCATCCATGCCCGGGCGGTCATCGGTGATCGCGTGGAAATCGGGCCGGGCGTGGTGGTGGGCGGGCGTTCAGAGATCTATGAAGTGCCGGTCATCGAGGACGACGTGAAGATCGGCGTCGGCGCCAAGGTGCTGGGGCCGGTGCGCGTGGGCCGCGGGGCCACCATCGGCGCCAATGCCGTGGTCGTCCACGACGTGCCGGCGGGCGCCGTCGTGGTGGGAATTCCGGCGCGGGTGCTGCGCATCGACGCGCCCAAACAATCGGTTGACGCTGCGTAGCGGGTAACCCAGTCTCGCGTTTTTCGCCACGCGGGACCTTCATGCGCCGTTCGTGTTTCGGACTCGTCGCCTGGCTCGTCGGCGGATGGGCCACCCTCGCCGCGGCCGCGGCACCGGCCGTCGCCACCGGCCCGCAGACCCTGCCCGAGCCCGCCGCCTATCTATCGCGCCTGGCCGCGGCGCGCATACCGCGCGAGGCGGCGGCCGTGGTGGTGAAGCCGCTCGACGGCGGCGCGCTCGGCTGGGCCGACAACGAGCACAGGCCCATGAACCCCGCGAGCACCATGAAGCTCGTGACCACCTACGCGGCGCTGCACTTGTTGGGGCCGGCCTACGTGTTCCGCACGGAGGTCCTGGCCGACGGCCCGCTGGCCGGCGACTCGCTGCGCGGCACGCTGTACGTGCGCGGCGGCGGCGATCCCAAGCTCGTCGTGGAAGACCTGTGGCTGCTGGTGAACCGGCTGCGCGGCTTCGGCATCCGCGACATCCGCGGCGACGTGGTCATCGACAAGGGCATATTC
>JBIOZI010000097.1:0-11282 GCA_044871085.1 Steroidobacteraceae bacterium | reverse complement strand
TAGACGAGCGCCTGCGACACGTACTGCGTCGCCTTCAGGGCGTTCTCGATGTTCTGCGGCGCGATGTTCTTGCCGCCCGCGGTGACGATGATGTCCTTCTTGCGGTCGGTGACCGTCAGGAAGCCGTCCTCGTCGATGAAGCCGACGTCGCCCTTGCCCTCGAGCACCAGCGCGCCGCCTTCATAGGCGACACGCGCGCGCTCGTTCGCGCCCGGGCTGTAGAAGGCCCACTGCACGCCGAACTTGTCCTTGCTGAAATCGTCCGAGAGCGCGATGCCGTGCGGCGCCTGCGGCTGCGGCTTGCGCGCACGGGGCTTCGGGATCGGGAACGAGAGATCCTTGCCGAGGAAACGGAACCAGCCGTCTTCCGTCCAGACGATGCGATCGAGCAGGGTCTGCCGTCCCAGCGTCCAGTACGCATTCTCGTAACCGTGATAAACGCTCCACCAGTTGCCGTCCGGGCCCTCGAACAGCGTCGCATGCCCGCGCGACCACCACTTCTCGCGCGCATCGGCGGTGCGCACCAGCGGATTGTGCGGGCAGTTCTCCCACGGTCCGTGGATGGATTTCGAACGCGCGGCGATCACCATGTGGCCCGTGGGCGGGCCCGCGGTGCCGCCCACCGCCGTGACCATGTAGAAATACTCGCCGTGGTGCACCACCTTCGGCCCCTCCGGCGAGAAGCTCTCGACCACCCAGTCATCGGGATAGCGCCACGGGTCGTAGACGTGCTCGACGGCGCCGTCGGTAGATAGGCCATCGGCCTTGAGCCGCACGCGGTCGCCGCCCGAGAGGAACAGGTAGCGCTTGCCGTCCTCGCCGACGACGTGGCCGGGGTCGATGTGCCGCGGCAGGTTGAGGTCGATGGGCTCGCTCCACGGACCGCGCATGGTCTTCGCATGTACCACGTAGTTGGAGCGCCGCTCGGCGGTACGCGCGGGGAAGTAGATGAAGTACTCGCCGTCGTGCTTCGCGATGTCGCAGGCCCACACCGACCCGACCGGGGTCGTCAGCGCGGGGCCCACGGGCTGCCAGTTCACGAGATCGCGCGAGTGCCAGATCACGATGCCCGGATACGCGTCGAACGACGAGAACGTCATCCAGTAGTCGTCGCCGTCCTTGAGGATGGTCGGATCGGGGCGGTCGCCGGAGAACACCGGGTTGAGAAATGTGCCATTGCCGAGGTCGGCGATGCGCTGGCCTTCGAAGCCGCGGCCCCAGCGCAGGTTGGACCAGTCGCCGCGCTGCGCCGCACACGCGCCCGGTGTGTCGCCCTTCTCCGCGGCCGGGGCCTGTGCCTGCGCGGCCGCGCCGGCGGAGGCCACCGCCGCGCCTCCGGCCAGGAACGATCTCAGCGCGTCGCGTCGGGTGCTCTTCATGGGTGCGATCCTAACTAATTAACCAGCGGAACGGGCCCAATAAAAAGGGCGCCGCGCAGTCACGCCGGCGCCCATTCGAGGGCGCGCCGACAGGGGGCGTCGGCGCGCCAACGAAGGTCAATAGCGGTAGCGTGCTCCCAGCGTGAACTGCCGGCCCGCGCTGCCGTACTGCGTTACGACGGGTGAATTCACGTACGACCAGCGGTTCGTCGTCTGGTCGGTGAGATTCAACGCCTCGGCCAACACCGTGAAGTTGTCCGTCACGTTCCAGCTCGCCGATGCGTCCACGTTCAGCGTCTTCTCGCTGCCCGAGAAGTCGTTGATGAGCGGGGTGTTGCAGTACGTCACCGCCGTCGCCGGAGTCGCGTTTGCCGGCGCCACGTCGATGCCCGGATTGCAGACGCCGCCCGCGATCGGATACGTCGTGAAGTACTCCGTGCGATGCGCAGCCGAGCCACGGATGCTGAACTTCTCCGTCTCGTAGTACAGCGTGAAGTTGATGGCTTCGGGCGAGGCGTTGAGCCACGGACCCGTGCCGGTGCGCTGCGGAACCGTGGTGCCGTTGCCCGGATCGAGGATGTAGTTCAACTCCGACTCGATGTTCGTGTAGTTGAGCTGAATGCCCAGGTTCTTGAGGAACCCCGGCAGGAACGACAGATCCTGCTGGTACGACAGCTCGTAGCCCGACAGCTCGCCGCCCGGCGCGTCGCGGAATTGCCGCGTGCTGAAAACACCGTCGTTGGTGATGTAGGCCTGCGCGGGGGAGCCGGCAGCGAAGCCCTGGCGCACCGCCGCGATGCCTTCAGCAGTGAGGAATTGCGACAGGGGCCCCTCGACCAGCACCGTCTGCGGGAAGCTGTCGATGTCCTTGAGGAAGTAGGCCGCCGAGAGCAGGCCACCCTCGTCGTTGAAATACCACTCGACGCTGAAGTCGTAGTTAACGCCACGGAACGGCTTCAGATAGGGATTGCCGATGGTCATGGTCGGCGGGCCCGCCACCGGGATGTTGAACGCGGTGATGGTCGGCGAGAGATTGCCGAGCTGCGGGCGAGCCATGACCTTGGCCGCGCCGAGGCGGACCAGCACGCTGTCCACGACCTCGTAGGCGAGGTTCATCGAGGGCAGGAAGTCGGAGTATGAATTCTCCGCCTGCAGCGGCAAACCACCGGAGGTACTGGTATTGCCGGTGGAGACCAGATTCGTGAACGCCTCACGCACGCCGACGTTGCCGAAGGCACGGCGGCCGAACACTTCCGTGTCGAAGTTGAGCTGCACGAAGACACTGTTGTCGCGCTCGTTTACCGAGAAATCCTCGCGACCCGCGTTGCGACGGATGGCGCGGAAGTCGCCGAACTCGTTGACGCAGTCGCACAGGAAGCCGAACACGTCGTTGAACTTGTCGAGGTCCGGCGCCCAGAAGGTCGAAAGGGTTCCGGCCGGCACGTCGAGGCTGTCGCCGAACTCCACCAAGTGGCCCAGCGACTCGACGGTCACACCGGCCTCGCGCTCGGTCGGATTGAGGATGTCGTTGTTGCGCTCGCGTTGCTGGGTCGAGAACGAGTACTGGCGCGAGCTCGCGCCGAACAGCAGGTTGAGCTTGTCGCTCATCTGCCAGTTGAGGTCGAGACGGCCGCCGTCGTATTCGTTCTCGACGAAGCGCTTGAAATGGCGCATGCCCGAGAAGCCCTTGATGATCCCCCAGTTCTCGGGGTCCGCCGCGTTGAAGCCGAAACTGATCACCGGCATGTCGCCGTGGCCGCGCTCGTCGTACACGAACTGTCCCGGCGAATCCATGGAGTTGAATTCGACCAGCTGTCCGTCGGAGTCGTTGCGCGACACCGAGCGGCCATACGTGAACGAGGCGTGGAAGTTGTCGGAGACTTCCTTGTCCACGTTGAGCGATGCCTGCTTGAACTCCGTGGTGTAGAACTGTGCGTCCGCCGCGGAGCGCATGTCGATGTTCTCGAGCACCAGATAGTCCGCGACGCCGTTGGTCACGTTCGAGTCCATCACCCTGACCGCGGGGCGGCCGATGATCAGATCGCGGCCGGCCAGACCGCGGCCGGAGGAATCGGTCAGGACGCCCGGCGACATCGGGTTGTTGTAGTACTCCCAGACGTCGAGGTTTTTCGGATTGAAGCTGAACTGGTAGCCCGCGACCGGCGTGGTGCCGTAGATCGCCTGGCCGCAGTCCTGCGGCGGGTTAGTGCCCAGACCATCGTTGAACGTGCACAGGGTGGCGGTGGGAAACGTGGCGCGGCGCTGCGTGGGCGTCAAAGTGGTCGACGCGGTGTTGAAGGCGGCCAGCGTATTGTTGCGGTTCAGGCCGACCGTCGACACCTGGCTGATGACGCTCGCATAGTCGTACTTCGAATACAGCAGATCGAGATTCACCGTCGTGGTGTCATCGGGTTTCCACTGGTACGAATTGGTGATGCCGAGACGGTTGTACGCGACGTCGGATTGCTCGACGGAGGCGAGCGCGGGAATGCGCACGGTGGAGTCGTCGAGACGTCCGGGCGTGTTGTACGGCGCGCCCGGGTAGAGCCGCATGTAGGCCGCGAGATCCGATCCCGTCTGCAGCTGGACCGCACGCGGGTTCGTATATCCGGCGAGGACCGAACCCGCGGGAGCGGCGAAGCCGCCGCGTTGCGGATTCTCGTTGCTGGCGAAGTCGGACTGGCGATACAGGAAGTCCGGCGAGCCCGCCTGCCGGCGGTATTGATCCACCTCGGTCTGACGTTCCGAGTACGCCACGGATATCAGAGCGCCCAGGGATTCGTTGTGCCAGGAGGCCAGGCCCGCGAGCTTCGGATTGTGGAACCCGCCGTTTTCGTAGAAGGAATCCTCGGCCGAGAAGCCCATCTGGAAAGATTTGAAATCGAACGGCCGCCCGGTGACCAGGTCGACCGTGGCGCCCAAGGAGCCTTCGTCCGTTTCGGCGGATGAAGTCTTCTGCACCTTGAGCGAGCTGAACAATTCGGACGCGAAAGTGTTGAAGTCGAACGAGCGGCTGCGGTTCGGGCTGGTGCCGGCTTCGTTGCCGCCGGCGGTGGACAGCGCCTCGAGACCGTTGATGCGCACGCGCGTGAATTCCGGGCCGAGGCCGCGGACGCTGATCGTGCGGCCTTCGCCCTGGTCGCGGTCGATGGAAATGCCGGGGATTCGCTGCAACGATTCGGCGAGGTTGGCGTCCGGAAAGTCGGCGATGTCGTCCGAATTGATGGCGTCCACCATGACGCCCGACTGGCGCTTGGTCTGCAGTGCACTGCGCAGCGCGGCGCGGTAACCCGTGACCGTGACTTCCTGCGTTTCTTCGGCCGACTGCTCCTGCTCGGACTGCTCCTGAGCGGAGACCGTGGTGCCAATGGCCAGGCTCGCGCCAAGCGCGAGCATGCCGAACCGCGAGACGAGCCCGCGCTTCGGCGAAATATCCTTTCGCATGATTCCCCCTAGCTGACGCACTCTTCCCTGGCGCGTTTCGTTGTTGAAACAAGTCTACCGGTGTCAGAGCGAAGGTAACCGGTGTCAGGGTCGCACCGCAACCACATCGGGGGACGACAACGTTGTCGTTCGTGAATATGTGTCGAATCAGTGCGAGACGCTAGATTCCACCCGTCGCGGACGGCGGGCTCGTGGCCCGGACGCGACTTAACCGGGCTTTCGAAGATCCCCGGCCGGGCGGGCCGACGCGCCCCCCGGCCGGAAGATCGGCTACTTCTTGAGCTCGGTGTTTTCCAACAGCGCGGCGCGCAGCTTGGTGAGCACGTCCTGGGAGGCACGGATGCCCGCGAGCGAGAAGTTAGACTTCAGCTCGTCGAAGACCGCGTGGCCGCTGCCCGTGGCGGAGACCGTCGTAACGGCCGCTCCGGCTGGCGGGGTGAACTTGCAGTCGATGGTCACGCCGAACTCGGTGGCCATCCACGTGAGGATTCCGCTCGATGAGGACGTCGTGGTGATGTCCGGCTGCACGACGTACGCGAGTTGACCCGGCGAATCGCCGGGTGTCTTGAGCACCGTGACGGATTTGAAAACGTCGCTGAGCACCTTGTACAACCCCGTTTCGAGGTCGGCGTATGGCGTATATCGGACCTTGTCACCGCCGCCGCCCTTGGTGTGACGAGCTTTGCCTTGTCGGCATCCGGAATGTAGAGGCCGATCGACTTCTGAATGCGGCCGCTCTCGGGCACCGTGACGGTGGACAGCGCGGCGATGTCCGGCTTGATGATCATGGGATGCGCGCACCCCGCCAGGCCGGAGATTGCGAGCAGGATTACGCACAGCATTGAATTTCGCATGGCTTTGATTCCTATTTTAGCGCTTCGACGAACGCCGGATCGGCGAACAGGGCCGCCAGGAGTTTCTGCACCATGACGGCGTAGCGCTGCTGCGCGCGCGGTATCGCAACCGCGCCGACGAACGAGGAGTCCCACTCGTCCTGGATGGTTTTCACCTGGTCGTAGCGCACCGTGCCCGCCGTCTTGACCACGAACCGGGCCTCGAGGTCGCCGCTGGCCTTGCTCACGCCCGCCGCCGTTGATGTCGTTCCTGCGCAGCGTGCCGCTGACCTCGAACGGCGAATCGGGCTTGAGCTTGCCGGCCAGCGACAGCTCCTGCTTCAAAGCCTCCGCCAGGTAGTTTGCGTACGAGTCGCCGTAGGGCGAGGTCATCTTGGAGCCGCGAATCGAGATCGGATTCGCATTGGCCTTGCCGGGCGCGGCGCCGTGACCTGCGGGAGCGCGCCCCGGGCGGGCGCGGGTCCGGCTATTCGACCGTGACGCTCTTGGCGAGGTTGCGCGGCTGATCCACGTCCGTGCCCTTGAGGATGGCGACGTGATACGCCAGCAGCTGCAGCGGCACCGTGTACACCGCCGGCGCCTGGAAGTAGCTGACGTGCCTCGGCATCTGGATCACCGTGACGCCTTCCGAGGGCGTGATGCCCGACTCCGGATCCGCGAACACGATGAGCTCGCCGCCGCGCGCGCGCACTTCCATCAGGTTGCTCTTGAGCTTCTCGAGCAGGTCGTTGTTGGGCGCGACTGTGATCACCGGCATGTCGGCGTCCACCAGCGCCAGCGGGCCGTGCTTGAGCTCACCGGCGGCATACGCCTCGGCATGGATGTACGAGATCTCCTTGAGCTTGAGCGCGCCTTCCATCGCGATGGCGGACAGCGCGCCGCGACCGAGGAACAGCGCGTGGTGCTTGTCCGCGAAACGCTTCGCGAGCTCGTAGATGACCGGGTCGAGAGTCAGCGTCTTCTCGATCATCGAAGGGATCTCGATGAGCCGCTGCACGAGGTTGCGCTCGCGCTCGGCGTCGGCGGTGCGGTTCTTCGCCAGCGCCACCACCAGCATGCTGAGGGCCGCGAGCTGGGTGGTGAACGCCTTCGTCGAGGCGACGCCGATCTCCGGCCCCGCGCGCGTGAGCATCACGAGCTCGCTCTCGCGAACCAGCGAGCTCTCCGGCACGTTGCAGATCGCGAGAGACGACAGGTAGCCCGCCTGCTTCGCGAGCCGCAGCGCGGCCAGCGTGTCGGCGGTCTCGCCCGACTGCGAGATCGTGACGAACAGTGAATTCTTGGGCACCACCGGATTGCGATAGCGGTATTCGCTCGCGATCTCGACCGTGCAGGGCAGCTTGCAGATCTGCTCGATGAAATAGCGCGCGACGACGCCGGAGTGGTAGCTCGTACCGCAGGCGATGATGTGCACGTGCTCGGTGCGTGCGAACACCTCGGTGGCCGCCGGGCCGAACGCGGCCTCCAGCAACCTGCCGTTGGCCACGCGCTCGGCCAGCGTGTCGGCCACGGCGCGCGGCTGCTCGTGGATCTCCTTGAGCATGAAATGGCGGTACTGGCCCTTTTCCGCCGCGTCGGCCGAGAGTTCGCTCTCGCGCACCGGGCGGTCGGCCTTGTCGCCGTTCTTGTCGAGTACCTTGATGGAAGTGCGGCGGATGTCGGCGACGTCGCCTTCTTCGAGGAACATGAAGCGGCGCGTGACCGGCAGCAGCGCCGCCACGTCCGAGGCGACGAAGTTCTCGTCGACGCCGAGCCCGATGACCACCGGGCAGCCCTCGCGCGCGAGGATGATGCGCTCCGGCTCGGACTCACTGACTACCGCGAGCGCGTAGGCGCCCTCGAGCTCGGCGACCGTGGCACGCACGGCCTTGAACAGGTCTTTCAGCAGCTGCAAATGGTGGTGTACGCGATGCGCGATCACCTCGGTGTCCGTCTCGGAGGTGAACTTGTAACCCACCTTCTCGAGCTCCTGGCGCAACTCCTCGTGGTTCTCGATGATGCCGTTGTGGACGATGGCCAGGCCATCGTGCGAGATGTGCGGATGCGCGTTGCGCTCGGATGGCACGCCGTGCGTGGCCCAGCGCGTGTGCGCGATGCCGATCTGGCCATGGGTCGGGTCCGCGTCGATCGCGTCCTGCAGCATCTTCACCTTGCCGACGGTGCGCAGGCGCTTGAGGTGCGCCGTACCGTTCAGCACGGCGATGCCGGCGGAATCGTAGCCGCGGTATTCCAGCCGGCGCAGTCCCTCCATGAGAATGGGGACGACGTTTCGCTCAGCGATGGCTCCGACGATGCCGCACATGGGTGGTGCTTCCGGATTTCAGGGGGCGGCTAGTGTGCCTCAGCGAATCCCTCTATCGAAGCAGCAGGAGCGGCTTCTTGGGCCCGAGTGATACGCCGCTCACACTAGCGTGCCCGATGCTCCGTTATGTATTGGAAATCAATACTTTAGGACCGGCCGGCAGGCCGATTTGGGTGCCCGAACCCACCCCTGGACGGTGCCGGCGGCCTCCGACCCCGCCCGGCGCCCCGAACGGCCGTCAAAAGGCGTACAGCAGCCACGCCACCGTGAGGCAGGCGGTGGCCAGGATGGCGCCCGCGCGCGGCACGCCGAACCAGTATTTGAGACCGATGAGTAGATAGATGGAGCTCACGCCCGCGAGCGCCAGCAGCACCACGGGCGGGAAGGCGAAGATGCCGAAACAGGCCGCGATGATGAAACACGCGGCGCCCATCGAGATCGCCGCCATGCTGTGCGTGAGGTTGAAGCTGATCCACGCATCCCACATGCTCACCGCGCCGCGGCTCAGCCGCACCTTCGAGGTTTGCATCGCGGCCAGCGCCGCCGGATCGTCGGGCGCGAGCCGCCTGGGATTGCGCGCGTCGAGCAGCGTGTACACGGCGTGCAGCACGCCGAGCACGCAGTAGCTGAGGCCGGCGATGCCGAGCAATGCGCCGACCATCATGGCGCCGCCCTGCGCCAGCGTACGCCGGCGACGAGCGCGAAGAGACTGCTCGTGATAGCTCCACAGCAGGCGGCGAACAGCAGGACCCGGCCCTGGCGCACCACCAGGTTGAAGAGCAGGAACACCGGGATCACCGCGCCGAGGCACGCGCCCGCGATCGCCAGGTTGCGAAAGGTGAGGCGGTCCCGGTCGCGCAGCCAGAATGCCAGCGGCATGCCCAGCAGCAGGACCGCTCCGACCGTGACCGGAAAGGCGAACATCACGATGTTTGAGAAAGCAGCGATGACGTGCTCGCGAGCGGGCACGCCCTGCCTCACCAGCGCCTCGACCACGAAAACAGTCGCGATGACCAGCGGCGCCGCGCAGCAGGTGATCAGCGCCGCGAACCACAGCGGGCGCGTGTGCTGCGGGGCCTGCGCGACGGCGCTCACGGCACCTGCGGATCGACGTGCGCGCGGAATGCCGGGCGCACGGACAGGCGCTGGTAATAACCATGCAGCGCGTCGAGGTGCGGCCGCTCGATGGGGCTCTGCAGCCAGCGGTGCGTAGATAGCCCGAGCACCACGTCCGCGAGCGTGAACAGCTCGCCGGTGACGAACTGCCCGCCGTGCGCGAAGTGCGCATCGAGCATGCGCATGTGGCGGTTCCAGCCGTCGACGCCGGCGGCGATCAGCCTGGCGTCCTGGAATTCCGGGTGTTTGCGCGCCAGCGCGAGGAACGCGTAACGCCAAGAGGCGTTGAGATCCGTGGCCTGCCAGTCCATCCACTGTTCCACCAGCGCGCGGGCGCGCGGCTCTTCGGGCAGCAGGCGATGCTGCGGTCGTTTGCCCGCGAGATAGCGGCAGATGGCGTTCGATTCCCAGAGTACGAAGTCACCGTCGCGGATGACGGGGACCATGGCATTGGGGTTGTGCGCGAGCAGCCCGGGGTCGGACTCGACGTGCTCGAACGGCAGATCGAGCTCGGCGCAGGTCCACAGCACCTTGCGCACGTTGATGGACGTGACCCGCCCCAGGATGCGCAGCGCCATGGCCTAGCTCTTTCGGACGATGCTCTTGATCTTGCCGTCGACGATGGTGACGACCATCGGCGCCGCGCGCGTCCCGCGTTCGTAGATCCAGATCTCCTTGGTGGTTTGTCCGACCACGTATGAATACCCCTGCCGGTTCACCGCACGGACATCCTCGGTGGTGCTGGTGCGGGAGTTGGGCTCGCCGCAGAGCTGGACGAGCTCGGCGGTGGATACATCGCTGGAGACGACGCGCGAGCCGCAGCGGAAGGTTTCAGCGCGGGCGTCGAACGAAAGCGCCGCGAACGCGAGGGCGGCGAACAGGGGGAGTTTCATGCGGGCATGTTAGCACCGCGGTTCGGAATCACCGCCGGCCGCACCACTGCCTTTCGCACGGTACACCGTCGCCCTCGCCGTCCATCTTCGTGCCCGGGCAGTGCTGGAGGAACCATGTGGCTTCTTCGCAGGAGGTCATCTGCGAACAGTAGACACGGCCGTCACATTGGCGCCCGGGTTCCTGCGCCGGGCTCTCCATGTCGGACGCGGGCTCACTGCGCGCGGCAGCGGGCGCCGGGGTCTCGACGTCGAACGTGGGCTCGGGCGGGGGCAATGGCTCCACCGACTCCGCCCCCGTTGAACCGCCGTACGAGGGAGAGGGCACGGCGTTGTACGGAGCCGCCGCCGGCGACGCCTGGCGCGCCGTCTCCACAGCCATGCGCTGCTGCTGTGCAACTTCGTCCCGGTATTTGCCGTAGGCGTAATAGCCCAGGACACCCACGATCACGACGACGACGAGCTTGCGCATGCATACGCTAACTTCTCCACCTGGGCGCTCCTTTCAAGCAGCAGCGCGCGCAACTGAGAACGGTGGCAGCGCTGCTCGTTCTCGCAATAGCAGCCCAGCGAGAGGTGCGCGTGGCGGGACAGCGCGGCCAGCACGTCGAGCGACTGGGCGGCGGCCGGCGCCGACATCTCGGAGCGGAACTTCCGGAAGAACGCCGCCCATTGCTTGTCGGTGCCGGCGGCCTGGGCCTGCTTCATGAGGGCGGCGCTCGGGGCGAGCACCGGGAACCAGACGTCGTACCAGTCGAGTCGCGCGAAATCGGCCTTGGGCACGCCGCGCGGCGGGCGGCGCACCGTGCCGAGGCGCGTGCCTTCGGCGGCGGCGCGCGGCGAACCGAGCCGGACGATGCGGATGGTCATCGCAGTTTCTCCAGGTAGACCAGCGTGAGCGCCGGCGACAGGATCTTCTCTCGCGAGCGCACATAACCGAGGCGCTCGTAGAGCCGGATATTGCCGGTGCTGCGCGCGCCCGTGAACAGCTCAAACCGCTGCGTTTGCGCACATTCGCGCTCGATGTGGCACATGAGCGAGGTGCCGATGCCGCGTGCCTGCCAATCCGGATGCACGATGAGCCTGCCGACGTGGCCCACGCCCGCGGCGATTCTCGCGCGCACGGAGCCCACCGGCACGTCGCCGGCCTTGGCCACGAGCACCACGGACTCCGACAGCTCGGTGCGCAGTTCCTCCAGCGTCTGCAGCAGCGGCGGCAGCGTCCAGTCGTCGTAGAGCCGCGCCTCGGATTGATAGGCGAGCTTCTGCAGCGCGAGGATCGCGGCCGCGTCGTCGG
>JBIOZI010000096.1:0-14873 GCA_044871085.1 Steroidobacteraceae bacterium | reverse complement strand
TCGCCGCCCTGCGTTAACCTCCACGAAGGCCCATGACCATGCCCCTCTCCCGTGAGCAGATCGTCCAGCGTGTCGCCAGGGAGCTGCGCGACGGCTACTACGTCAACCTCGGCATCGGCATTCCGACGCTCGTGGCCAACTTCATTCCCGCCGGCATGCACGTCGTGCTGCAGTCGGAGAACGGCATGCTGGGCATGGGGCCGTTTCCGTACGAGGGCGAAGAAGACCCCGACCTCGTCAACGCGGGCAAGCAGACCATCACCGCGCTGCCGACGTCGTCGTATTTCTCCTCGTCGGACAGCTTCGGCATGATCCGCGGCGGGCACATCAATCTATCCGTGCTGGGCGCGCTCGAGGTGGCCGAGAACGGCGACCTCGCCAACTGGATGGTGCCCGGCAAGATGGTGAAGGGCATGGGCGGCGCGATGGACCTGGTCGCGGGCGTGCGCCGCGTGGTCGTCGTGATGGAGCACAACTCCAAGGACGGCGCATCGAAGTTCAAGCCGCGCTGCGACCTGCCGCTCACGGGCGCGAACTGCGTCGACATGCTCATCACCGACCTCGCGGTGTTCGAGCGGCCGGACCGCAAGAGCCCGTTCAAGGTGCTCGAGCTCGCCCCGGGAGTGAGCGCCGCCGACCTGCGCGCGAAGACCGCGGCGCACTACCTCGACTGATATCCAACGGCCGCGGGTGAGCCGGCCTGCGCGAGCCGCGCCAGCGCCGCCGTGCGCTCGACATCGCCCAGCACCGCGCGCAGCAGCTCCGGTTGATGCTGCTCGGCCAGCTCCACGAAGCGTTGCACGCTGGCAGCCGTGGTGAGATCTCCGGGCCGCAGCCAACCCAGCACCGGGTCGGGTGGATTGGGATCGATGAGGTCATGGGACTCGCTGAAGCGGCGATTGAAGTCGGCGATCGCCTTGGCGGCGCGCGCCCAGGCCGCGCTCTCCTCGTCGAAATATTTCTGTGGCACGTAGGTGAGCTGTCCGTTGACCGGGATGGGCGTGGCGGTATGCAGGACGTGGCCCGTCGACAAAGTCTCCTCCAGCACCAGGAACACGACGTAATTGCGATCGGCCGGATTGTTCTTCAGGCGCAGGCTCAGCCGGTCACCGACCCACTTGAGGGTGTATTCGATCTCGACCGTCTTCTCTTTCGGATCGCGGGTCTGGCCCTCCCAGGTCTGCTCACCGGACTGCCAGAACAGCGAGGGGATGATGTCGTCGTAGCCGCTGACGCGGTCGCTGGCGGATATCAGTTGATCGCTCAGGATCGGCAGAGGCCTGGGGCCCGGCTGTGCGCCGCTGAACACTGCGGGCGGCGCGGACGTTGCCTTCGTGCTCTGTGCCCAGCCGACCGCGCGCCGCTCCGCCATGGTCGAGGAGAAATCAACCCCGATCTGGAACGGCGGCTTGACTGGGATCCACCAGTCGTACGTGTGGGCCTTGAGCTGGATCACGCCCTCGGCGTGCCGCGGCATGTCGCGCGGGCTCGGTCCGGTCATCAGCACCTGGTGGTCGAGCTCGGCGTCGCTCTCGAAGACGTCGAGCACCATGCAGCGGGCATCGGACGGATCCCGTATGTAGAACGGGCGGTTGAAGTCGGCGTACTCGGGCGACGAATAGCGGCTCAGCGACCGGTTGCGCAGGGTGCGCAGGATCACACGGTAGTTAGCGGGACGCGCGCGCTTGATCGGCTGGGTTCCCACGCCCAGCGTGGCGACGCAGTCCTGCGGCTCGCGTATCGCCGGCGAGGTGATCACGCCGGTGCCGAAGATCGGCGCGCTTTCGATGACGACCGAGGTCTGCGCCTGCGGGTCACGAAACAGCTGGGGCTTGGTGGTGGAAACCGTCTGGCTGTACAGCGGCTCGGTGGATTCGCTGCGCATCAGCGCGGCCAGGCGGACCAGCTCGGTATAGCCGCTGACCGACAGCAGATCCGCATAGTCCTTTTCGGACTGCGCGTTGGCGGCGTCGGCGCATTCCTGTGCATTCGTGATCTCGAAGGTTCCGGCGAACGGGCCGGGCACGATCTGCGCGGGCGGCACCCAGCGGAAATTCATGCCGCCGTGTTTCGGTGGATGCGATTGACCGTAGAACTCCGCGCGCCACAGTTCGTCCAGGAACGGCCCGAAGAACCGGTCGTCTCCATAGCGCAGGTCCATGGCGCCCACGGCGAAACGATTGCACTGGCTCGACACCTTGAACTTCGGCGGGAAGAGCTGGGTCAATTCCACCTCGTCCTGGCGCAGCAGCGTCGGAAACCCGAAGTGCTCCTTCTTGTATATGGTGCGCGCCAGTCCGAAGGTGCGCATGTGCTGCGCCAGGTCATCGAGCTTGACGGCGAAGAGACGCAGTTTGTCGCGGAACTCACCCGTGCTGCGGTGCTCGGGGATGATCGCGCGGATGCAGGTCAGATAGACCGTGGCGGCATAGCAGGCGAGCGGCACCATGAGCCGGTGATCGAAAGTCAGCGAACCGTCGGGCGGCAGGTCCGCGCGCTGCGGCGGAGCGCCGACCGCGCCCGGCAGGGTGTGGAGAATGCCCTGCATCAGCGGCCAGACGCGCGTGTATTGCTCGCGGTCGAAGTTGGAGATCCACGTGGCCTGGTCGAGCAGCAGCGCCACCTGCTCGGACTTGCTGTCGTGGATGCCGAGCAGGCGCAGGCGATCGGCTTCCAGCTGGGCGACGCTCAGCTCCGCGTTCATGGACGTCTTCACGTAGCTGGATACGTCGGTGAGGAAGTTCTCGACGCCGAGCCGGCCGGTGCGCAGGTCCTTGAGCTGGATCATGACCTTGATGGATTCAACGTTCTTCTCGAGCTCGTCGAACCGCTGCTTCATCAGCTCCTCGAAGGCCGAGGGCCCGCTCTTGAACACGCCGAAGATCCGCAAGAGGTCGTAGGCGATGGCGATGACCGCCAGGTAGGGCGCGACGATTCCGGCGATCTTGCCCACGCCCGACAGCAGGTCGAGGAGCCGGTAGTCGAAGCCGAACTCGGCGAATTTCTCGAGGACAGCCGGGTCCTTGTTGACGTCCTTCAACGCCTTCTGCACGCCCTCCATGGCGTCCTTGGCTTTCTTCGGATCGATGGGCAGCTTGAACGGGGCCTGGTAGACCGCGTCCGTGGCCGGTGTGCCCTGCGTGAGGCTGCCGTCGCTTTCGAGGTAGAGGCCGCCACCGAGATGGACGGCGAATGAGGATTGGGTCATGTGCTGCTCCGGTTCGAGGGCCCAAGCTGAACATGCGGCGGCTTACGGATCGCTTACGAAACCGCCTGTCGATTTGCGGCCGGCCCGTTCGACCAGCTTTGGAGAATCCAAATACCCTGAAGGAGATCGATCATGTCCAAGCCCGCTGCCAAGCCCGTCCCCGAGGGCTTCCACACACTGACTCCGTTCCTGGTCTGCAAGGACGCCACGGAGGCGCTCGAGTTCTACAAGCGCGCGTTCGGTGCCGAGGAGATCTCGCGCCTGAACGGCCCCGACGGAAAGCTCATGCACGGCGCGCTGCGCATCGGTGACTCCGTCCTCATGTTGACGGAAGAATGCCCGGCGATGGGCGGGTTCAGCCCGCTGCATTTCGGTGGCTCGCCGGTGACGGTGCATCTGTCGGTGGCGGATGCGGACGCATCGTTCGCGCGCGCGACCGCCACGGGTGCCACGGCGCTCATGCCCGTGACGGAGATGTTCTGGGGCGCGCGTTACGGCGTGCTCAAGGATCCGTTCGGCCATTCGTGGTCGGTGGCGACGCAGGTGAAGGACCTGTCGCCGGAACAGATCGAAGCCGCGTTCGCGCAGGCTCTCGCACAGCAGGCGTGCGCACAGCAGGCGGCGGCGGCCTGAGAGCAGATCCGTTCAGGGACGAAGCCGCCTCGCGGCGGCTTCGTCGTTGCTCCATGGTCGCGTCAGTAGCCGACGACGCTCATCCCGCCCGTCACGGTTGCGGACGGTGCCGGTCCCGACCGGTACCAATTCGAAACCGAGCGCACCGGGTTTTCCCAGGGAATGAATACATCGGCATCGCGCGAGAACGTGTCGAACCTGGCGTTGCCTTCGATGTCACGCTGCCAGATGCTGCCGTCGGTGGGATCCGCGATCAGGATGTGTAAGGCCTGCGTACGTCCCGAATAGGCGCCGACGCCGCCGATTTGCGCGGCCGTTATCTGCGGATTGCTCGCGAGCGTGACGGGCAGGCCGAGCGCCTCCCACTCGCAATTCGGCGTGCCGTAGAGATCGCTCTTGCAATGCATGACCTGACGCGACGAATTCCCCGCCAGCGCGAGCACGTCGAACTGGAATCTCGTCATGTCCGCAACCGACGGATTCTGTGGGGCGAGCACGGCACCGCCCGGCAGCGCCGAGGGCGTCGCCCACGTTACGGACGCGGCGCCGGATGGCATCTGCCAACCATTGAAAGCGGCGTAGTTGAGTGCGCCACTGTTGTTCACGTAGTACACGCGGTAGTAAGGCTTCCCCGCGGCGAGGTACGCGACCGCGCCCGGGCCGCTGGCGATGCCGTCGGGTGCCGTGCCCAGGCTGATCCACCCGGTGTCGACCCAGTGTCCCGGCTGCGGCCCTTCGAGGCTCTTGCGCCGATGCCAGAGCGTGCGGGAAGGCGTCGTGACGGCGAAGACGTCCATCTCGTCGGGTCCATACGAGACCGCGGAAACGTTCTGGAAGAACCGGCCGTTGGCTTCGGGAGGAGGTCCCCAGCCTTCGACGGTGATGTTGGAGACCGGCAATGGGAAATCGGAAGTGGTCGAGAAGTGGTACAGCCCCGTTCCGCCGGTGGTGCCGACGAACAGATCCACGTTCTTGCCGTGACCGACACCGGCCGGAAACCCGCTGAACGTCGAGAAGTCGGGCAGCGGTGGCAATCCATCGCCCGAGCCCGGAGGCTGCGCGGCCGGCAGCGGACCCCAGTCGATCCAGTTGCCGAAGTTGAGGCTGGTCTTGATGCGGCCGTTTGGCTGCACCACCGTGAACAGCCATTTGTGCTCGGCGACGAACATGTTGGCGCGCGGATCGCGGTTGTACACCGGGCCCGGAGTGCGGCTCGCGTATGCGTTGCTCCACATGCCGGGCATTTGATAGGTGGTGAACTCCTGGCCTCCGACGCTCGCCGCCGCGACGTTGTTAGCCAGCTTCACCGTCAATCCGCGATCGACGCCGAATTGCTCCTTGTCGGCGATCTCGTTCGAGCCGACCGGAAGCGTCACGAGATCGCGGTAGCCCTCGTAGAAGGTGCCCGGCAGCGGATCGATGACGACCTCGGCGAGTTCATGGGTCAGCGACTCGGCGTACTGGCCGTGAAAACTCACGTTGTTGCTGACCGCAAAATTGGTCTTCTGCGAGCAATCCCGGTTCGCCGGCAACGAATGCGCCTGGCCGTCGGTGGGGTCCACGGCGGTGCCGTATTCGATGTACGCGTACGGCGTTTGATAAAAACCCCCTGCCTCGACTCTCGAATGAAAAGAGTTGTACAGCGGGAAGCGCCGGGCTGCGCCCAGCACCACGATGATGGCGTTCAAGTCATCCTGAACGCCGAAGTGCGCGGCCGCGCGCCGCGCGGAGTCGCGGATCGCGGTGTCTGCCGCCCCCGACCGGAACGCGACACTGCCGTCGTCCGGCGGTGGCGCGACCGGGTCCCGCCACGGCGCGAGCTGCAGCGGATTCAGATTGACGTTGAGCGGCGTCGCGTTGTGGCTGACGTCGGCGCCGTTGCCGGTGTTCCCCCAGCCCGAGTAGCCGTTGAATGCGGAGATCGCGGCAATCTGGTTCCACTGCGTGCCGCCCACATAGTTGAAGAAGTTCACCGCGTAGTTGCGCAGCTTCATGGGATCGCAGTTGCCGATTCCGAAGTCGACGAGGTAGACGTGCGGGTTCTGCTGGACGATGGTGTAGCCGTCGTTCTCGAAGCCGTTGTCGTAGTTGTACGTGGCCTTGGGCACGAGATTGGCGTTGGAATCAGCCTCCGCCGGGCCGAGGCACAGCAGCGGCACCGCCGCGCCCAGCAGCGTCGTGGCTGCCCACCTCGATGTCTTTCGTGTCCATGATCTGGTTCTGGTCTTCATCTTCGTCTCCCTGGTTGTAGGCGCGAGAATCCGGCACTCGAAATCTCCCGAGGCGGGCGGTGGAGACCGCCCGGAAGGTTTTCGAAACCGGTGGAACCAGCGACGCGAGGAATGTGCCGGGAAGGCGCACGCAGCAGGCTCCAGTGAACTCGCGCGATCCGCACCGAGGTGGAACTTTTCCATGTTCACTCGCAATGTCGCAAACACGCGCTCATCGGAGATGCGCGGACTGAATCCCCTTCGTCCGCGTCATTTATCCATCGTGAGGCGACTATATTTGCGCCCGTCAAACTAGTCCACCGCCGCAGATTACAAATTGCCCACGATTGCGTTCCCGCGCGTCGCGGCCGCCTCGCGGCCTGCTGCACCACCGAAATCACCGACGCCAGGCGGCGACAACGCCACGCTAGTTAGGAAGCGCGCGCCGTCCGTCATGCGCGCATGGTTCGCCGTGCGTGCGATGGGGCTTATCAGAGGGGGGCGGCGGGCTTACCCTGGGCGCCATGTGGAAAGACACCGCGGTCAGTCGGCGCCTGAAGCTCGACGCTCCCATCGTCCAGGGCCCGTTCGGCAGCGGGCTGTCGTCGGTCGATCTCGTCGTCGCCGTCAGCGAGTCCGGCGGCCTGGGCTCGTTCGGCGTGCATCATCTAGATGGCGCGGGCATCCGCGACGTGGCCGGAAAAATCCGTGCACGCACGCGGCGCGCCTTCGCGCTGAACCTGTGGATGCCGCTCGGCGACAGCGACGATCCGCAGCCCGGCGACGCGCAATGGCAGGCCGCCTGCGAGCTGCTGCGGCCGTACTTCGACGAGTTGCGCGTGCCGCTGCCCGCGCGCCCGGCGCGCTTCGGGCCGCGTTTCGACGAGCAGCTCGAGACGGTGCTCGAGCTGGCGCCGCCCGTGTTCAGCTTCATCTTCGGCGTGCCGGCACCGCAGGTGTTCGAGCGCTGCCGCGCGCGCGGCATCTATGCGGTGGGCGCCGCGACCACGCCCGAGGAGGCCAAACTACTGGCGGATGCGGGCGCCGACGCCATCGTGGCCACGGGCTTCGAGGCCGGCGGCCACCGGCCCTCGTTCCTGCGCGAGGCCGAGGACTGTCTCACCGGCACGCTGTCGCTGGTGCCCGCGGTCGTCGATGCGGTGAAGGTGCCGGTGATCGCGGCCGGCGGCATGGCGGATGGCCGCGGCGTCGCCGCTGCCCTGCAACTCGGCGCGAGTGCCGCGCAGATCGGCACGGCATTCCTGGCCTGCGAGGAATCGAACGCCGCGCCGCTGCATCGGGCGAAACTCTTTTCCGCCGACGCGCGCCGTACCTCCCTGACCCGTGCATTCACCGGCCGCCTGGCGCGCAGTGTCCACAATGGATTCATCGATGCGATGCGCGGCAGGGACGCCGCGTTCGCGCCGTATCCGGTGCACGCCTGGCTCACGGCCAAACTGCGTGCCGCGGCGCTCGAGGCGGGGCGCGCGGATCTCATCTCGCTGTGGTCGGGGCAGGGTGCGCCGCTGCTGAAGCACCGCCGGGCGGCCGGGCTGTTCGCATCGCTGGTGGAAACCGCTTCTATGACTCTCCCGCCCTGACCCGGATCACGACCTTGCCGGTGGAGCGGCGGCCGTTGATCACATCGAGCGCCTCGGCATAGCGGTCGAGCCCGTCGAGCTCGGTGACGTGCGGCCGCAGCCTGCCCGATTCGAACAGGTCGAACAGCGCCTTCAGATTGGCCGCGTGCACCCGCGGCTCGCGCCGCACGTGCGCACCCCAGAACACGCCGACGAGCGAGCAGCCCTTGAGCAGCGGCAGATTCAGCGGGATGGCGGGGATGGTTCCGCCCGCGAAGCCGATGACCAGGTAGCGGCCGTTCCACGCCATGCTGCGCACCACCTGCTCGGCATAGTCGGCACCCACCGGATCGTAGGCCACGTCGACGCCGCGATCGCCGGTGAGCTCCTTGAGCTTCGTCTTGATCGAATCACGCGTGTAGTCGAAGACTTCGTCGGCACCATGGCGGCGCGCGAGCTGCAGTTTTTCGGCGCTGCTCGCCGCCGCGATCACGCGCGCGCCCAACGCCTTGCCGATCTCCACCGCCGTGAGCCCGGCGCCGCCCGCCGCACCCAGCACCAGCAGCGTTTCACCGGCTACGAGGCTCGCGCGCTGCACCAGCGCGTGGTAGGTAGTGCCGTAGTTCACCAGGAACCCCGCCGCGGCGGCCATGCTCATGGAGCCTGGCAGCGGGATCAGCGCATCCGCCGCCACGACGCATTGCTCGGCGAGCCCGCCGTGCCCGGCCATCGCGAGCACGCGGGCTCCCGGGCGCACGGTGCTCACGTCGGCAGCGACCTCGGTGACGACGCCCGCGATCTCGTTGCCCGGTGTGAACGGCGGCTCGGACTTGGCCTGGTATTTCCCGGCGATCATCAGCGCATCCGGAAATCCAAAGCCGACCGCGTGCACCCGGATGCGCACGGCGCCGCGCTCGAGCTCGGGCGGAGCCACCTCCTGCACGCCGAGCTGCGGGGGCGGACCAAAACTGCTGAGGACGACAGCGCGCATGCGGACTCCGTGATGTGTGCCCACGCGCGATGTTAATCGAGGCAGCGGCGCCGCAGCGCCGCTGCCCGTTCGGGTTCGCGCTACGGAATGAAGCTGGTCGTTTCCGGCAGCTCCCCCGCGATCGGCACTTCGAACAGCGGGCCCGCGCCATCCGGATCGATCACCGTCTGCCCGCCGCTCGCGAAGAACGTCGCGATCTGGGTTTGCGCCTGCAATGCGACCGCGGGCGCGAGGCCGGCTGCGAACACGCCGGTGAGGAAGGTGTGCGGATTCTTCGGCGTCGCCGCGTTCGCCGCGAACGCGAGGTCGTTGCGGTAGTAAGACGTGCGGTCGAGGAGATCGCCGGCGCGGATCAGCGCGGAATTGGTCGGGTTCGGCACCGTCTGGTCGCCCTTGGCGAACTGGAAGATCACGGGCTTCGGCGTGTGGCCCGGCAGCGGATCCTTGCGCAGGAGCGCCGCGAACGACAGCGGACTCGCCGCATAAGTGGCCCACTCGCTGCGATCGAAGAATTTCTGGATCTCGAGCGCGCCCGGCACGTCGTTGACCAGCGGCGGCTGGCCTCGCAGCGGCAGGTTCTCGTTGAACTGCGGCACGGGGCCGACGCCGGGTACGTCGATGGGCGGCAGGTTGGCGAGGTTGCGCAGCGCGACTTCGGGCGTGACGACGAGGCCGCGCAGGCCGGGGCTCAGCCGTGACGCTTCGATGAGCGGCCCGCCCGCCACGTTGAGGACGCCCGCGCGTATGTCCGGCTCGACGGCGAGGATCGGCACTCCGTTGATCGCGCCGAACGACTGGCCGAAATAGTAGATGCGCGCGGGGTCGAGATCGCCCCGGCCGTCGCCGTCCACGTCGATGCCGCGCTCGATCTCGCGCACCAGCTGCATGAAATCGGCGGCGGTCTGGCGCAGGGGATCGGCGCTGCCGGTGAGGTTTCTCGGCGGCGCGGAGCCGACGCCTTCCACCGAGGTGAAGCGGCCGTCGCCGTTGGTGTCGACGCCGCGTCCGCCGGCGGAGAACGTCACGGGTCCGCTCGCGGTGTTCACGGTCATGGTGCCGGCGGGACCGAACCCGTGGCCGACGAAGTTGATCGAGAGGAGCGCGACGCCCTGCTGCGCGAGCTTGGCGGCCATCACGAACGGCGCCACTTCCTTGTCGCTGGTGAAACCGTGACTGAAGAGCGCGATCGGCCAGCCCGCCTCGGGCGCAGGCCCGGCCGGGATGAACAGGTCGAAGTACACATCCTGATTACCCTGGACCCTGGGACGTCCCGAGCGCGTACCCACGGGCGGAATGAACTGTCCGGGCGCCAGGAAATCGGGCGACGTGAATTTTCCGAACGCGAGCTGGCCGACCGCGCCCGGCACGATCTGCAGCGCGGCGAACGGCACCGAAGCGGGCGGCGCGAACGTCGGTGCCGTACCGGTCTGCCGGGTGACGGTGATGCCGGCGATGCCGCTCACCGGGAATACCGTGCGCGCGGCTCCGGTGGTGCCGATGTCGAAGCTCACCGTGCCGCTCGCGCCCCGGCGCACTTCGCGGCGCATGCGCTCGAGCATGGTCGTCGTGCTCATCGTGGTGAACACGCTCGCGGCCACGACGCGGTCGCGGCGTGCGCGCTCGTGCGAACGGGCGGCGGCGTCGACTTCGCGACGGAAGTCGCCGCGGCTGCCGCCGGAGGTGCTCGCGCGAAAGCGCGAGAACTGCGGCCCGTCGATGCGCCGGCCCGCGGCATCACGCACGCCGTCGGTCACGATGACGGCGTAGCGGGTCTGCTGCCCGAGCAGCTCGTCGGGTTTGAAGAACAGCGTGTGAGTCTGCGGATCCCACACTATGCGATCGATGCCGACCCGGTGTCCGAACTCACCGCGACCACCGAGACTCAGCAGGTACACGGTGTCGCCGCTGACGGTCGACGGATCGATGTCGCCGTCGAACGGCACCGACACGCGCGGACTGATGCTGAAGCCGTCGAGCTCGTTGAGCACGGCGACGTCGTTGCATTCGACGGGCTTCGTGGCGCAGTCGGGCCTGGGCAGCGCGACGCGGCGCAGCGTGCTCTGGCCGAAGTCGAGATCGGTGAACAGGTTGCTCGGGAAGATGGTCTTCGCGGGGTCGTGCAGGTCGAACAGCACGTTCACGCCGGCGCACGCCGCGATAGGCGCGAGCGACAGCATTGTAGTTAGGATGATGCGGGTGTTGCGGGACATGAGCCCTCCTGGCTGGTTGCGTTGATGGTCCCCCGCCATCGCTCGCAACGTGGCGAGCAGTCAATGGCATTTCTCGAATACGGTCCGGCACGGCCGGGCAGGCCAGCGCATTCTTCACGAAGTTGGCCGGGTGGTGCGAGCGCGCCGCGCGCGGCTCGATTCGTCAGGCGGAACGGAAGCGGGGCGCGCGCAACCGCGCCAAGAAGTTAGGCGATGGATTTCCGCATGGCGGAATGGACGGCTTGGCCGTTCCGCGCGTGCGCGGAGCGGCGGCTCACGCCGCGCGGTGTGCGCGCGCGAGATATTCCTCGCTCTGCATCTCCACCAGCCGGCTCGAGGTGCGCTGGAACTCGAACTTGAGCTTCTCGCCCTTGTAGAGCTCCGCGGGTGCCGCGGCGGCCGAGATGATGACGTTCACGCCGCGATCGTAGAACTCGTCGATCACCGAGACGAAGCGGCGCGCGGCGTTGTCGGCGCTGTCGCCGAACACCGGCACGTTGGCGATGAGCACGGACTGGTATTCGCTCGCGATGGCGATGTAGTCGGCCGGGCTGCGCGGCCCCTCGCACAGCGCCGCGAACTCGAACCAGATGACGTTCTCGCTCTCGCGCACCACCTTGATCTTGCGGTGGTTGACGGTGATCGTACCGTCGGTCTCGACGTCTTCGTCGGACAGGTCGTCGAACAGCTTCTCGAGCTCCTGCTGCGTCTCGGGGCGGCCGCTCGGCAGGTAGATGGACGCGGCCTTGAGCTGGCGCAGCCGGTAGTCGACGCCGCCGTCCACCGCCACGACCTCGCAGTGCTTCTCGATCAGCGCGATGGTCGGTACGAAGCGGTCGCGCTGCAGGCCGTTCTTGTACAGGTCCTTCGGCTTCACGTTCGAGGTGAACACCAGCGCGACGCCGCGCTTGATGAGCGCGCCGAACAGGTTCGCGAGGATCATCGCGTCGGCGATGTCGGAGACGAACAGCTCGTCGAAGCAGACCACGCGCGCCTTCTTCGCGATCTTGTCGGCGACGCCCTCGAGCGGGGATTGCATGCCCTTGAGCCGCTTGAGATCCGCGTGGACCTCCTGCATGAAGCGGTAGAAATGCGTGCGGCGTTTCGCGGGCGAGGAGAGGCCCGCGTAGAACAGGTCCATGAGCCAGGTCTTGCCGCGGCCGACCCCGCCCCACAGGTAGACGCCGCGCGGCGCGTCGCCGCCGTTGCTGGTGAGGCCGCGCAGCAGGCGCCGGCCGAGCGGCGCGGCGGCGGCCTCGGTGAGCTCGGCGCGCAGCCGCTCGAGGTGACGCAGCGCAGCGAGCTGCGCGGAATCCGCGCTGAAGCCGCGCTTGGCGGTTTCCCGGGCGTAGAGCGCGCCCAGGACGTCGTTCGATGGGTTCACAGCAGTTGGTAGTTAGGACCGGAACCGCCCTCGGGCGTCACCCAGTCGATGATCTGGTACGGGTCTTTGATGTCGCAGGCCTTGCAGTGCACGCAGTTCGCGGCATTGATGTGCAGCTTCTTGCCGCCGGCGTCGTCGTCGACCATCTCGTAGACCGCCGCGGGGCAGAAGCGCGTGCAGGGATTGCCGTATTCGGTGGCGCAGGTGGTGGCGCAGATGTTCTTGTCGCGCACCTTGAGGTGCGGCGGCTGGATCTCGTCGTGCGCCGTCACCGCGAAGAACACCGAAGACAGCCGGTCGCGCGGCGGCAGGTCGCGCGCCTTCCAGTGGCGGTTCGGCGACTCGTAGTCGGCCAGCTTCTCGAGTGGATAGGTTTCCCGGTTGCGCAGCGTCCAGGGGGTCTTGCCGCCGAGCACGCTCTCGATGGCGGCGTTCACCAGGCCGAGCTTCAAGCCGTGCTTGAACCCGGGCTTGAAATTGCGCACGGCGCGCAGCTCGGCCATGGCGTCCGAGCGGCGCCACTGCGCATCGAAACCGATGCTGGTGTTGTTGGCGCCGAAGTACTCCGCGGCCGCGACGCCGCAGCGGATGGCTTGATGGATGCCCTTGATCTTCGGCACGTTGAGCGTGCCCGCGGAATCGCCGACCAGCACCGCCCCGGGCATTTCGAGCTTCGGGCACGACTGCCAGCCGCCGGCGGCGATGCTGCGCGCGCCGGCGGAGAGGATCTCGCCGCCGTCGAGGAACCGGCGCATCTGCGGGTGATGCTTGAATTGCTGGAATGCCTCGAAGGGGAAGAAGCGCGGATCGCGGTAGTCGAGCCCGGCGACGAAGCCCACGTACGCGCGGTTGTCGTTCAAGTGGTAGACGAAGCTGCCGCCGTAGGTGCGCGAGTCGAGCGGCCAGCCGACGCTGTGCTGCACCAGGCCCGGCTGCACGCGTCCCGGCGGCAGCTGCCACAGCTCCTTCATGCCGAGCGCGTAGACCTGCGGGTCGCATTTCTCGTCGAGCTTGTAGCGCTTGATGAGCATCTTCGCGAGGCTGCCCCGGCAGCCCTCGGCGATGACGGTGAGCCGGGCGTGCACCTCGGGCCCGGGCGTGTAGTTAGGTCCGCGCCGGCCGTCGTGCTCGACACCCATGTCGCCGATCTGCACGCCGGACACCGAGCCGTCGTCGCCGAACAGCGGCAGCGCCGCGGCGTAGCCGGCGAACACGTCGATGCCGAGCTGCTCGGCCTGGCTGCCCAGCCAGGCGTTCAGGCCGCCGAGCGAGATGATGAAATTGCCCTCGTTGTGCAGCTGCTCGGGCAGCCACGGCACGCGGCGGCTGCCGTTCGGGCCGAGCCAGTGGAATTCGTCGCGCAATACCGGCACGCAGATGGGCAGCGAGGCGTTGCGCCACTCGGGCAGCAGCGCGTCCAGCGGGCCGGGCTCCATGACCGCGCCCGACAACGAATGCGCGCCGATGGTCGAGCCTTTCTCCAGGATGCAGATCGACAGCTCCGGCCGCAGCTGCTTGAGCCGGATCGCGGCACAGAGCCCGGCCGGGCCGGCGCCGACCACGGCCACGTCGTACTCCATCACGTCGCGTTGCGCGGGACCGTTCGTCATGGCTACTTCGGCTGCATGCGGATGGCGCCGTCGAGGCGGATGGTCTCGCCGTTCAGATAGGCGACTTCGAAGATGGTGCGCACCATCGCCGCGAATTCCTCGGGCCGGCCGAGGCGCGACGGGAAGGGCACTTGTTTGCCGAGCGAATCCTGGATGTCCTGCGGCATTCCGGCCAGCATCGGCGTGCCGAAGATGCCGGGTGCGAGCGACACCACGCGGATGCCGAACATCGCGAGCTCACGCGCAATCGGCAGCGTCATGCCGGACACCGCGGCCTTGGTGGCGGAATACGCGGCCTGCCCGATCTGGCCTTCGTACGCGGCCACCGACGAGGTGTGGATGATGACGCCGCGCTCGCCGTCGGAGTTCGGCGGATTCGCCTGCATGATGGCCGCCGCGGCCTTGTCGCACAGGAACGTGCCGATGAGATTGATGTGCACGACCTTCGTGAAGAAGTCGCCGGCCATCGGGCCGCTCCTGCCGAGCACGCGGCCGGCGCCGATGACGCCGGCGCAGTTGACCAGCAGGTTGATGCCGCCCATGGCGGCCCGGGCGGTTTCCATCGCCGCGTTGACCTCGGTCTCCGAGGTGACGTCGCACTTGGCGAAGCTGGCATGGCTGCCGATCGCCGTGGCCGCGGCGAGGCCGGGCCCTTCCTGAACGTCTAACAAGGCGACGCGACCGCCCGCGGCCACGATGTGCCGGGCGACGGCGTTGCCGAGACCCGAGGCGCCGCCGGTGACCACTGCGCGCGCGTCAGAATAGTTCATGGGCTTCCCTGGTTCGGTTTCCACGCAGCATAGCGAACCCGGGTCGTTTACGGCACCTGATGGCTACACTTCGAGGGCAATGGCGGTGGCCTCGCCGCCGCCGATGCACAGTGACGCGATGCCGCGACCCCCGCCGCGCGCACGCAGGGCGTGCGCGAGCGTCGCGACGATGCGCGCGCCGGTGGCGCCGATGGGGTGGCCGAGCGCGCAGGCGCCGCCATTGATGTTGAGCTTTTCGCGGGGGATGCCGAGGTCGCGCTGCGCCGCCATCGCGACG
>JBIOZI010000095.1:0-11714 GCA_044871085.1 Steroidobacteraceae bacterium | reverse complement strand
GGGACGTCGCGCCTGGGAGGAGGTCTGGCCGGTCGTCGGCGCGCAGATCGAGCAGGTGCAGCGGGGCGAGGGCTCGGTGTGGCACGAAAACGTCTGCGTTCCTATCTACCGCTTCGGTGCGCTGCAGGAGGTGTACTGGACCTACAGCTACAGCCCCATCGACGAGCCCAATGCTCCGCACGGCGTGGGCGGTGTGCTGGTCACGTGCGCGGAGACCACCGAGCAGGTGGTGACCGAGCGGAAACTCACCTCCGAGCGTGAGCGATTTCTGCAGCTGTTCGACCAGGCGCCGACTTTTCTCGCGGTGCTGCGCGGGCCGGAGCACGTCTTCGAGCTCGCGAATCCGGCCTACCTGGCGCTCATCGGCCATCGGTCCGTCGTCGGCCGCACGCTGGCCGACGCGCTTCCCGAAGCGGTGGCACAGGGCTACCTGACGCTGCTCGACGAGGTGTATCGAACCGGCGAGCCGTATTCGGCCTGGGGCTCGAAGTTCGTCTATCAATCTTCACCGGACGGGCCGACCGAGGAGCGGTACGTCGACTTCGTCTATCAACCCATGACCGACCGGGATGGAGGAGTGGTCGGCATCCTGGTGCAGGGAGTGGACGTCACCGCGCGTGCCGTCACGGACCGTGCGCTGGCATTGAGCCGGGCGCGGCTGGATTACGCCACCCGCCTGTCGGGAGTCGGCTTCTGGTACTGCGACCTGCCCTTCGATGAGCTCCAGTGGGACGAGCGTGTCAAAGAGCACTTCTTCTTCGCGCCCACCGACCGGATCACGATCGACGACTTCTATGCGCGGATCCACGAAGAGGACCGCACGCCGACCCGGAATGCCATCGAGGCGTCGATCCGAGAGAAGGCTCCGTACGACATCGTGTACCGCACCGTGCATCCGGGCACGGGAGAGACCAAATGGATCCGCGCGCTCGGCGGCACAGACTACTCCCCCGACGGCAAGCCGATGCATTTCGACGGAGTGACGGTCGACGTTTCCAAGCAGAGACTGGACCAGCAGAACCTGGCGCTGCTCAATCACCAGCTGCGCGAGCAGGACCGGCGCAAGGATGAATTCATCGCGACCCTGTCGCACGAGCTGCGCAACCCGCTCGCGCCGATCCGCGCCGCCGCCAAGGTGATCGCCTCGCCGCACGCGGCACCGGCGCAGTTGCGGCAGGCGCAGCTCATCGTCGAGCGCCAGGTGACGCACATGGCGCTGCTGCTCGACGACCTGCTCGACATCGCGCGCATCACCCAGGGCAAACTACAGCTCAAGAAGGAGATGCTGTCGCTGATCCCGGTGGTCGACGCCGCCGTCGAGGCGGTACGCCCGACCCTGGATGGCAAGAATCAGCAACTGGAGTTGCGGCTGCCCAGCGACGCCGTGTTGCTCGAAGCCGATTCCCTGCGGCTGTCGCAGGTGATCTCGAACCTGCTGATGAACGCCGTGAAATACAGCGACCCGGGCAGCCGCATCGAGCTGTCGTGCAGCGCGCAGGACGACACACTGACGCTGTCGGTGAAGGACAACGGCATCGGAATCGCGCCCGAGTCGATTGCCGGAATCTTCGAGATGTTCTCGCAGGTAGATGGGGTCGCGGGCAGGTCCGAGGGAGGCCTCGGCATCGGCCTCGCCCTGGTCAAGGGCATCACCGAACTGCACGGCGGCACGGTGGAAGCGCGCAGCGGCGGTCTCGGACAGGGCAGCGAATTCATCGTGCGCCTGCCGCTGGTGGCGCGAACGCCGGCAACGATGCGCCTGCGGACCGATCCCGATGAGGCGCCGTCCACGCGCCGGCGGATACTCATCGCCGATGACAATCGCGATGCGGCAGAAAGCCTCGCGATGCTGCTCGAGATGTCGGGGCACGAGGTGCGGGTCGCCCATCTCGGCCGGGCCGCGCTTTCCCTCGCGCAGATGTTTCGCCCCGATACCGCGCTGCTCGACATCGGCATGCCGGACCTGAGCGGCTATGAAGTGGCGGAGTCCCTGCGACAAGAGCCGTGGGCAGCGAATATCCGGCTGATCGCGCTCACCGGATGGGGGCAGGACGGCGACCGGCGCCGCGCGCTGGAGGCCGGATTCGACCATCACCTCATCAAACCCGTCGATCCGGATCAGCTCGCGGGGCTGATTGCCGGAAATTGAAACGAGAGTTAGACATAAGTGCCACCCGGCCTTCTTGATGGGCCGTACCACCGCGCTTATGCTCGCCCGAATGCTCGCCGCACCCAGCGCCGTTCCGTGATCCTGCTGAACCGTGCCGCCCAGCTCGCCGATATGCTGCGCGCATACAAGATCATCGTCGACGGACAGCAGGTCGGAACCATTCGCAGGGGCAGGCAAGTCAGGGTGGACGTCGCGCCCGGCCGGCACAGCATCTGGTTGCGCATCGACTGGACCGAGAGCAACAAGCTCGATTTCGTGAGCGACGGCTCGCCGCTCGAGCTCGAGTGCGGCAGCAATTTTGCCGGCTGGCGCGCGTTGCTCGGCGTGAAGCACGCGGTAACCTCGGGACCGGGATATCTCTGGCTGCGATCCAAGAACGCGAACTGACTTCGTAAGGATAAGGAGATCCTCATGGGCGGACCTTCCCCCGGCAGCGTCGATACGGCGTGGACGGAGCTCGACTCCATCTACCGCACCGTCCGCAAGGGTGTCGACGGGTTCTCATCGGAAGCGACGCTGATCGGCGCGCAGATGATCCAGGACGTCACCACGCGCATGGAGTACATGCGCATGATCCGCGCGGAGGCGGACGAAGTGCTCGCGTGGGCGCGGCAGAATCGTGCGTCAGCGGCGAAGGCGTTCGAATTCATCAGCCAGCGGCGCGACGAATTGCGCCTCATCCAGCAGGACAAGGCAAAGGCGTCGGTCGCGGTGCTGTCTAAGCTGCTGACCAGGCACCCGACCAAGTACCAGTTGCTGGTGAACGCGGCGAATGCGCTCGCGGGCGAAGGCAAGTTGCCCGGGGTCAAAGTCGGCAGCCAGACGAAGGCCGTCAATCTCGACCAGCTCACGCCCGACCAGATGGACGACGTGTTTCTCAAGGCCATCGACAAGGCGGGCGGCAGCCGCAAGTCGATCACGCCCTCCGGCATGAAACTGCGCGGCTCCGGGCTGCTGCTGCTCACCGTCGCGCTCGCCGGTCTCGACATCTATGTGTCGCAGGACAAGTCGTTTGCCGTCACCAAGAACGCGAGCACCATCGCGGCCGGCGCCGGTGGCGCCTGGCTGTTCGCCGCGGCGGGGCTCGCCGTCGGCGGCCCGGTGGGCGGATTGATCGGCCTGGTCGTGGGCGGAATCGTCGGCAGCATGGCCGGAGAAGAGGCGCACTACGTGGCGCGCGGCCTGCACGCGAACCCACAGGTCGACGCGCTGGTGAAGCGCTTCTACAGCCCGATCGCGTTCGACGAGCAGGGGCTCGGCAATGCCTTGCACACCGAGTTCCTGGGAAACATGGGCCTGGTGTACGTCGCGTTCGCGAACCTGAACGAGAAACGCAACTCGGATGCGGACGACGTCGCGACTGCCTACGTCGAGGCGGCGATGCGCGTGTACCGGGCGAAGCCTGACGGCCCGCTGGCGGATAGTCTGCGCTCGCCGCCTGGACAGGCGGTCGTCAAACTGCTCTACGACATCCTCGACGACGGCTGGACCACGAACGAGGAGCTCAAGCAGATGACCTGGCTGCAGACCGTGAAGCCCTGAGCCGCTTCACGGCCCGGAGCACGATCTCTGCACCGTCAGCACCGTGGAGCTGTTGTCGGTGTCGACCGTCGCCGAGCCGGTGACACACACCGGGCCGGCGAGCGTCGAACGCGCGGCCGGACCCGCCTCCTGCTCGTCGAAGTACAGATGCGCCAGGGCCGACACACGCGCCGAGCGGCGGCTCGTCGTGGCGGCATCGATGCTGGAGTTGCGCACGCGTACCACCGAGCCGTGCTGGACGCGTACCCCGTCGAGCGAGTGGCCCGTGATCCGCGTGAGCTGTAGATAGGCGTCGCCGCCGCCATCGGCGAGCACGCCGTATTTGCCGTTGGACGCGATGTCCACCGTGACCGCGACCGGCGCCGGGCAACCGCTGTCCACCGCTTCCTGCGCGGTCATTCCGAACACCTTCACGATGCCACCATCGGCCGCGAACACGCCGGCAACCCGGTTCCCGCGGATGGAGATGGGATCGCAAAGCGCCGTGACGAAGGTGGTGGCGTTGTTCCAGCTCTGCACGCCCGTGCCGAAGCCCGTGATCGTGCCGGCATAGAAGTTGAGTCGCGCCCCCGAGCCGGCGAGCAAGCCGACCGAAGCGGTGGACGTGCCCGCACCCGTGAGCGTGGCGACGTTCACCGTGCATTCGCTCTGGCCGGTGCAGTTGAAGGCCGGGTCGTGCGTGCCCGCGGCGTCCGTCCACGTGTTCGAAATCAGGTTGCCGAAGCTCACCTGCGAGCCGCGAATGACCGTGATGTCGCCGCGAATCCGCAGGCCGCTGAACGTGCTGTTCCGCGTATTGAAGATGGCGAGCCCGCCGTTCAGCGTGAGCGTCACCATGCGCAGCGTGCTGGCGGAATTCGCCGTCAGAGAGCCGGTGAGCGAGAGATTGGTGATCGTGAGGCGGTCCGTGCGGCTCACGTCCACGTCGCCCACACAGGTGCCCAGCATGTTGATCTGGTTGTTGGGCGTCGAGCCGAGCGCGGTGATCTGGTCCTGCAGCGCCGTGGTGGCGCCCCCGGCGCCGCAATCGATGGTGAATAGCGCGGCGAGCGCGGCGCGGGGCGCGAATGCTGCGGCGCAGACGACCAGCAGCGTCGTGAATCCATATCTCGTTTTCATGGTCACCTCTGAGCTCCCTGACAAAGTGTTCGGGCGAACGGAGGCGGATTCTAGACGCTCGGGAGGGGTTTCAGGTCGCGTTCATTACTCTTTGGGGATACTGCATGCGGCCGGGGAACCGCTGGAGGCCCAGATGAAACGCAAGGACACTTCGATTCCGCTGTACGACTACCGCGTCGCCTTGCAGGGCGCCTTGAGGTGGCTGGGCGACCGCTATCTACTCGCCGAGCCGGCGCCGCGCCGGCGCGAGGAACGCGCGCCCTACTTCGCCGAGACCCGCCGCTGGCACCCCAATACTCCTATCTCAGCAGCGCGATGAGAATGATGATCGGGATCGGCACGCCGAGGAACCACAACAGGATGGATCGCATGTCTGTCTCCGTGAAATCAGGTGTTGGCGAGCACGGCGGAGTCGCGCAGCCGCCCGCCGAGCGTGGCCGAGAAGCTGGCGACGAAGGCGCCGACGAATAGCGAGACGACCAGCCACAGCGCCAGCCATGCCGATGCCTTGCGTGCGTCGTCGGCCACCTGCTTCGCCTTCAGCTTTGCCTGCTCGAGAGATTGTTTGGTCTGCGTGAACGTCTGCGCGACGCGGTCCGTGGCTTCCGTTTGGGAAAGCCCCGTGCTCGCGGACACGAGCTGGCCCAGGTATTTCTCGTCCTCCGCGGAGAGCTCGCCGGCCTCGAGCGCGTTGGCGAAGATGCGCGTGACTTCGGGAAGGCGGTCCGCCACGGAAGGGTGCGCGGCGGCCGCGGGCTCCGCGCCGGGCGCTGCCGATGCCGGTGCCGGCGCGGGTGCTGCCACGTCCGTAGAGCGCGGGCGGAACAGCGAATCCGTGTAGTAGCCGAGCGGGTTGGCGCCCTCGGCGCCGGCGGCCGCGGTGCCGGCGGCCGCGGTGCCCACTGCCGCCACTTTCACGGCGGACTCTGCCACCGCCCCGCCCGCCTTCGCCCCCGTCGAGATGATTCCGCCGATCGCCGTGGACATCAGCGAAGCCATGAGCAAGGTCGAGACCGCCCAGGCGAGGAAGCCGTGCGCCGTGTCGCGGAAGAACACTTCGTTCGTGTGGATCGCCGTCCAGCGCGAGCGGAGCCGGCCCGCGAGGTATCCGCCCAGCACCGATGCCAGTAGTTGGACCACCGTGACCCAGACGATCGTACCGACACCGACCGCGGTACCCGAGGCACCGTCGTCCGCCCAGGGCGAGACCACCGCCAGGCCCAGCCCCGTGCCGAGCACGAAGAGAATCAGCGAGAGCGCGGTTGCGCCCACCGCACCTGCGAATACCGCGCCCCAGGAGACGGCGCCCGGGTCGGATGAGATGCTCGAAGCGGGAAAGGCGGAGATGCTAGCCATGGCCAACTCATGAGGTGAGGAATTGGTTGGCAAGGTGCCCGCGACGCAGGTGTTGCGATGCAGGAGCACCAGACACCCGCGTGTAGGCCGCCACGGCATGCTAGAGAAAGAAGAACGGCGCTGCGACCCTGCGCCCATCGTTCGACGGAGCGCGCAAATTGATTCCCGAGCATCGCGCAGTGGCGATCAATTCCCATCTCGCTCGACGTCGCGGGGCTTGAAAGATTGGTCCGCCGCTCCTAGTTTCGCGAGCTGAGCCAGATGGAGGACTACTCTATGAACGAAGTTCGGGGGCAAGCCGGCTCCACGCCGCGCCGGAATCGCGAGCGAACGTCCACGCGTGATCTCCCCTGTGGGACGGGCGCAACGGTGGCGCGCATGCGATTTGCCTGCGCCGCGTCGCGACGACATGCGGTGCCGGTTCGGGCGATCAGTTTTTGCTGACAGCGGCGGCGGCTTCGCCACGTCTGCGCGAATTCCTCCAGGCGCATCCCGGCGTCGCCGTGCTCACGGGCGCGGGGGTGAGCACCGGCTCGGGTATTCCCGACTACCGGGATGAGCACGGCGAGTGGAAGCGCGCGCGGCCGGTGGAATTCCGTCCGTTCATGACGCGCGCGGAGGTGCGCCAGCGTTACTGGGCGCGCAGCGTGCTGGGCTGGCCGATCATCGCGCGGGCAAGACCGAATGGCGCGCATCACGCGCTGGCGCGGCTCGGTGCACTGGGAGTCGTGCAGGTTCTCATCACGCAGAATGTCGATGGGCTGCACACCGCCGCCGGCAGCCGAAACGTCATCGATCTGCACGGCAGACTCGATGTGGTGCGGTGCATGCGGTGCGCGCACGAGATGGCGCGCGCCGAGCTGCAAACACGATTGATCGCTGACAACCCGACCTGGGCCGACCTGCACGCGCGAGCGGCGCCCGATGGCGATGTAGACCTCGAGAATCGCGATCACCGCGATTTCGTGGTGTCCGACTGCCCCGAGTGCGGCGGCATCCTCAAACCCGATGTGGTGTTTTTCGGCGAGACCGTGCCGCGCGAGCGCGTGGCCCGTGCGTTCGAGGGCGTGGCGAGTGCGGATGCGCTGCTGGTCGTCGGGTCGTCACTGATGGTGTATTCGGGGTTCCGCTTTGCGGAGGCGGCGGCCGCCGCGGGGAAGCCGATAGCCGCCATCAACCTCGGGCGGACGCGCGCGGATCACCTGTTCACGCTCAAAGTGAGCCAGCCGTGTGATGAAGAGTTGCGCGCGGTGTGCGAAGAATTCGCTGGTGCCGCCTAGTAGAAGGTCAATTCCCCGAAGGTGTGGTCTGCGGCGTCGCTCGACCAGGTGATACCGGCAGGGACGAGGAGCAGATGCCGGTTCGCAATTTCTCTCGGCCACCTGCCCAACGCCCGGAGCAGTTCATCGAGCCCCTCCATTCGGACCGCGTAGAGCGGTTCGCCAACGCTCGTGCGCTCAATGGAGAGCGTGCCGATCATCACGACTTTCGGCAGACGCACGACCGCGACGGCATCCGGCGATTCCGCCAACAAGCCATCCACGTCGCCGATGGAGATCTGCCGGCGGATGATCAGCGCACGAGACTGCTGCAGCTCCTCGCGCAACTTTCGGGCCGAATCCAACACCGCGTACCAGACGCGCGTCAGCGCTTCCATGTCTTGGTTCGTCAGAGCCGCCGCCAGCGCCGTGCGAGCGTCCCCTGCGCTGGTGGAGAGCGCATCGGGAAGCTCCACGAATGGGGCCGGTCCCTGAGGGATCCCGATCGAGGAAAGAATCGAATTCAACCCAAGATCGAAGTGCGTCGAAAAGTCTGCGGCGAGCACGCTGGACAACAGCGTGGGGAGCTCGCTGCCGTCGAGCCGGATGGGAAGAATCCTGGGCTTGTGAGTTTTCGAGTCCAGTTGCAGGCTCAGGGCCACCGAGTATTCGCGCTCGACCCAAGGCCGGTTCTTCGAAGCCTTGCTCAGCAGGAGGCAGACGAAGTCGCTCGATGACAAGCCTGCGCCGATCTGGTGAGGGATGGAATCACCAATGCGCACCTCCTTCTCGTCGAGCCAGACTGTGACGCCTCGTTTCTCGAGCGCCACCGCAAGCCGCCGGGCAACTGCCGCATCCGCATGCGCGTAGGCGATGAACACCCGAGTCGCCACCTCTGCTCCTTCGGTCCGGCGGGTAGTAGATAGCCAATGGCGCCGCGAGACTGAAGTGATCATCTAACAATCCTGCATTTCGCGATACGTCCTTCCAGGATCGCGCGTATACTGTACGCATACCCAGTCCCGAAGAACTGCACCGGATCACACGGAGCTGCCATGCGTTCCATCGACGAGCTCGCGGCCGACATCTGCACCCTGGCCGGCCACATCAACGCGGCACAGCATCGCTGGCTGGTGCTCATCGCCGAGTTCGACAAACGCAATGGCTGGTCCGACGGCGCGACGCAGTCCTGCGCCCACTGGCTCAATTGGAAGTGCGGCATGGCGATGGGTGCGGCGCGGGAGAAGGTGCGCGTCGCGCGTGCGCTCGAGAGTCTGCCGAAGGTTTCCGCGGCCATGGAGTGCGGCCGCTTGAGCTATTCCAAGGCGCGCGAGATCACGCGCGTCGCGAGCACCGAGACCGAGGACTACCTGCTCATGATCGCCGAGCATGGCACGGCGCAGCACGTCGAGAAGCTCGTGCGCGCGTATCGCCGCTGTCAGGACGCCGAGGAATTGTCGCGCCAGGCCCGCCAGCAGCAGTCGCGATGCGTCAGCTTCGATACGACGACGACGGCTCGCTCATCCTCAACTGCCGCGTTCCGGCGGAAGCCGGCGCGCTGATTCAAAAAGCATTGGAACTGGCCGTGCAGGACGTTCCGGCTGGAATGTCATCCGACCCGGTTTCCTTCGGCGCGCGCCGCGCGGACGCCCTCGCCCTGGTAGCCGAAAGCTTCCTCGCGCACGGCGCCGTGGAAACCACCGGCACAGATCGCCACCAGATCGTGGTGCACGTAGCCAAGGAGACTCTGCGAGACCGCACCGCGGGCTGCTGCGAATTCGAACACGGGCCTTCGATGGCAGCGGAGACCGCGCGGCGGCTGGCCTGCGACGCGAGCGTCGTCGAGCTGGTCGAGAACGGCGACGGTGAGCCGCTCAACGTGGGCCGCAAGAGACGAACTATCTCCGCTCCGCTGAGACGCGCCTTGAATGCGCGCGACAAGGGCTGCCGCTTCCCCGGATGCGCGAACTCACATTACATCGATGCGCACCACATCGAGCACTGGGTGAACGGCGGCGAAACGAAACCCTCCAACCTCGTGTCTCTGTGTCGCTTCCACCATCGCGCCGTTCACGAAGGCGGCATTCGCATCGAGATACTCGATGATGGAGCGTTCCGGTTTGTCAGGCCGAATGGCACGGCCGTGGGCGCCATTGCCGGGTTCAAGCAGCCGCCTGGCGACTGGAAGCAGGTTGCCGTTGGATCTCGCGCGCAAGCCGCGGGATGGAAAGACGAGCAAATGGACTACGGCCTCGCGATCGACGTGCTCATTCAACAGGCCAGGCGCCAAAGACGTTCCAGCTGGAACGTCATGAACGAGACCGAACCACGACCCTTTCCTGACGACTGCCCGGCGGCCCCTCATTAGGCTGCGCTCCTGTCATCACACAGGAGATCCCATGACTCGCAAGACGTTCGCGTTTTTCACGCAGGGCCGCATCGTCCCCAAGGAGCAGAAGTCGGATGAGACCACGCGCACGTCGCGGCACGACTATCGCCTGGCACTGCAAAGCGCCGTGTCGTGGCTGGGCGAGCGCTACCTGCTTGCGGAACCGGTAGCGCGGCGCACACCTAGATAGACCGGGGGACCTGACCGCGTCAGCCTGTGTATACTCATCCGCATTCGACGGCCGCAGTCACGGAGGACGCGCTATGAAACGGATCTTCAGGTACAGCGACCCCACCCGTTCCCGCTCGCTGCGCGCACTGGCGTGGTGCGCCGCGCTTGCCACCGGCCTGCTCATGGCGTCGCCGCCAAGCGTCGCCGGCCTGGCCGCGACGTACATCGGGTGCGTAGAACCGCAGTTCCCCTTGAAGAAGCCCGATGCCTGCCAGGGAACCTGGCAGATCACGCACGCCCCGGCGCAATTCCAGCGGATGGTGTCGTTCGTCGGCTATGTGGATCAGACACCCGTGCCCGGCACCGCGCCGGCATACCTCACGTGCAATGTAGTTCCTAACTCCCAGCCCGCGCGTTGCGACGGCCGGTGGTTCATCAGTCCCACCCCGAATTCCGTGTTCGACAGCTTCGTCGGCTACCCCTTCACATCGCAGGTTGCCGACACCGCGCCGATGTACCTCACGTGCACACTGATGCCGTTCAACCCCAGGGTGCCTCCCGTCTGCGTGAACAAGTGGGAGGCCACGGCCGAATCCACCAGGCCGTTTACTTCTCTCATCGGGTACGTCTACAGCACGCCGCCGATCACGCGCTACGGATTCTCACCCAAGTATCTCATCGGTTCGGTCATCTACGTGCCTCCGGGACAGGGGCCGTCGACGATTACGTATGGAGCCGGCACGATGACCGGCAGCACTCTATCCACTTCCGAGAGCTGGAACGTCTCCTCCACGTACGGCATCGCGAAAGGCATCGTTTCGATTTCCTTCGGCAACTCCTTCGGTGGCGCGACCAGCACGTCGACCGACATGCAGATCACCACTGCCGCGAGCCGCACGTATCGCGGACCCGCGTCCAATGCGCTCAATCACGACTATGACGAAATCATCGTGTATCTCGGTGCGCAGGTCACCGCCGATGTGGATTTCCAAGGCAACGTCGTGTGGGGCATGGACCTCTCGCAGATGCCGAGTCTCGGGTATTCCTCGAGCGGCTATCCGATTGCCGTGGGGTGTCTGCGTCCCAACAGCACCATCCCGCCCGCGCTCTGCGCCGACACGCTGAATTTCCTGAATGCGAATGGCATAACGGCCGCCGACTATCCACAGATGCTGAGCGTGCACCCGTTCGCCGATCCGAGCGCCTCACCCTCGCCGGATCCGAAGCGCTATGTGCTCATCGATGCCGTGAACTTCCTGCCCGACCCAACTACATCGACGTATACCTATACGCTGAGCAACAGCTCCACGATCACCAATTCGCAGACGACCAGTCTGAGTTACACCGTCGAGCTCGGGTTCGCCAGCACCGCTTCGATCTTGAAGCAATCCAACAAGCTGACATTCACGCAATCTTCCACGGAATCGAACCGCACCGGCAGCAGCAGTACGAGCAGCTTCACGGTGTCCTTGCCGTCCGCGCCGTATGGCGGGCCCGGAACGCTGTTCATCTACCTGGATACCATCTACAAGACGTTCATGTTCTCGTTCTCGCAATGATGCGAGCAGCGGTCAGTGCAGCGTCGTGTTGAATAGATACTGACTCTCGAACTCGGTCCTGTCGCCGGCCTTCTTGCCGCTGACGGGTTGCAATCGCGCGGAGAGCGGCTTGTGCCATTTCCACGCAAGCGCCGCGACGTCGCCGTAGA
>JBIOZI010000094.1:0-23919 GCA_044871085.1 Steroidobacteraceae bacterium | reverse complement strand
CAGCTGCGGCCGCGCCCGCGCGGCGACGGGCAATAGCCCCAAGCCCATCGCCGCGCGGTAGATAGCCCTCGATCCGCCGACCGCTCCCGCGAGGTTCAGGAACTGCCGGCGCGACAACGTACGTTTCATGACGTCAGAACCTGTAAGAGAGCGTGCCGTAGTAGTACGCGCCGTTGATGCCGAACGGCGAGAACGACGGGTACTGCGACACCGCGCTGTTGTCGTTGTTCTGCGCCTGCAGCCCGCGCAGCGTCGCGTTGCGTTTGGCGGGGTATTCGTCGAACAGGTTGGTCGCGCCCACGGTGAAGGTCAGCGCGTCCATGGCCTGGAACGACACTTCGAGGTTCGTGACCGCCGTGGTCGGAATCTCGTTCTTGTACGGGAACAGCGTGCCGCCGTAGGAGCTGATGTCATAGTCGAACGATTTGCCGTAGACGAGCTCGTGCACGCGCACCGTGACGCGCTCCCACTCGAGTACCGCGCCGAGGTTCAGCACGTAGCGCGGCGTGGTGTCCTCGAGGTCCGCCAGGGCTTCGTCGTCGTACAGCGCCTGGGTGCTGCCGAACTCGGGCGGCGTCGCGCGCACCTTGGTCACCTCGGTGCGGTTGTAATTGGCCGCGACGCTCCAGGTGACGCCCATGCCGCCGAGCTCCTGCGCGTAGTCGAACATCAGCTCCGCGCCGCGGGTGCGCGTGGTGACGCCGTTCGTGAACAGGTTGATGCCGGTGTCGCCGAACTGGGTGACTTCCGGGTCGAGCGTGTTGCCGTTCGCGACGATGGCGTCGACGATGACCTGGGAGAACAGCTCGCCCTGGATGGTGCCGAAGAACGCGCTCGTGGCCGCGATGCGGTTGCGCACCTCGACCTGGTACACGTCGAACGACAGGCTCATCTCGCGGCCCGGGCGGAATACCAGCCCCATGGAATAGTTAGTGGACTTCTCCGGCTGCAGGCCGGCGCCGAGGCCGAGCAGCGCCGTAGCCGGCGCGTTCGGTGGCATCTGCACGAACGCCGTGCGCGGGCCGACGTTGGTGGCCGAGTAGAACTCCTCGGCCAGCGTCGGGGCGCGAAAGCCGGTGCTCGCCGTGGCGCGCAGCGCAAAGGTGTCCGTGAGCTCGTAGCGCGCGGACAGCTTGCCCACCGTGGTGTCGCCGAAGTCGCTGTAATCTTCGTAGCGGGCGGCGAGATCGAACCGCAGCGCGTTCGTGGGCTCGAGAACCACGTCGACGTAGGCGGCGGCGACGTTGCGGTCGTGGCTGCCGGAGTCCGACAGGCTGATGCCGGGGAAGGATTGCCCGCCCTCGAGGTAGCGCGACGCCTCATCGCCCGGGTCCGCCGTCCATTCCTCTTTGCGGTACTCGGCGCCGAAAGCCAGGTTCATCGGCCCCGCGAGGCCGATGTCGAATTCCTTCGTGATGTCGGCGTTGGTGGTCCATTGCGTCGTCGTGTACGTGCCGTCGTAGAAGTTCACCGGCGTCTGGCCCGTCGTGCTGAACAACGAGGCGTTGGCCGAGTTGCGCGTGAACATGTCGATCTCGTCCTTGCCGAAGGTAGAGGACAGGTCCCAGCCCCAGGAACCCGCCTCACCCTTCATACCCACCGTGCCCTGCGTGTCGGTCTCCTCGGTCTCCTCGCGCGGGCTGAAGCCGAACGGACGGAAGTAGGTGACCTCGTTGGTGGCGGGGTCGCGGTGCGACACGCGGCTCGGCAGGCGATAGTTCTCGAACGACGCCGCATGCTTGTCGCCGAAGGTGCCCACGGCGTAGATCTCGGCGGACTCGCCGATCGGGATGCCGCCGTTGAACGACACCAGTTTGATCTCGTACGCGGCGTCGCCGAAGATCTGGTTGAGATATGGGAAGCCCGGCGCGAACGACATGTTCTCGTTGACGAGCGCGCCGCCGGGCATCGCGGGGTTGCGCAGGTCGGGGTCCAGCACGCGCGGGTCGATGGCACCGCGATTGGTGTGCTCGTGCTCGCGATACTCCGCCGCGAACGTGAAGTGCGAGCCGCCCATGCCCTCGAAACCGATGTTGCCGGAGAACCCGGAAGTTTCTCCGTCGCCGGCGTAGTGCCCGCCCTGCGTGACGCTCAGGCTGCCGCCCTGCGGATGCTTCTTGAGGATGATGTTGATGACGCCCGCGATGGCGTCGGTGCCGTACTGGGCGGCCGCGCCTTCGGTGAGCACTTCGACGTGGTCGATGGAATCGACCGGGATGAAATTGAGGTCGGCGCCGGCGCCGCCCTGATACGGGCCGCCGAGAATGGCGAGGCTGGCGGTGGTGTGCCGGCGCTTGCCGTTGACGAGCACCAGCGTGTGGTTCGGCGACAGCCCGCGCAGCTTGGCCTGCAGCGTCTGGTTCGCCATGTCGCCGCCGAAGGCCTGCGCGGTGAAGGACGGCACCACGTTCGCCAACGCGTTCATGAGGTCGGGGCGGCCCGCCGCCTCGATCTCCTCGGCCTTGAGCACCTGCACCGGAGAGGAGCTGGTGAATTCGTCGATGCCGGAGGCGCGCGTGCCGGTGACGATGACGGTTTCGGGCTCGGCTTCGGCGGAAGCGTCCGGCGACATGGCGTCGGCGGCTGCGTCCTGGGCGTGGACCAGCGCCGGAGTCGCCACCAGCGGCACTAACAAAGTGGAACGGAGCCAGTTGCGGGCGGCCTTGCGGCCCTGAGCGCGATTCGTACGCATGAAAAAATCTCCCCGATAGATGAGTTTTATTCATCGAGCGGACTCGCGTCCGGCAAGAGTGCACCGGTGTTGCAAGTTTCCGGCCAACGCCGCGCGGCGTAGGGGAAAGCACGGGTTACCGCTGCCTAACTACCTGGGAAATTGCGCGGCGATGCGCGGAGTTGGAGCGACCCGAGTCGCGCACGAACCGGGTTGACGCGTCGCCGGCCCGAGCTGTGGGGAAAAAGCAAAACGCGCGAAAAGCGCGCGGCACGTTGCCGTCGTGGTGCAGTCGCGCGGAAAAAGGGGACAGATCTATTTTTCGAGAATGGCTTCGGGCGGCATCATTTCCCGGAAAATAGATCTGTCCCCTTTTTCCGCCACAACACCATCGCGAGCAGCGCGAGTGTCCACCACTCCATTCTTCCGCCGCCGCCCTTGCCGGCCGACGCCGCCGACGCGCGCGCCTCGGCCGTCACCTCGATCGCCACTTCCCGGGCCGCGTTCGGCGCATTGAGCGCACTCAGTTTGAGCGTCGCCATGAAGCGGCCGTCGGTGGCGGCGCGTACGCTGAGTTGCACCGTCGAGGTGCTCTGCGACGCGAGCTCATTGAAGTCACAGAGCAGCACCGTCGCGCCGCCGCTGCAAATGGCATTCGACGCGGAGATCCCGACCAGCGAAACCTCGGGCGGCAGGGTCACTTCGAGCTGCGTCCCCAGCGCCTTCTCGGCGCCGTTCACGAGCACGATCTCCGGGAAGGCCAGCGTGGAATTCTTCGGCCCGCCGACGCTCGTGCCGACGCGCAGCTCCAGGTCCGTCATGCCGTGCGTCTCGGCGCGGCCGCGCACCACGTCATTGAGCGTCGACACGTCGCCCGCCGTCGACACGCTGGCCGTGATGTCGTACTCGTGCGGCGCGGCGTCGGCGCGGTACGTCACCGTCACCGTGACCCGGCAGCCGGCCGGCAGGTCGCTGAAATCGCAGATGCCGCCGTCCACCGCGTCGACGCGGCACTCGCCGGCCGTGGCGCGGATGGCGTCGACCCGCAGCCCGGGTAGATAGTGGGGCGCGGCGAAGCGCGCCGTGGCGAGCCCGCGCCGCGCGGTCGTCACCGTGAACGTCTCCGTGCGCGTCTCACCGACCACCAGGTCGGCGAGCTCGAGCGCGCCCGACACCGCGATGTCGTTGTACGGCCGCACGAGCACCACGCGCGTCAGCGCGTCGTTCTGCGGCGCCGTGTCGCCCGGCGTCACCGTGGCGAAGGTGACGTCGTAGCTGCCGGCCTCGGCGAACTCGGCCTGGTAATCGACGAACAGCTGCGCGTTGCGCGCCAGCACGGGCAGAGCGCAGCGTGCCCGCTGCGCCGTGAGCAGCACGCAGGCCGCGCCGTTGTGGAGGTTGACGCCGCGCAGCGTGCCGGCCGCGTTCAGCACCACCTCGAGCGTGGCGTTGCGCGCGGCGTCGCGGCCGTTCGAACGCAGCGTGACCTGGCCTTCGAATTCCGCGCCCTCGATGCCGGTGCCGCCCGAGGCCAGCGTCACCGCGAGATCCACCGCGTGCTCGATGCGCAGGTGCGAGACGACGGAGTTGTTGGCCTCGTAGCCGTCGTCGTCGATGGCGGCCGTGGCGAGGATGTCCGCGCTCGCCGGGCGGGTACCGAGCACACGCAGCCGGACCACGCGCGACTCGCCCGCCGCCATCGCCGCGAGCTCGCAGTGCAACGCCACCGTCTCGGTCGGTGCGCAGATACCACCGCCCGCGTCGACCGAATCCAGCACGAAGACGCCCGGGATCGAGAACTGCAGCGTCACCGCGCCGGTGGGGCCCGAGCCGCGCGAGCGCAGCGTGTATGCGATCTCGAACGGCGCGCCGACGCCGAGACTCTCCGTGCCGGCGCTGGTCCGCAGGTCGATGTCTCGCGAGGGGCGCACCCAACCGGTGAGGCTCGCGTTGTTGTTGCCGAAGTCGCCCTCGCCCGCCACCGTGATGTTCGCGCCGGCGAACAGCGGGCCGCCCGTGGCCGCGCTCGACCGCGCGGTGAGGCGCAGCGTCGCCCCGGCCGGCAGCTCGGCGATGGAGCAGCTCACCGCGAATGCATTCACGATGCAGACCGCCCCCGGCATGGTGGCGGAGGAGATGGGCTGGTTCAGGTTGAACGACAGCGTGGCGTTGCGCAGCGGCATCGAGCGCAGGCTGCTCGCGTCGGCGTAGAGCTCGAGCGGCGCGCCCAGGTCCAGCTCGAGCGCGCTCGCCGACAGCGTCACGGCCGCGTCCACGCCCGAGCGCAGCGAGACCGAAAGCGAGCGGTTGTTGTTCGAGGTGATGCGGTCGTTGCCTGCGGACACGCGCGCCAGCGCGGTGAAATTCGCGGCCGACGAGCCGCGCGCCCGCACCGAGATGGAATGCGATTCGCCCGGGCCGAGCGTGCCGAGTACGCAGGTCGCCTGCAGCGCATCGATCGAGCACGAGCCCGTGGAGCTGGCCGCGGACTCGATGACGAAGCCCGCCATTGACGGCAGCGTCACGGTGGCCGTCACGTCTTCGGCGGCACGGTTGCCGGCGGAGCGCACCAGGAACGGCAGCGTGAAGGGCTGGCCGCCCTCGCCGGTCACGGTGCTCGCGGAGGTTTCGAGCGTCACGTCGGCGTAGTCCGCCGGCGCCACACAGCTCGCGCCGGCGAGCAGCCGCGACATCACGTCGAGACTGCAGCTCGAGAAGGTCGCCGAGCCGCTGACCGCCGGTGCCATGATGAAACTGCCCGTCACGGCGGCGCAGCTCGTGGTCGACTCGCCGTCGTGCGACGCACCGAAGTTGTGGCCCAGCTCGTGCGCCATGATGAGCGCGGAGATCGTCGTCCCGTAGGCGTGCTCGCTGATGGAGACTCCGCTGTCGCCCTGGCACACGGTGCCGACGTAGGCGATGCCGGCCGTGTTGCCCTCGAGGTCTTTGCCCGTCACCAGGTGCGCGAGACCGCGCCCGCGCACCTCCGCGTGCGACGTGCGATACGCGCCGAGCTGCTCGAGCAGCGTCGCGCCCTTGGTGCTGGTCAGCGGATCGCTGCCCACCGGCATGAGCCGCACGTCTGTCGCCAGCACCAGCAGCCCGAGCTGCGCGCTGAAGATGCCCTCCACGATGTTCAGCCGCGCGAGCATGGCCGCCGTGGCGTCGCCATCCGCCGCCTGCAGCGCGGCGTCGCCGATCAACGAAATCTCGATCTGGCGCGTGAGCGGCGGCGTCATGAGCGCCATCTCCTGCACGATCGCGCGGTAGTCATCGAGGCCGGTGGTCTCGGCCGGCAACGTGGCGGCGGCGGTGGCCGCGCAGAAGTTGCGCGGCAGCGCATCGCGCGTATCCGACAGCCGATAGACCACCGTTTGATCGCCCGCGACGGCGAGCGGCGACGCGAGCTCGTGGGCGACGCGCGCATACGTCGTCACCGCGAACAGCTCCTGCCCGTCCCAGATGGCGCCCTCGATGCCCGAGGCAGATTGAGTCAAACGGACCCAGGAGCCCGGCACGCCATCGACCGCGCCGCGCAGCATGCGGATGGGCGCGAGCTCGGCTTTGCGGGAGGCGGAGAGCTGCGAGAGCACGCGTCCGTTGTCGGCGAGCGTGAGCGCAAAGCGCCGGCCGTAGGCGTCGAAATGCGTTTCAGCGCCGCCGGAGAGCGTGAGCGCGACGGGCTCGGCGTATTGGATCGAAGGAAGGAGGCCCGGCGTCTGGGCGGCCGCATTCGCTGCCAGAACGACCAGCGCGAAACACATCCATCTGGACCACTCTCGGCGCAATCCGACCTCTCGCTCTTCCCGGCGACGTTCTTTTCGGGCGCGGGTGGTGGAGTCCGGGCCGTCGAGGTCGCAACTTAACGTGTAGGAAATTGGGAGACGGCACTGTGCGACTTGTCCGACAGGAAATCGGTGACTTGAGCCGCACCGATCAGGCAGGCTTCTGCCGCGAGGGTTGACAGGTGATGAAGATGAGAACTAGGGCGTGAGCATTGTAAAAAATGCAAGGCGGAGGTGGGCTGCGCGAGCGGGCTGGCTCACCCGAAGACGCCCATGATTCGCGCGTCTCGGGCGTAAACAGGACGAGCCGGAGCTTCAGCGACGGGTGCGCTCGAGCACTCTGGTGGTCCCGTGCCACTCATGCCTTGCAATCTCGTAAGAGGTACTGGTCATGGGACGAACCGGAAGACCCGTACCGCGCCATTGCGATGTATTCGATATTGGTAAAACCCGGCGCCCCGATCCTGCATTTGGATGCCTCGCCGGGGTCCGACGAGACTCGCTCGATTGCCGCCCGGCACCGCCGCCGCGACGCGGCGCGCCAGTAGATAGGCCGACGCCGAGCTCCGATCAGCGCTTCGTCTCCTCGTAGACCGCCCGGCCGGAGCCATCGAGGACGTAGATGCCGTTGCAGTACCGGCCCGGAGGGTTCGGCGCCCGCGCTGCGGCCGCGCCCGCATCCGGTGCGATCGAGACGTCGAAATCGAAACGGAAGTGCCGCTGCGCCCGGCTCGCCAGCAAGTCCGCGACCGGCGGCGATTCGAAGCTCGAGATCTCCAGTACGAGCCGCATGCCGCGCAGGAGAAACGTGCGGCGCAGTCCGAAATACGGGTCGCTCTTGCACGGCCCGACCACCTGCTCGAACTCGAACACGCCACGCGTGGTGTATTTGTCTTCCCAATCGGCGCCGGCACGCAGCAGATCGGCCTCGCGCGCCTGCCACAGCCGGCACTGGAACATCCCGAAATATTCCTCGCCGCCTTCCGCGGCCGAATCCCGGGCGTCGAGCTCGTTGCAGCGCAATTCGTAGAGCGGCACCTCGGAAGTCGCGGCGAGAATTGCCACGCGTACTTTCGCGTTGCCGGTCTCGATGCGCTTGCGCACCTCGATGGGCCGCACCGGCTGCCAGCTCTGCGTGTCGCCGTCGCCATGGTCGGCGAGCCGCGGGCCGAGCTGGCCAGCCCACTTCGTGCGCAGCTCCGCTTCGGTGAGTGGGGCCTCGATGCGCAACGGCTCGAGCGACACGCGAAACCCTCGCAGCTCGCCGGTCTTTCGCCCGGCGGAATGCGGCGCCGACTCGGCCACCACGAACAGCTGGAACGAGCCCGGCGCCCACGACACCGCGGCGATGTTCGGTGTCTCACGCTCGTCGCTGGCCAGCAGCTCGCGTGCCTGGGGCAGCACCAGGCCTCGCACATCCACGGCGACCGGCCGCGACGCCTGGTCGAGGTGGAATACGTACGGACTCCAGGTCTCGAGGACGCTGCGGTCGCTGGCGTTGATGGCAAACGCCCGGCCGTTCGGCGCCCACAGCACCTCGACGAGCGCGGGCGTGAGTCCGCGCAGCGCGAGATCCACCGGAACTCCGTTCGTGCCGATATACCGCACGGCACCGGATGCGATCTCGATGCGCGACCTGCGGTCCGGCGCGGGGTATTCGGCGCGCGCCATGGCCGTTGGAGATGTCGATCCGGATCGCGCCCAGAGTCCGTCGGCGGCGAACACGGACGTGCTGCCGCAGAATGCCAATACCCACCAACACCATCTCGCGCTCAACGGCCGCCCCGATGCACGTCCGGCCCACCTACCGCATCGCCACCCCGGCGACGAGCGTGGCCCAGAACGCCAGCAATATGAGCCATCCGACGGCGTAGATGTTGCGGCGCCGCTTCAGGCGATTCGCGCCGAGGTGGATGTAGGCGTGCACGAGGCGCGCCCCGACATACGCCCACGCGATGCTCACGAGCGCCACGGTCACGGCTCCGGACACCATGGCCGCCAGGCAACCGGCATAGAAGAGAGTGGGAGCTTCGAACAGGTTGATGAAGTGCCGCACCACTTTCTGCGAGGACTCGGGTTCCATGGCCCCCTGGTGCAGGCGGTAGAAGTTGATGTCTATCTGTCCGGAACGGATCGCCGCCACGCGGGAAAGATAGAGCCGGACCAGCACGAACGCGGTCAGCGCCACCATGGCGGCCATTGGATATATGAGACTGATTACAGGCACTTGCGCTCCCCTCCGCGGATTTCGCGAGGAATTCATTTGGCTGGCCTATCATATGCGTCCCCTCGCAATCGGGATTCACAAACTCCAAGGGGATTGTCATGAAAAGGAAAATTCTGAGTTCGACGTTGATAGGGATGTCGTGCGCGATGCTGGGTGCCAGTAGTTTGATGGCGCACGACGGCGATGACGACAAGGGAAGTCGGGGTCGCAACCGCACGACGTTCGTCGCGCATGCGGACCTGGTCGGGGCCCAGGAAAACCCGCTGATTTCGACTGAGGCCACGGGGCACTTCCACGCCGTGGTCGATACGGTGGCCGGCACGATCACATGGACGCTCAAGTACGATGCCCTCGAGGGCACCGTGCAACAGGCGCACGTGCACATCGCGCAGCGCGGCGTGAATGGCGGCATCAGCTTCTTCATGTGCAGCAACCTGGCGAACCCCCCGGCGGGAACGCAGGCCTGCCCGGTTCCGCCGGCCGAAATCTCGGGCGTGATCACGGCCGAGAACATCATCGGCCCGGTCGGCCAGGGCATCCCGGCAGCGGCGTTTGCCGAGGTGGTCGAGCACATGCGGGACGGCGATTCGTATGCCAACGTCCACTCCAGCGTGGCGCCCGGCGGCGAGATCCGCGGCCAATTGCATTAATTTCGGCCCAAAAGACCCTCGTCCCGCGCCCGGAAAGGGTGCGGGCCGGGGTCGCCCCGGCAATTTCGCCTAGAACCAGTCGCGCGCCGCCCGGGATTGCTGTACCGTCGCCGCCGGCTTTGTGATTCTTCGTTGATGCGATGTCGTATTCCCGGCATCGATCTCTCCAAGTATTCGCGAACCAGCAGACAGGGCTAAGCCTGTCACCGTGCTTCTTTTTTTGTGAGTTGTTTTGTGACGAAACTTTACGTTGGAAATCTGCCTTTCTCCGCCACCGAAGATCAGGTGCGCGCTCTGTTCGCAACCCATGGCACCGTTGACAAGGTGTCGCTCGTGAACGATCGCGAGACCGGCCGCCCACGCGGCTTCGGTTTCGTCGAAATGCCGAACGCCGATGCCACGCGCGCCATGCAGGCGCTCGACGGCAAGGATTTCGGCGGTCGTCCGCTGAAGGTGAACGAAGCGCAGGAGCGCGATCGCGGCGCCCCGCGTGGCAATTTCGGTGGTGGCGGCGGCCGCCGCTTCTAATCAGCCGAATCGCGAAATTCAGCGGCGCCAGCATTGCTGGCGCCGCTTTTTTTTGCGCCGGAAATGGGGACATTCCTCGTTTCCTAGCAAAAGGGGACAGCCCTCGAACGAACGCCTGAACTTGAAGCCTGTCCCCTTTTGCTAGGAAACGAGGAATGTCCCCATTTTCTAGGGCAGCAGCACCAGTGTCGTCACGCTGTTCGCGGGCATGTTGTATTGGAATGCGTTCGTCAACGCGATGTTGATGTCCGCCCTGCGCTGCGGCTGTGAGTTCCCGCTCTCGAGCGTGTAGACCCGTGCGGTGTGGAACTGCACCGTGTGTGTCACTGCGATACCGGCGGTCTGCGCAGCGTCGGCCTTGTTGATGGCGACGATCACCATGCGCCCCGCGTTGCCGGCATTCACGCTGGCATGTACGGACGCCCCCGCGACGTCGCTGTTCGTCGCGCGGATGCTCGTATCCCCGAAGCTGCCGTTGGCGCCATCGAAGTTGCGGTACATCTCGAACGCGCCGTAGATGAAGTCGTTGTTGCCGATCAGCCGCCAGAGATTCGCGGCGAACAGCCCCTCGCGACCGAAGATGCCGAGCACGTCGGCCTGCGCGATCGCACCCGAGATGTGGTCGCCACCGCCGTAGTTGTATTCGGTGATCGCCAGCCGCGTGTTCGGGTAGTGAGCGGCGATCTTGTCCTTGAGCCGCGGCAGCAGGCGGATCGGCGCGTGCAAGGCATCGGTCACGATCCAGCTGTTCTCGCTGTACATCGCATCCCACAGGCTGCGCGGCGCCTGCTTGCGGGCGGCGACGACACCTGGGGCGTTGGGGAAATGGGCGGGGTCGCCGTCGGTGATGCGCGTGAAGCCGCCCGGCCCGGCGCTGGCGCCGAGCGCTTCCGGGTACCAGTGCACATCGAGCACGTCGAGCACGCGGTGGCCGTCGGTACCTTCCGCCTGCGCCATCTGCTGCAGGAAGAAATCGAGGAAGTCGCGGTTCATGTGATCCGGCGCGTTCTGCAGGCGCACGTAGCCCTGCCAGCCATAGTTCACGGGGCCGAAGATGGTCACCGCCGGATTCACGGCCTTGGCCGCGTTCGCATAGTCGCGCGTGCGCTGCACGATTTCGGCATAGCCCACGATGGTGCCGTTCTGGCCCACCGCGTCGCCGCGCAGGCGCGCATGGGTGGAATGCCAGAGGTCGGGCTCGTTGTCGAGCGAGATGAAGATCGGCGTGCTGGCGCTCGCAAACGCGCCCGGATAGGTAACGTCGAGAAAGTTGATGTACTCGTCCTGGTAGACGAACCCGTCGCCGGTGTTCGGCGCCAGTGAGAAGGCGGCGTTCTTGCGCGCCGGGCTCTGGCGGAACCGGACCTGCAAATAGTTAGGCGTGACGTTCACGTCCTGCCGGTCGAGGCTCGACTTGTCGGCCGCCACGTAGCCGATGGTGGGCATGGTGACGACGATGCCCGCGTTCGCGGCGCGCGCGCCCGCGATGGACGGCGCGACGGCGCCGTTCGGCGCGTTGCCGCCGCCGAGGAAGCCGTCGTTCTGGTTGTAATAGTCGCTGCCCGCGTTGCTGGCGTTGTTCTCCCAGTTGTAGGCGGTCATGCGATTGCCGCCCGAGCGGGACAGCGTCAGGTTCGCGGGCCGCTGGCCCGGGTCCCAGCCGTTGAGCCCGTATATGAAGCGCGAGATGGCGCGCACGTCCTGCGCGCTGTCGATCGAAAAAGTCACGTTGCTCGCGGGTGGCGTCGAGGGTGGAATCACGGTGCCCGGGGCGGCCACCGCGAACGAACCGCTGCTGATTTCGGTGACGCCGGTCGCCGTGAATCGCAGCTGGTAGCTGCCAGCCAGGCTCACGCCGAGATTCGTGAAAGTGGCGACCCCGGCCACGGCCGTCGCGGTGGTCGTGCCGGTGAGCGTCGCGCCGGCGGCCCCGCTGCCGGCCGCGATGGCAGCCGTGACGACGGTGGCGTTGTCCGTGGTATCGGTGACGCCGTTGCTGCGGACGTGGACCACCGGCTGCGTGGCGAACGTCGCGGATGCGTTGCCGCCCGCAGGCTGCGTCACCACGAACAAGGTGCGCACGACGGCCGGTGGAGTGCCGCCGCCATTGGCGCCGCCTCCTCCACCACACGCTGCGAGGAGCACGAGCAGGCACATTCCGCCGGCGCGAGCGAGCGTCATCAATTGCATGGAACCCCCTGCATCACGGGCAGAAGATGCCGGACGCGCGGCGGCCAAACAACCTGTCGGCGGCTGGGTACGGAAATGCGGGGGCAGGCCAAACGGCCTGCCCCCTTTGCATCACTTGCCGGCGGGCGGCGCGGTCGGCGCGCCGGCGGCGGGAGCGGCCGCGGCCTTCGCGAAATCGCCGGCCTTCACGATCACCAGGTTGCCGTACTGGATGTACTTCGCCATCACGGCCTTGATCTGCGCGGCCGTCAGCGCGGCCACCTTCGCTTCGATGTCGGCTTCCCACTGGAACATGCGCCCGTAGTAGGCCATGCGCGCCAGCCCGCCCACGAGCTCGCGATCCTGCGCGCGCGACACGGTGCGCCGCTGCAGCCAGCCGCTCTTTGCCTCGTCGAGCTCCTGTGCGGTGACTTCCTCGTTCACGACGCGCAGCATCTCTTCCTTGTAGGCCTGCTCGAGCTTCGCGAGGTTCTGCGGCGCATAGATGGCGTAGCTCACGAACGAACCGGCTTCGTCGATCTCGTCCGCGTTCGCCCGTGAGCCCGCGCCGTAACTGAGCCCTTCCTTGATGCGGATGCGCGCGTTGAGCCGCGACTTCAGGCCCGAGCCGCCGAGCATGTAGTTGCCGAGCACCAGCGCCGGCCAGTCCGGGTTGTCGTCGCGCATCTTGAACTCGAGGCCCGCGATGAAATACGCATTCGCCTTGTCGGGAGTCTCGATGGAGACATTGTTGGGCTTCGTCGGGTTGTACGGATTCGGCACGCGCACGAACGCCTTCGGCGCCTTCCAGTCGCCGAGCTCCTTGCGCAATTGATCGGCCACGGCGGCCGCGTCGAAATCACCGATGAACGCGAGCTCGGAAGGCTGCGCGCCGTAGAAGTCCTTGTGGAACTGCACCACCTGCTCGCGCGTCACGGCCTTGATGCCGGCGGCCATTTCGTCGATGGTCGGCGCGTAGCGCACGTCGCCCTTTGGATAGGGGTTGGACTCCCGCGAGAATGCGATGCTCGCGAGCGCAGTGGGCTCGGACTTCTGCGATTCGAGCTGCGCGAGACGCTCGGTGCGCAGCTGCTCGAGCTCCTTCGCGTCGAACAAGGGCTGTCGCAGCACCTCGGTGACGAGCGTGAGCACGGCCGGCAGGTTCTCGCGCGTGGTCTCGATGCTCACGTTGCCGCCCTGCGCACCGCCGCCGACGTTGACGCGCGCCTTGAGCTTGTCGAACTCGTCCTCGATCTGCTGGCGCGTGTGCTTCGTGGTTCCGCGCAAGAGCATCGCGGCCGTCAGGTCGCCGATGTCGGACTTGTTCATCAGCGACTTCTCGTCGCCGAAATGCAGGTTGTACGCCACGACCACGGAACCGCCGCGCGTCTTCTTCGGCAGCAGCGCGAGCTTGATGCCGCCCGGCAGCGTCGAGCGCTGTGTGCGTGCGTCGATGTTGGCGTTCGACGGATCGAAAGCCTCGCCGGCTTCCTTTTCGGCGTCACCCTTGTAGTCCTTCAACAGCGCGACCACGTCGGGCTTCGCGGGGATCTCCGCGCGCTCGGGTTGTTTGGTCGGGTAGAACAGGCCGGCGGTGCGGTTGCTCGCCTTGAAATACGTCTGCCACACGCGCTGCACGTCCGCGGTCTTCACGGCGCGCAGGCGGTCGCGATTCAGGAAGATGAGGCGCCAGTCGCCCATGCCCATCCAGTTGCTGAGCTCGAGGCCGATCTGGTCGGAGTTGTTGAGGTTCAGATCGATCTGCTTGAGGATGGCCGTGCGTGCGCGCTCGACTTCCTCGTCGGTCACCGGCTTCAATGGCTTCTCGACCTGGGCGATGAGCACGTCGCGCACGGGCTCGAGCGGCTTGCCCTCGCGCACGATGGCGCCGAGATACGCGATGCCGGGCTCGGCGAGCTGCAACCCCCCGCCGAACACGTTTGCGGCCTTCTGCGTCTCGACCAGCTCTTTGTGGAGGCGGCCGGAAGGCGTGTCGCCGAGTACCTGGCCGAGGATCTGCAGCGCGGCGAAATCCTCATGCATGCCCGAGGGCACGTGGTACGCGTTGATCGCGACCTGTATGTCACCGACGCGGCGCAGGATCACCTGGCGCTCGCCGTCCTGCGTGGGCTCGATGGTGTGCATCTTGGGCAGCACGCGGGTCGGCCGCGGAATCGCGGCGAAGTATTCCTGCACCAGCCTGAGCGTCGCGGCCTCGTCGATCTTGCCGGCAACCACCAGCACGGCATTGTCGGGCTGGTAGTAGGTCTTGTAGAACGCCTGCAGCCGCTCGATCGGCACGCCTTCGATGTCCGAGCGCGCGCCGATCGGCACGTTGGAGTAGTTGTGCCAGTCGAACGCGGTCGCAAGCACGCGCTTGAACAGCACGCCGGTCGGGTTGTTCTCGCCCGACTCGTACTCGTTGCGCACGACGGTCATCTCGGTGTCGAGATCCTTCTGCGCCACGAAGGAATTCACCATGCGGTCCGATTCGAGATCGAGCGCCCAGCGCAGGTTCTCCTCGGTCGCGCTGAAAGTCTCGAAATAATTGGTTCGATCCCACGACGTGGTGCCATTGGGCCGCGCGCCGTGCGAGGAGAGCTCGGCCGGGATGTCGGTGTGCTTTGGAGAGCCCTTGAACACCATGTGCTCGAGCAGGTGCGCCATGCCGGTCTCGCCGTAGTTCTCGTGCCGCGAGCCGACCAGGACGGTGAGGTTCACCGTGATGGTCTGCTTGGTCTGGTCCGGAAACATGAGCACGCGCAGGCCGTTGGCGAGGCGGTATTCGGTGATGCCCTCGACGGAAGTCACCTTCTCGGGCGGGGCCGGCACGGCCACGGGCGGCGGCGGAGCGGGCGCGGGCTTCGGCTTCTTCGCGAAAGCGGGCGCGGTCAGTGCCGTCAGAGCTGCCGCACAGGCGGCTAACAAGACGCGGGAACGAACGGTGCTCGGCATGGAACGCACTCCGTGCGGCGGGAAGGGTCCGCGATTGTACAGCGGATCGACCGGCCTGCCAGCCGCGGCCCGGCGCGCCGGCGGCGCGTTTCGACGCGCGAGCGGAGCGGGCTAGCGGTAGCCGCGCGCCTGCAGGGTGAATAGTTTGGCGTAGACCCCGTCGTCCTTCATGAGCGTTTCATGACTGCCGCGCTCGACGATGTGCCCCTGGTCGAGCACCACGATCTCGTCGGCCATGCGCACGGTCGAGAAGCGGTGCGAGATCACGATGGCGACGCGCTTGCCCATGAGGGAGCGGAAGTGCTCGAACACCTCGGCCTCCGCGGCCGCGTCCATGGCGGCCGTGGGTTCGTCGAGCACCAGGATGTCCGCATCCTCGCGCATGAAGGCGCGCGACAGCGCGATCTTCTGCCACTGGCCGCCCGACAGCTCGCGGCCGTCCTTGAACCACTTGCCGAGCTGCGTCTCGTACTTGAGCGGCATGTCGTCGATGAACGGCGCCGCCTTGCCCTGCTTCGCCGCCTCGACCCAGCGGTCGTGGTCCTCGAAATGGCGCACGTCGCCCGCGCCGACGTTCTCGCCCACCATGAGCTGGTAGCGCACGAAGTCCTGGAAGATGACCCCGATGCGCCGGCGCAGCACGGTGGAGTCCCATTCCTGCAGGTCGCGGCCGTCGAGCAGCACGCGACCGTACGTCGGCTTGTAGAGCCGCGTCAGTAGTTTGATGAGGGTGGTCTTGCCGGAGCCGTTCTCGCCGACCAGCGCCAGGCTCTGGCCGCGCTTGATCTGCAGCGTCATGCCCGTGACGGCCACCTTGTCCGAGCCGGGGTAGCGGAACTCCACGTCCTCGAACTGCACGCCGGCTTCCGGATCCGGGCCGCTGACCGCGGTGCCCTTCGATTCCTCGACCGGCTGCTCGAGATACTCGTACAGCGTCGATAGATAGAGGTTGTCCTCGTACATGCCGCCGATCGCGCCCAGGCTGGCCGTCACGGCGGCCTGGCCCTGGCGGAACAGCATGATGTACATCGTCATCTCGCCGAGCGTGATGAGCCCGCGCACCGCCTCGACCGCGCACCACGCGTAGGCGCTGTACAGCGCGGCGATGCTGATCAGCGTGAACGCGAAGCCGAAGCCCTCGCGGCGCACCGTGAGGTTGCGGTCCTTTTGATACAGCCCTTCGTAGATCGCGACGTAGCGGCCGAGGAACAGCTTGCCGAGGTCGAAGAGCTTGACCTCTTTCGCGTGATCCTCGCGTGCCAGTGCGGTCTCCAGATAGGTCTGCATGCGCGTCTCGGGCGCGCGCCAGCGGAACAGCCGGAAGGCGTCGCCGGAGAACTTCGCCTCGGCGAAGAATGCGGGCAGTCCCCCGAACAGCAGGATGAGCACCGCCCAGGGCGAGAAGTTGGCCAGCAGCACCGAGAAGCTCGCGATGGCCAGCGCGTTCTGGAACAGCCCCGAGGTGCGCATCACCAGCGACAGCGGCCGGCTCGAGGCCTCGCGCCGCGCGCGCGTGAGCTTGTCGTAGAACTCCGAATCCTCGAAATGCGTGAGCTCGAGGGTGAGCGCCTTCTCGAGGATGAGCACGTTCACGCGGTGCGACAGCTTGGCCTTGAGCAACGACTGGCACAGCGTGATGCCCCGGTGCGCGCCCGTGATCGCGACCAGGATCAGCGCCTCCGCCAGCACCCACCAGAGCACCGGCACGATGTCCACTTCGCCGCCGGAGCCATGCGTGCGCGTCGCCGCCACCACGCTGTCGACGATGCGCGCGCCCACCCAGGCCACGGCCGAGGGCAGGATGCCGGCGAGCACGGTGACGAAGGCCAGGAATATCGACAGCTTGCGGCTCGTGCTCCACAGCAGCTCGAGCGCGCGCTTGCTGTACTTGAAGACACCGAAGAACTGACGCGGGGAGTTGAGGGCCTCGCCGTGCGCGGCGGGCTCTTTTGCGATCTTGGGTTTGGGGGTCATGCGGCGGTGCGAAGCCTACCGTGAAATGTGGCTCGTGATGCGTCAGCCGGAGGCGACATCCGCCCCCGGCGGGGGCGTGAATCGACCCGGCCGGACGGCGCCGCGTGACGGGCAGGGTCTGCCGGGGTCCGGCGGCATCCGGCCGGCGTCGGCATGGCCCGCGGGGCGTCTTCCGGCGCGGTCGTACGCCGAATATGCCCATCGCACCCCGGCCTCGCGGCTGGTGCGGCCGGCGGCGCCCCCACCTTGCTCAGCGCGGTGGCAAACGGTAGTGCCCGATGATCCGGTAACGGAACAGGATGTCCTCCTCGCGCGCGCCCGCGCCGATGTTGTGCACCACGAGCGGCGTGTCCGTGGGCGCCTTGCGCTCCGTGACGATGCCGACGTGCAGGATGCCGCGGCCGAGGTCCCAGGCCACGATGTCCCCGGGTAGATAGTCTGCGGCCGCGGTCGCGCCGCTCTTCTGGTAGCCGGCGCGCGCGAAATACACCATGAGATTCGGCACGCGCCGGTGGTCGATGTTGCGGTCGGGCTTCGAGGCACGCCAGCGGCGCTGGTGCGGATACGCGCCGAAATGCGCCGCGATGTCCTCGTGCACCGCCACCTGCAGGTCGATGCCGCGCGCGGCGCGCAGCGCGCGGATGACGACGTCCGTGCAGACGCCGCGCTCCGGCGGCACGTCGCCGCCGGGATAGGCGAGCGCGCGGTAGGCCGGGTCGTAGCGCACCGTCACACCCACCTGACGGCGCGCGGCCGAGACGATGTCGCCGTTGTCGGCGTGCGCGGTGCCGCCGAGCGCCAGTCCTAACAGCGCGAGCGGCACGCACGCCATCCGCCGGAAACCCCGCATGGAAGCCCTCCCGAAGCCCTCGCGAGTGTACCGGCGCCGGGCGGCAGTAAAACTAACGCGACGGACAGAATCTCTCTCGAACGGGCCATTGAGACCGGCCCGCAGGGTGGATAGCCTTCGCGGATGTCCGTGTTAACAGTTTCCGGTCTCTCGAAGACCTACGCCACGGGCTTCGCAGCCCTCCAGAACGTCAACCTCGAGATCCGTCGCGGCGAGATATTCGCCCTGCTCGGTCCGAACGGCGCGGGCAAGACGACGCTCATCAACATCATCTGCGGCATCGTCACCGCCAGCGCCGGCAGCGTCAGCGCCGACGGGCACGACATCGTGCGCGACTTCCGCGCGGCGCGGGCGAAGATCGGCCTGGTGCCGCAGGAGCTCACCACCGACATGTTCGAGACGGTGATCAGCACGCTCAATTTCAGCCGCGGACTGTTCGGCAGGCCACGCGATCCGGCGCTCATCGAGAAAGTGCTGCGCGATCTTTCGCTGTGGGACAAGAAGGACTCGAAGATCATGACGCTGTCGGGCGGCATGAAGCGGCGCGTGATGATCGCCAAGGCGCTGTCGCACGAGCCCACCATCCTGTTCCTCGACGAGCCCTCCGCCGGCGTCGACGTCGAGCTGCGGCGGGACATGTGGCAGATGGTGCGCGGCCTGCGCGAGCGCGGCGTGACCATCATCCTGACCACGCACTACATCGAGGAGGCCGAGGAGATGGCCGACCGCATCGGCGTCATCAGCAAGGGCGAGCTCATCGTGGTCGAGGAGAAGACCGCGCTCATGCGCAAGCTGGGCAAGAAGCAGCTCACGCTGCACCTGCAGAATGCGCTCGGCGAGATACCGCCGGCGCTCGCGGGTCTGCCGCTCGAGCTCGTGAAGGGCGGCACGCAGCTGGTGTACAGCTTCGATACCCAGCTCGCGGATACCGGCATCGCCGGGCTGCTGCGCAAGCTCCACGATGCCGGCATCGAGTTCAAGGACCTGCACACCGCGGAGAGCTCGCTCGAGGAGATCTTCGTGAACCTGGTGAGGGCGCGGAAATGAACCTGCACGCCGTCAAGGCTATCTACCAGTTCGAGATGTCGCGCACCTGGCGCACGCTGTTCCAGAGCATCGCCACGCCCGTCATGACCACCTCGCTGTATTTCGTGGTGTTCGGCTCCGCGATCGGCTCACGCATGGTGAACATCGACGGGGTGAGCTACGGCGCGTTCATCGTGCCCGGCCTCATCATGCTCACCGTGCTCATGGAGAGCGTGTCGAACGGCTCGTTCGGCATCTACATGCCGAAGTTCGCCGGCACCATCTACGAGCTGTTGTCGGCGCCGGTGGGGCTGACCGAAACCTTGCTGGGTTACACCGGCGCGGCGGCCACCAAGTCCGTGATCCTCGGCATCATCATCCTGGCCACCGCGCGGCTGTTCGTGCCGTTCGGCATCGAGCATCCGTTCTGGATGATCGCGTTCCTGGTGCTGACGTCGGTGACGTTCGCGCTGCTCGGCTTCCTCATCGGCATCTGGGCGGACAGCTGGGAGAAGATTCAGATAGTGCCGATGATGGTGGTGACACCGCTCACCTTCCTCGGCGGCAGCTTCTATTCCATCTCCATGCTGCCCGAGGTGTGGCAGAAGATCACGCTGTTCAACCCGGTGGTCTACCTGGTCAACGGCTTCCGCTGGAGCTTCTACGGGAAGTCGGACGTGAACGTGGTGCTGAGTTTCGGCATGACCACCGCTTTCCTGCTGATCTGCCTGGCGGTCGTGCACTGGATGTTCCGCACGGGCTACAAGCTCAAGAACTAGCGGCGCGACGGCGCCCGCGAGAAATGCGACTACCGCCCCAAATAAATTGGGGGCGGTGCCGCGCCACAAGGCGGAACCGCCCCCTGTCTCGTCATGGAACGCCGGATAGCGAAGCTATTCCCGACACTCCCGTCCTGGTACATCACTCAGGCGCGGCGACCTCCGGCAAGCAGCAGTCCGGCTCCAATCACGATGGCGCCGATGCCAGCCCACACGGGAACGTTCACCGTCTCCTTGTCCTTCACCGAAAGCTCGATGGGCCCGACCTTCGCGTCGTGCGTCTCCTTCGTGTACGAGAACTTGCCGTACGCGAGTCCCAGCACTCCGGCGATGATCAAAACAAGCGCAATGATCTTGGTCGAGCTCATGTGTTCCTCTTCATTTGTTAGGCGCCAGCGTGCGCCTACGACGCGGAGGCGGCCATCCGCGTGCTCCCAGACCGAAAATAGGACGGGTCCTACAGGCCGGGCTTCACGCCAGCCACGCGGCCAGCTTCTCGCGCACCTGCGCGTGCGCGAAATAGCAATGGTGATGCGCCTCGGGCCCCGCGATGCGCAGCGAGTCCGCCGGGTCGGTGCCGAGCGCGTGACATCCCTCGCTCGGCACAACGAGATCGGTCGGGATGCCGGCGCCGTCGCCCGATTCCTGACCATTCACGTAGTGCGCCCCGATGGTGAACCACTGGCGCGCCGAGTGGCTCGGATCCGCAAGTCCGCGCAGCAGCGCGCTGTGCGGCTGCATGGCCTCGAGACCCGGCAGCGTCGCGGGCACGCGCAGCGCGACGATGCGCGTCACGCACAACGCTCCTTCGAGCGTCGCCTGCGCCTGCTCAGGCGGCAGGCGCGCCAGCATCGCCACGTGCGCGTCGAGAAGTTCCGCGAGCCTGTCCGGCGCGGCGAGCGGCATGCCGTCATTGGGCGTGCCGACCAGGCACACACGGCCCACGGGGAGGCCGCCATTTGCCGCGATGGCACGCGCCAGCAGCCCGCCGCGCCCGTGTCCGACGATATCGAGAGGCTCGCGCCACGACGGCAGGTGCGCGAGCAGCCAGCCGAGATTCTCCTGCGGCGAGAAGCTCACGGTGGGATGCGCGAGCGCGAAGCAGCGCCCGCCGTAGCGCTCATGCACGGCCGCGAACGATGCGTCGCCGGTCCACGCGCCGAACGCGGACAGCGGAGTGCCGAAAGTGCCGTGCAGCAGCAGCAGCGCGGGCCCGGCGGTGAGCGCATCCCAGTCCGGCGCCTGCCACTGGCCGTCGGCCGTGAGCTGCTGCAGCCGGTGCGCGCGGCGCAGGCGCTCCCAGCGGCCCGCCACCGCCAGCGCGCCGGGCCCGGCCACCTGCTGCGAGGGCCACATGAGCACGCGCAGCGTGCGCCGGATGACGCCGCAGTGGTGAATAGTTAGAGGGAAGATCACTTCCGTTTCGTCGCCGAGGTCCGCGAACACGAAGCTCGAGAGGCCGGCGCCGTCGGTCTGCAGCAGGGCGTAGGCGACGCCCTTGCGCCGCGGCACGATGAGCCGTGGATGGGCCGCGGCCGCGCTGCGCGCGCGCAGCCCGGGCCCGCCGTCCGGCGGACGAGCTTCGAGCTCCATGGAAAGCTGCGCGGCGAGCTTGATGTTCGCGCCCAGCGCCGGCTCCGCGAACGGCAGGTCGGGGATGCCGGCCGGCATTTCGTCCGCCGAGAGCTGGGCCAGCTCACCGAGGAAGCCGGGTGCGCGCAGCGTGATGCTGGTACCCGGCACCTGCTCGCGCGCGCGTGACCCGAGAATCCGGACGGTCGTCGTCATCGCCCCCTCGATTGCGCCGCCGGTCGCGGACGCTCGTTGGCGCGCGTCCGAGACTAGTTCAATCGCAGGGCGGTAGATAGTCGTGGAATGTCGCCAGCCGGATACATCGCCCTAGGAAAACCCCGCGCCGACGCATCACTTCGGCTCGCCGAGCCGATCGTATTCGACGTGCCGCTCGAACGTGCCGTCGCCGTCCGCGTCGAAGTCCGCGGAAATCGGCATGCCGCCGGCGAGGTGCACGCGCTTCACCACCCGGCCGTCTTCGGCGCGGTGGAAATCGGTCGTGCGCTCCACGCCGTGCACGTGATACGACGTCACGTCCGTGCGGCCGTCGCCGTCCGCATCGAGGCGGTTCACGTCCGGCTGCCCGTGCCGCGGCGTGCCGATCCATTCGAACCGGCCATCGAAATCGTCGTCGTATGCGTAGTCCTTCTCGACGCCGCGCACGTCGAAGTGCCACACCGCGTCGACCTTGCCGTCGCCGTTGCGATCCATCTCGGTCATCGAAGTGGTGCGACCCGCGAAGTGGTAGCGAATCTCGTAGTTCTCATCGCCGTCGTAGTCCACTCCGCTCTCGCTCGACGGGCCGCGCAGCGCCGCGAACATGAGCGCGGCGCCGGCCATGGCGCCCGCGAGGAACCACAGCGGCGACCGGTAACGTGACGCCTGCGGCGCGGGCGTCGGCTCGGGTGGCTGAGTGCGCTCCCATTCATCGATGACGGCGCGCGCTTCGGCGGCGCGGGCGGGATCGACGCGCACCTTCACGGCGTTACCGAGCGGCAGCTCGCCACCCGCGCCCGCCAGGAATTCGCCATCGACGCGCGCGGAGATGCCGGCACGCGCCAGCAGGTCGCAGATCATGTGCGCCTCTACGGCGAGAGTGCATTCGTAGACTTTTTCACGCAGGTCTTCCATGTCGCGAGTGTACCCGGAAGGTTGTTAGCGCAACCAATGCGCCGGACAACACCGAAGACATCGGGACTTCGGCAGGACAAACTATTTTTGCTTGCATTAATCCCGAAGTTGGACATATGTTCCGGCGCGGCTCACACCGTACGGACACGGAACTTCAGGGGGAAGTCATGAGCAATTTTCTTCGCGTGCTGCGGCGCGCCTGCATCCTTTTCACTCTCGCATTACTGCCCACGGCGAGCTTCGCCGCCTTCTCGATTTCCAACGGCCAGCTCGTGGATGGCAACGGCGTGCGCTTCGTCATGCGCGGCGTCAACTACCCATACACCTGGTTCGCGTGGCGCGGCGATGCCGCGGTCCAGCAGGACCTCGCGAACATCGCGGCCACCGGGTCCAACGTCGTACGCGTCGTGCTGTCGACCGGCGGCCAGTGGGCGCGCATCAACGGCCCGCAGGTAACGCAGGTCATCGAGTGGTGCAAGGCGCTCAAGATGATCGCGGTGCTCGAGGTGCACGACTCCACCGGCTGGAGCGAGCAGTCGACCGCGGTGCCGATCTCGAACGCCACCGCCTACTGGCTGAGCTCGGACATCCGCGCCGCGATCAACGGCCAGGAAAACTTCGTGATCGTCAACATCGCGAACGAGCCGTTCGGCAACACCACGACGGCTAACTACACGCCGGACACCATCGCCGCCATCCAGGCGCTGCGCGCCGGCGGCATCACGCACACGATCATGATCGACGGCGCAACGTGGGGCCAGGACTGGTCGAACACGATGCGCACCAACGCCATGCAGTTCTGGAATGCGGATACGCGCAAGAACCTGGTGTTCAGCGTTCACATGTACGAGGTGTACCAGTCGGTCACGCCCATCGCCGCGTACATGCAGGCCTTCCAGGACATGAACCTGCCGCTGGTCGTCGGCGAATTCGGCCCGATCAACAACGGGCAGTTCGTCGATTCCGAGTCGGTCATCGCCCAGGCGCAGCAGCGCGGGCTCGGTTACATCGGCTGGTCGTGGTCGGGCAACGGCGGTGGCGGCACCGGCCTCGACATGACGGTCAACTTCGACCCGTTGCAGCTCACGACCTGGGGCAACCGCATCGTGAACGGCGCCAACGGCATCAAGGCCACGGCAGTGCCCGCGACGGTGTTCCCGCCCGCCGGCAACAGCCTGGTGGTCGCGCCCACCTCCCTGTCGTTCGCATCGGCGGCCTCCTCGGCGCCCGTGCAGGTGACCGCGAACGTCGCCTGGACGGTCACGGACAACCAGACGTGGATCACCGCGTCTCCGACCTCGGGCACGAACAACAACAGCTTCACCGTGAGCGCCACCGCGAACACCGGCACCGCCGCGCGTACCGGCACGGTCACGGTCACCGGCAGCGGCATCACGCGCACCATCGCGGTGACGCAGGCGGCGCCGGCGGCCAACAACCTCACGCTCTCGGCGGCCTCGCTGTCGTTCGGCTCCGGGGCATCCACGTCCCCGGTGACGATCACCGCGAACGTCGCCTGGACCTCCAGCAGCAACCAGACCTGGCTCAGCGCCGCGCCGGCCAGCGGCACGGGTAACGCCACGCTCAACGTCAGCGCCACGG
>JBIOZI010000093.1:0-12930 GCA_044871085.1 Steroidobacteraceae bacterium | reverse complement strand
GCGACATCGACGGCGCCGCGCAGCGGGGCGTGATGATCCGCCTCGTCACGCAGGATGGCCGCATCCGCATGCGCATCAACGTGGACTCGGCGCGTGCCGCGCAGCTCACCATCAGCTCGAACCTGCTGCGCTCGGCACAGATCGTCGACAGCGCGGCGCGAGGCGGGGGATGAGCGCCGCCACCACGGCGATCCAGCGGCGCCTCATGAAGATGCTGCTGCTCACGAGCGGCATCGTGATCCTGTTCGCGAGCGCGCTGTTCGTGCTGTTCGACGTCGTGACGTTCAAGCGCAACCTCGTGGGCCAGCTCGACGTGCTCAGCAAGGCGATCGCGCGCAACAGCACGGCCGCGCTCGCGTTCGACAACGTCGACGACGCGCGCGGCGTGCTCGCCGCCTTCCGTGAGGATCGCCACATCGTCGCGGCCGCGCTGTACGACCGCTCCGGGCGGATCTTCGCGTCGTATCCCGAACAGGTCGCCGCCGGCGCCGTCTTCGATGCGTCGCAGCCGCAGGGCGCGCATTTCGAGGACGATCACGTCGTGATGCTCAATCCCGTCACGCTCAATGGGGAAATGCTGGGCACGCTGATGGTCGAATCCGATCTCCAGGCCATCGACGAGCGTCTGGCCACCTACGGCGTCATCTCGGCCGGCGTGCTCGGGCTCGGCGCGCTGCTCGCGCTGCTGATCGCGCGGCTGCAGCAGCGGCAGATCTCCCGGCCGATTCTCGGCCTCGCGCAGCTCGCGCGCGCGGTGTCCGACCGCCAGGACTACGGCGTACGCGCGCAGCCGGCCGAGCTGCTCGAACTCAATCAGCTCACGGAAGCGTTCAACCACATGCTCACGCAGATCCAGCTCTCGGAAGCCCGGCAGCGTGCGCAGATGAGCCGCTTGAGCCTGTTGCAGCACATCACCGCCGCCATCGGCGATCGCCACGACCTCAACAGCATCTTTCAGGTCGTGCTGAGCAATGTCGAGGAAAACCTGCCGATCGATTTCGGCTGCGTGTTCATGTACGACGCGGGCAATGCCACGCTCACAGTGAACACGGTGGGAACGGCCAGCCGGACTCTCGCGCAGGAGCTCGGGCTCATGGCAGGCGAGGTCGTGCCGATCGACGCCAACGGGCTCACGCGCTGCATCCGCGGACAGCTCGTGTACGAGCCCGATGTCCGCAGCGTCGATTTTCCCTTTCCCCAACGCCTGGCGAAGGCGCAGTTGTGCTCGCTCGTCATCGCGCCGCTGGCGGTCGAGGCGAGTGTGTTCGGCATCTTCGTGGCGGCGCGCCGCGCGCCCGAGGCGTTCAGCAGCGCCGACTGCGAATTCCTCCAGCAGCTGAGCAGCCACGTGGCGCTCGCCTCGCACCAGTCGCGCCTGCACGGCGCGCTGCGCCAGGCCTACGACGAGCTGCGCCAGTCGCAGAGCACGGCGATGCAGCAGGAGCGGCTGCGCGCGCTCGGCCAGATGGCGAGCGGCATCGCCCACGACATCAACAACGCGATCTCGCCGGTGTCCATCTACACCGAATCGCTGCTCGAGCGGGAGCCGAACCTGAGCCCGCGCGCGCGCAGCTCATTGGAAGTCATCCAGCGCGCCATCGATGGTGTCGCGGCGACGGTGGCGCGCATGCGCGAGTTCTACCGCCCGCGCGAGCCGCAGATGACACTGACCGAGGTGCGTCTCAACGACCTCATCGAGCAGGTGCTCGAGCTCACGCACGCCAAGTGGAACGCGCTGCCGCAGGAGCGCGGCATCTCGATCGAGCTGCGCCGGGAGCTCGCGCCGGATTTGCCGGCGATCCGCGGCGCGGTGGATGAGATCCGCGATGCGCTCACCAACCTCGTCTTCAATGCCGTGGATGCGATGCCGGATGGCGGCACGCTCACGGTGCGGACGCACGTGCGCAACCGCACCAGCGACCTCGAGCTCGTGAGCGTCGAGGTGGCCGACACCGGCGTCGGCATGGATGAGGAGACCCGGCGTCGTTGCCTCGAGCCGTTCTTCACCACCAAGGGCGAGCGCGGCACCGGGCTCGGCCTCGCGATGGTGTACGGCATGATCCAGCGGCACAGCGCGGAATTCGCGATCGAGAGCGCGTTGGGCGTGGGTACCACCATGCAGATCGCCTTCCCCGCGTATTCGCAATCGTCGCTGAGCACCGTGCGCATGCCGCAGCCGCAGTTCCTGCTGCGGCGGCTGCGCGTGCTCATCGTCGACGACGATCCGATCATCATCAAGGCGCTGGAGGATGCGCTCGGCGGTGACGGGCACGTGACGGTCGCCGCGAGCGGCGGACAGGCGGCGCTCGATGCGTTCGCCGCGGCCAGCGGAACTGCCAACGCGTTTGCGCTCGTCATCAGCGACCTGGGCATGCCGAACGTCGACGGCCGCAGGGTCGCGGCGGGTGTCAAGCAGCTCGCGCCGGGCACGCCGGTCATCATGCTCACCGGCTGGGGCACGCGCATGATCGACGAGAACGACGTGCCCGCGCACGTCGACCGCGTGCTCTCCAAACCGCCCCGGCTGCAGGAGCTGCGCAGCGCGATCTTCGAGCTCGTTCAGTAGCGCGCGGCCGAAGAGCCGCCGGTGTGCCACACCCTGATGAGGCGCTGATCGCGATTCTGGCAGTTCGAACAGCGGAAGCGCGCGCCGGCCGGCAGGGGCAGAGCGCTCACCGCGCGCTGCGCCTTGTGCCGGCAGCGCTGGCACTCGATGAAGATGATTTCGGAGTGGCGCGGCATCGGCGCGACTTTACGACGCGCGCCGCCTCGCACAGCAAATCGCGCCGCCCGACACTGTATGCGCCACCACTTCCGGTGACGGTTTTTTGTCACTTCGCGCAGCGGAATGACACCGGTGTCTGACAATAAAATGTAAGGGGTTTCAAACGAGACTCAGCCCGCAGAACGCGCACCCGGAGCAAACGGGAGCGCTACCGGAGCCGATCGCGTGCATTAGGCATGTAAGACTGGGCATCGAGCGATATCGAAACGGCCTCGACTTTCCCAAGGATGACACCGGTAGCAACTGATGGAACAGTACAGGTGAGCAAATGAACGAGACGGGCAATACCACCACCACGCAGATCCCGACCCGGGCGCTGGCGCTGCGCTTCATCGAACGCTCCCAGGCGGAGGTCGCCCAGATGCGCACGTGCCTGCCGCGCAAGGCCATGGACCTCGACGCCATCGCGCTCGAGCAAGTGGAGCGCATCGCGCACAAGATCTCCGGCACCGCGGAGTCTTTCGGTTTTCCCGAGATCGGCGCCATTGCCGGCGCCATCGAGCTCATCGCGCTCGGCAGCGGTTTTCGCAGCCTGCGCGAGAAGCTCGAGACGTTCACCCGGTTGCGCGAACAGATCTCCGCGCTCGAAGTGCACCTGCAGTATGAGTACGACGAGCGCATGGAGCAGGAGGCGGGCAGCGTGCCGCTGTCTGCGCACCTGCCCGGGTTCGGAGCGCGCCACAAGTAGCGGCGCGCGGCCACGCGTCAGCGCTTCTTGAGCTGCCGCAGCCGCATCTCGATGAAGAAGCCGAACAGGCTGGCGAAGGCCAGCAACACGCCGAGCAGCGTCAGGTAGCGATTCGCCGCGGGCTCCTGGTAGCTCGTATTCTGCCGCTTGAAGATCCTAGTGCCACCCGGCACGGGCTGGATGAACGCCTCGCCGCGGTCCTCTGAGGACACCAGATATTCGTGCCGGATGCGACTGATGATCTCGGCCTTGCGCTTGAGACCTTCGGCTTCATCGATCTCGCCGGCGCGCACTTTTGCGCCGAGCCAGGGCTCGTACATGCCGTAGAGGTCCGATGGCTCGTCCGGGTGCACCACGCCCTGCGATGCGTAGGTGTATTTCCAGCCCACGAAGGCCAGGTGCTTGTAGCCCGCCACGATGAGCGTGAGGCCGAGCACGCCGGCGATGCCGGAGGCAAACAGCCATTTCCTGGCGTTGTGCAGGCGTAGCGCCACTTGCGAGCTCAGGTGGTTCGCCACCTCCGGCACCTGGCGCAGCTCACGATGGACGATGTGGGCGTCGACGCCGTCGAGGAAAGTCGCGACATCCACCTGCAGCCCGCGTAGCACGGCCTGGAAGATGTCCGCGGAAGGCACGGACTTGTCGTTCTCGAGCTTCGACAGGTACGACTGCTCGATGCCGATGGCCTGCGCAAGCTGCGGCTGGGTGAGATTCTTCTCGGTCCTGAGTTGTTTGATCCGATCGCCGACGTTCATGGTCTCTCCTCGCGGCAAAGTACCGCGATGAGAAAGTCTTGGGAATTCCTGGCGAAATCGGAAGATGAATATCGATGAATATCGGGAATAGCGCCCGGTGACGTCGGGAAAATTCTGAACGGCCGTTCAGCTTCCGGTGCGCACGCCCCAGATCGACACGCCGTCGCCTGCCTGCGCGCTGAAGGTGACTTCGAAAGCGCCGGCATTCGGATTCCACTGCCGCGACAGGACGCCGTAGTACACGACGTTGTTGAGGGTCACGTCGATCCGATTGCCGCCGCGATGAATCCAGTCACCGAGCTGCGCGCCCGAACCCATGACCGCGCCGGTGGCGCCGAGGCTGACGGTCTGCGACGGCTTGATCGTGGCGGAGATGTCCTTGCCGTGATTCACGAGCTTGTACGCGCCGGGCACGTCCGCGTTGAGGACGTCGGCGTTCTGTGCGGGCGACGCCATGCTGAGCGGCACGTAGCGGAACGGCGCGACTACCGGCCAGCCCTGCGAATTGAAGAACAGCTGGTGCACGCGCACCTCGTGCTGCTCGCCGCGTCCCGGAAAGCGTGTATGGAAGAACAGATAGTAGTTGCCGCTGGCCGCGTCGAAGTAGGCCGAGTTGTGTCCGGGCGAGACGTATCCCACCGCGATCCCGGTTTCTCCGGGCGCGAGTCCGTATTGATAGTTGCCCATGAGCTTCTGCCCATGTGGCGCGATCAGAGGATCGAAGAAGATCTGGGTGGGACTGCCTTTGACCGTCGCCATGTCCGTGCCGGCGGCGTCGAAGTACGGCCCATCGGGAAGCTGCGAGCGCGCGACGCGGATGTTGTAGCCGCCGTTGGCGTCGAGGCCGCCGAACGACGTGAATAGATAGTAGAAGCCGGTCTGCGCGTTGTGCAGCACGTACGGGCCTTCGATGCGTCCGTGATTGCCGCCGATGAGATGCTTGCCGTAGCCCTGGCCCGGGTCGGGCAGGCCGGTGGTCTCGTTCATCGCGAGAATGAACACGCCGCCCGAGTACGAGCCGTAGACCATCCACAGGTTGCCGCCGGCGTCGAAGAACGTCTGCGGATCGACCACGTTCGGGTGCACCTGCGCGTCGTAGACCGTCGCGCCATCCTCGGACAGGCCCGCCATCCCCGATCGCAGCACGATCTGCTTGTTGAGGTACGGCCCGGTGACGGAATCCGCCACCGCGACGCCGAGCGCGGAGCGCGGCGAATCGCCGCGGCACGAGTTGTAATAGAAGTAGTACTTGCCGTCGCCGAGGCGCGCGACATCCGCGGCCCACAGGTCGTTGACCTGCGACCACGCGAACGTGTCCTGCAGCGTGGTCAACACATTGGTGTAGAGCGGGTTGGCATTCGTGACGCCGTCGGCGACCAGCGTCCAGTTCATGAGATCGGTGGTGCGCGCCGCGGCGAGATGCGAGCCGAAGACGTAGTAGTCGCCGCCCACGCGGATCACCGATGGATCGTGCACGGAGACGTTGGAGAAGGTGATGGGAGTCTGACCTGTGCCGCCGCCGGGTGGGGGCGGGCTCGAACCGCCGCCGCCGCCGCCACCTCCACCGCAGCCGGTGAAGACCAGGAAAGAGGCGGCGAGACATAAGGCCGGCAATGCGCGGATCTGCATCCGGGCAGCCTGCCCGTTCCGGCAGCGCGCACCAATGTCGAAACCGATGGCCAGGGATATCCAACGCGCCCGCATGTGGCGGAAACATAAAAAAGGGGCTGCTTGCGCAGCCCCCCGTGTGGAACATTTCGCGGCGGTGAGGCCGCGTAGGTGGTTCCACTGCAGCCGCGGTTCGACAGCCGTTTGAGGGCGCGAGCCGTGACTACCGTTGCAGTGTGCCGGGCGCCGCAGACCGCGCGAAGCGGCGCTTCGCGCGATCGCGCGGTACTGTATTCCCACACGCGAACTCACGCGCCCGATGCGAGTCTCATCCTTTCTCATGCCTCCGGTCACCCGCGCGCTCATCTTCGCCAACATCGCCGTGTTCGGGTTGCAGTGGCTGTTCGGCGCGGCCATGTTCGAGCACTTCGCGTTGTGGCCGCTCGGCACACGGTACTACCCGGAGCTCGGATTCAGCGCGGGCTTCGAGATCTGGCAGCCGCTCACGTCCGCGTTCATGCACGACCCCACCGGCCTCGCGCACATCTTCTTCAACATGTTCGCGCTGTACATGTTCGGGCGCGACGTCGAAAGCGCGCTCGGGTCGCGCCGTTTCGCGGAACTGTATTTCGCCGCCGTGCTCACGGGAGGAATCGCGCAACTCGTCGTGGTCTCGGGCGCGAGCGACATGGCCGGGCCGACGGTGGGAGCGTCGGGCGGTGTCTTCGGCGTGCTGCTGGCGTTCGCGATGCTGTACCCGCACCGGAAGATGTTGTTCATCCTGGTGCCGATCCCGATGCCGGCGTGGCTGCTGGTGCTGATCTACGGCGTCATCGAGCTCGTGAGCGGAGTGTTCGGCACTATGCAGGGCGTGGCCCACTTCGCGCATCTCGGCGGAATGCTCGGTGCGTTCGCGGTGCTCAGATGGCACTCGTACCGGCCCAGGCTGGGCTGAGCGCCGCTGCGCGCGGCGGCGCTCCCCCGGAGCGCCGCTCACGCAGCTCATCTACACATCGAGAATGGGCGCGAAGCCGCCGTAGATCATGCGTTTGCCATCGAAGGGCATCTGCATGTCCTTCATGCGCGGGTCTTCCATCGCCTTGTCCCACCCGGCGTCGCGCGCCTGTTTCGACGGCCATTCGATCCACGAGAAAATCACCTTCTCACCCGGCTGCGCCTGCACGGCGCCTTTGTAGTCGGTGACCTTGCCATCGGGCACGTCGTCGCCCCACGCATCGACGGTGCGCGTGGCGCCGTATTCCTTGAGGATGGCCGCGTGCTTGTCGGCGTGCTCGAGGTACGCGTCCTTGTTGTTGACCGGCACCGGCGTCACGAAACCGTCGACGTAGCCTGGTTTGCCGGCGGCACCGCTGTCGTTGATGGGCATGAAGCCGCCCCAGATCATGCGTTGGCCGTCGAACGGCATGTCCTTGCCCATGTCCTGCATCTGCGGATCGTTCATCATCTTTTCGAGCGCCTTGTCGCGCGTCGCCTTGTCCGGGTATTCGACCCAGGAAAAGATGACATCTTCGTCGGCCTTTGCCTTCACGGACCGCTTGAAGTCGGTGACTTTTCCCTCGGGCACATCGTCACCCCAGGTCTCGACCATGCGCGTGGCACCGAGCTTCTTGAAAAAGGGCAGCGCGTTCGTGGCGTGTTTCTTGTACTCGTCCTTTCGCGCGCGCGGCACCGCGGCGACGTAACCTTCGATATAGGACATGGGGAATCTCCTTGCCATTGGCGGTTCAGGGTTGACCGCCATTGGACTCGCGGCATTGGAACGCTGTTCCGCGCCGGTAGGAGTCGACGGACATCACGGTTCGCGCGGCGCGCCGTACGCCTGCTCCGACCAACCGGTCCCGCTCCTCTTAAATAGAGAGGGGCCCGGTCGAATCGCCGTGCTGCGCGACGCCGCGCGCGCCCATCGCGGCCGCCATGCTGAGATACAGATTCGAGATCGGCTTTCCGCCCGCGTTCACGAAGCGTCCGGGCTCGAACGCGCCGCCGCCCGCGCCCGCGAGCACGATGGGCAGGTTCACGTGCGTGTGCCGGTTGCCATCGGCATTGCCGGAGCCGTACATCACCATGGAGTTGTGGAGCAGCGACTGCCCGTCGACATCTTCGGTGGCGTGCATCTTCTCGAGGAATGCCGCGAGGCGCTGCACGTACCAGCGGTCGATCTCTTTGACCTTGCCGATGATCTCCGCGTCGTTCTTGTGATGCGTGAGGTTGTGGTGTCCTTCGGCGATGCCGATGTCCGAGAAGCTGCGGTTGCTGCCCTCGGGCGCGAACGTCACCGTGGCGATGCGCGTCGCATCCGTCTGGAATGCGAGCAGCAGCATGTCGCACATCAGCGCGATGTGCTCGCCATAACTCTCGGGCACTCCCGCGGGCGCGTCGATCTCGGGGTTGCGCACCGGCAGCCGCTCGGAGTTCTCGATGCGCCGTTCGATGTCACGGATGCTGGTCAGGTACTGATCGAGCTTCTGGCGGTCGCGCCCGTCGAGACGGCGGTCGAGCGCGCGCGCGTCTTCGAGAACGTAGTCGAGAATCGAATGCTGCTCCTGCTGGCGCCGCCGCAGATTCGCGACGCGCTCGCGCGGCGCTCCCGCGCCGAACAGCCGCTCGAACACGAAACGCGGATTCGGCTCCGGCGACAGCGGCTGGTTGGACGAACGCCACGAGAGGTTGTACGCGTAGGCGCAGGCATAGCCCGAATCACAATCGCCCGCCTTGCGGATGTTCTCGCAGGTGAGCTCGAGCGAAGAAAAGCGGGTGAGATGCCCGATCTCGTTCGCCACGGCCTGGTCGATCGAAATGCCGGCGTGGATGTCCGAGCCCGCGGTCTTCTTGATGCGCACGCCGGTGAGGAACGTGCCGCTGGCGCGCGCGTGGTCGCCCGCGCCATCGGGGCCGGGGTCCGCGCACACGTCTTCGAGACCCGCGATGACCTGCACCGAGCGGCGCACGTTCGCGAGCGGCAGCAGGGTGGGCGAGAGATTGAATGCGCCGTCGACCGTAGTTTCGGGCCACCAGGCGGAGGGGATGGCGCCGTTCGGTACGTACAGGAAGGCCATCCGCTTCGGGGCGCTGCGTTGTGCCGCGCGCGCGATGGAGGCGAAGGCGGGCAGGGCGATGCAGGCGCCGGCAGCGGCGCGGAAGAACTGGCGCCGCGAGAGGCTCGAGTGCCGCTCGGCGGCGAGGAGGGAAGGATCTTTGATCATGGTCCTGCCTGTGTGGAGCCGGAGCTCGTCTGGGCCGCGAAAGTCGCAGCCGCCTGGATGCGCATCTTCTGGAAAGGCGCCGATTCTATGATGCCCATGAGCAGGACGGAAAACCGGCCCTGGTTCGCGTTCAGCCGCCCGACGATGCCGTCGATGGTATCCACGTCGTAATACTCCGTGCCGCGTCCCATGGCGTACGTGAGCAGCTTGTCCGTGAGCGTACGGTAGAAATCCTCGCGATGCTCGTGCGCCAGGATGCGCTTGAGCTGCGCCACGCTGTCGAATTTCTCACCGGTGATGAGCTCGCCCGGAGCGGCGATGGGCTGGCGGCGTTCGGTATCGCGCCACATGCCGAGCGCGTTGAAGTTCTCGAACGCCAGCCCGATGGGGTCCATGCGGTTGTGGCACGAGGCGCAACTCGGATTCTCGCGGTGCTTGAGCAGCGATTCGCGCAGCGTGGGCTCGTGTCCGTCGTGGGTGTTCTCGCTGGCCTCGAGCGCCGGGATGTTGGGCGGCGGCGGCGGCGGCGGCGTGCCGAGAAAGTTCGACAGCACGAACAGCCCGCGCTTCACGGGCGAGGTGCGATCCGGATTCGAGGTCACCAGCAGCGATGCGCCCTGCGTGAGCACGCCGCCGCGCGGGCTGCCGGCGGGCAGCGTCACGAGGCGCAGTTCGGGACCACTGACATCGGGTACGCCGTACAGCTTCGCGAGCTTCTCGTTGAGAAAAGTGTAGTTGCTGTCGAGGAATTCGCTGATGGGCCGGTCTTCGTTCACCACGTGCGCGAAGTACATCTCGGTCTCGCGCCGCATCGCGGCACGCAAGGCGCCGTCGAACTCGATGCCCTTGCCCTGTTCCTGCACGGTCTTGTCCACCTGCGCGGCCAGCGACTTCGCAGTGGGCTCATCGCCGCGCCGCCAGGCCGCGCGCAGCTCCTGCAAGGTCTTCTCGATGCCGGCGTCGCGTACCAGGATCTCGCGCGAGTTGATGGCGATGCCGGGCACGTCGCGCACCTGCAGCCACTGGCCGGTGAAGTTCCGCGCCAGATTCTCCGCGCGCGGATCCGCCAGCATGCGCCGCACCTGCGCCGCGAGGTTTTTGCGCAGCTCGCCGCGCTCCGCGAGCGCGCTGAGCTCCTCGTCGGGCATCGTCGACCAGAGGAAGTAGGACAGGCGCGAAGCCAGCGAGTGCTCGTCTATCAACGCGCTGCGCGCGTCGTACGCGGTGACGCCGCGCCCGTCCGTTGACGCGCTGCGCGCATCCGGCAGCGCCGCGGGCGCTTCGAGGCGGAACAGGAAATGCGGCGACGCCAGCACGGCCGCCATGGCGTGCGCGACACCTTGCTCGAACGATTTGCCGCGCTGGCGGTAGATGGACTCCGCGAATGCCGCGAGCCGCTCCGCCGTGCCGTCCTCGAGCGGCCGGCGGTATGCCTTGGCTGCGAACCGCGCCAGGGTCGAGCGCGCGTATTCGAGCCGCGCGCGGCGCACGGCGGCCCCGTTGCCGGCGGGAATCGGCTGCGGGAAGAACCGCTGGTAGTTCGGGCTCGGCACCCACTTGTCCTTCTCGAGCGGGCCGATGACGGTCACATTGCGCAAGACCATCGTCAGTGCGTCTTTCTTGCGCTCGACGGAGTTGAGGGGCGCGACCTCGAACGAGAAGCGGTGCTCGCCCGCGGTCCACTGATGAGTGGTGTCAAACGTGAACGAACGCTCGTGGAACCAGCCGAATTCGCGGTCCAGCGTATCCGCACCGTCCACCTTGAACACCGCGCGCAGGCGCGCCGGGTCGAACTCGAAGTTGCCGTCGACGTCGAGGTCGAGCACCACGCGATAGCGTCCCGCGTCCGGTACCGTGACGGCGGACGCGACACTCGCGGCGTCGTAATAGGGCAGTCGCAGTCCCTTGTTCTTGAGAGGACCATCCGGCTGCGACGGATCCGCGCGGAAGGCGTCGCCCGGCAGCTTTCGCTGCGCCGGTTCGGTGGGCGCGAGCGGTACCGCCTGCGCGACGATGACCTGCGCGGCCGCGACGTATTTCTCCATGAGCATGGGTGACAGCGTGAGAGCGTCGCCGATGTTGTCGAAACCGAAGCCCGTGTCGTCGGGCGGGAATTCCTCCTCGGTGTTGAAGTCGACCCCGAGCAGATCCCGCACGGTATTGCGGTATTCGATGCGATTGAGCCGGCGCAAGGTCACGCGGCCGGGATCGGGATCGTCCGGGTCGAGGTTGAACACCGCGCGCTTGATCCACTGCTCGAGCCGCTGCTGCTCGGCGGGCGAGAGCGGCGTCTTGCGCTCGGCCGGCATCAGGCCGGCGCGGGTGTTGCGCATCACCCGCAGCCACAGCTGCGGGTCCAGCACCTTCGCATCGGTGTCCAGCGAATCGAAGGCAACCTTTCCCTTGTCATAGCCGTCGCCATGACATTCGAAGCAATGCTTCTCGAGCATCGGAAGGATGTCGGAGTGGTACTGCGCGACGGGAGTCTTTTCGGGCCCGGTGCCGCCTGGGGCGGCAGGCACGGGCGCACCCGAAAAGAAGAACAGGATGAGAGCCGCGGCCACGCCTGAAGTGGCGCCGCGCGATCGAATTTTCCGCCAATTCACCAGTGCCCCTCGGACATGGTCCCAAGAGCCCGGATTGTGCTGCTTTTCCGCGGCGCGGTCACGGACCGGCTTGTAGGACGGGCGCACGCTCGCCAGGAGCGCGTCAAATCGTTTATAGATGTGGCCCCGCCTGACATGGACATAAGGATTCCAGCATGCCCGCCAGACCCTTCTCGAAGTTGAGCGCCGCGCTCGTTCCGGTCGTCATCGCCGCCGCGGTATTCGCCGCCGACGCCAAATCGCCGGCCGAAGCGCAGCACGCGCGGCACGAGCACTACGAAGATCTCGGCGATTCCTTCAAAGCCGTGCGCGATCTCAGCAAGGCTTCGACACCCGATTGGGCTGCAATCGAAAAGGCCGCGGCGGAAGTCAACGAGGCTTCCGTGGATCAGCAGCGCTGGTTCCCCAAGGGCAGCGGCCCGGAGGCGGGCAAGACGCGCGCGCTGCCGGAAATCTGGGCCAAGCCGGCGGAATTCACGGATGCGCAGAAGAAGTTCTCGGACGCCGCGGGCAAGTTGTTAGCCGCCGCGAAGTCACACGACGCGGCCGCCGTGCAGGACGCGTTCAAGAACACCGGTGGCGCCTGCAAGAACTGCCACGAAACCTTCCGCGGCCCCGAGGATTGATGCGCCGTTTCTGACGACGATGACTTCGATCCGGGTCTGGGACCTTCCCACTCGCATCGTCCACTGGCTCCTGGTCGCGCTCCTGCCGCTGTCATGGTGGACGGCGAAGTCGGGGCGCATGGACTGGCACCGCTACGGCGGCTATGTGCTGCTCGGCCTGGTCGTGTTCCGCATCTACTGGGGCTTCTTCGGCGCGTCGACGGCGCGCTTCGCGCGCTTCGTGAGAGGGCCGCGCGTGATCGCGAGCTATCTGCGCGGCGGGTGGGTGAGTGAGCCCGGGCACAATCCCCTGGGTGCGGTGAGCGTCATCGCGTTGCTCGCACTGCTGGCGGCGCAGATCTCGCTGGGTTTGTTTGCCGTGGACGTCGACGGCATCGAATCCGGGCCGCTGTCGATCTTCGTGAGTTTCGACGCGGGACGCACCGCGGCCGGATTGCACGAGGACACATTCAACCTGCTGCTCGGCCTCGTCGCGTTGCACCTGGGCGCAATCCTCTACTACCTGCTCGCGCGCCGGCAGAATCTCATCGGCGCGATGGTGCACGGCGAGCGCGAAGGGCCATTCCCGCAGGAGGCGGTGCGGTTTGCGGGTGCGCTGCGGCTGTGGACCGGCGTGGTCATCGCGGTCGCATTGACCT
>JBIOZI010000092.1:0-5449 GCA_044871085.1 Steroidobacteraceae bacterium | reverse complement strand
TGTGCAAGACGGAGAACAAGGGCGCGCTGCTGCCGTATACGCGCGCCACGGCGCAGGCGGCGGGCTGGACCTGGCGCATTCCGCTGCAGCACCGCGTCGGCAACGGCTACGTGTATTCGAGCCAGTTCGCGAGCGACGCGGCGGCGCGCGCCACGCTGCTGCGCTCGCTGGACTCGGCGTGTATCGAGGAGCCGCGGCTCATCCCGTACACCACCGGGCATCGCAGGCAGTTCTGGAAGCACAACTGCCTGTCGGTGGGGTTGTCGAGCGGGTTCATCGAGCCGCTCGAGGCGACCTCCATCCATCTCATCGCGCGCGGCATGGATTTCTTCCTGCGCTACTTCCCGGATCGGGATTGCGACCCCGCGCTCATCCGCGAATACAACCGGCGCATGATCGCGGACTTCGAGGAGGTGCGCGATTTCATCGTGCTGCACTATTCCGCCACCGCGCGCGACGACACGCCCTTCTGGCAGTGGTGCAGGAACATCCCGATACCGGATTCGCTGCGCGAGCGCATCGAGCTGTTTCGCGCGCATGGGTCCATGCGCGAGGGCGTGGATGAGTTGTTCCGCGCGTCGAGCTGGCAGTCGGTGTTCGAGGGCATGGGCATACGGCCCGCGAGCCCGAATCCGCGCGTGGAGAACCTCGACTACAGCGAGATCGAGCGCACGCTGAAGAACGCCAAGGCCGCGATCGCGGGCATGGTCGAGCATCTGCCGACGCACGAGCAATTCCTGAAGAGCGGCGATGGGAAAGGTGGTGCCGGGAAGGGGTTGGCCGGGGTTGAAGCACTGACTTGATGCATCAAACCCGGCAAATCCCTTCCCGGTACCACCCTCCCACTACGATCCGTCAGACTTTCACCCCGCAAGGCCGCCGGTTGGCCGACTTCCCCGCGCAATCGTATAGCCGACTATGCTGCCGACCCCGGATTCCCGGGCAGCGAGCCTCCCGTGAAACTCTTCAGCTGCGAAAACTGCCAGCAAACCCTGTATTTCGAGAACGACCACTGCGTGAACTGCGGCGCGCTCGTCGGGTACTGCCCCGAGGCGGCGACACTGGCCGTGTTGCGTCCGTCGAACGCCGACGCCCCCGGCACCTTCGAGATCCGCCTGCCTAACAACGACACGCGCCGCTACCGGCAATGCGGCAACGCGCGCGTCGACGCCTGCAACTGGCTGGTGCCCGCCGACAGCAACGCGCAGTTCTGCCGGTCCTGCGCGCTCTCGGAGGTAATCCCCGATCTCTCCGACCGCGCGAACGACCAGGCCTGGCGCCGCATCGAAGCCGCGAAGCGCCGGCTGCTGTACGCGCTCTACGCGCTCAAACTACCCGTGGTGCCGAAGACCGAGCAGGAGCACGGCGGCCTCGCGTTCCGGTTCCTCAAGGGCACCGAGGACGAGCCCGTCATGACCGGCCACGACGACGGCGTCATCACGCTCAACGTCGAGGAGGCCGATTTCGCCTTCCGCGAGAACATGCGCGAGAAGATGGGCGAGGGCTACCGCACCGTGCTCGGCCACCTGCGCCACGAGATCGGCCACTACTACTGGGACTGCCTGGTGCGCGACACCGACCGCATCGACGGCTTCCGCGCGCTGTTCGGCGACGAACGCCAGAACTACGAGGACTCGCTCGAGCGCCACTACGACTACGGCCCGCCCGCGAACTGGACCGAGTCGTTCATCAGCGCCTACGCCACCATGCATCCCTGGGAGGATTGGGCGGAAACCTGGGCGCACTACCTGCACATGGTCGACACCCTGGAGACGGCGAAGAGCCACGGTCTCACCGTACGCGCGCCGGCCACGGAGAAACCCGGCGAGCGCATCGCCACCGAACGCCTGGCGTTCTTCGATTTCGAATCGCTGACCACGGGCTGGAATGCCGTGACGCTGGCGCTGAACAGCCTCAACCGCAGCATGGGCATGAAGGATGCCTATCCATTCGTGCTGAGCCCGCGCGTGCTGGAGAAGCTGCGCTTCGTGCACGAGGTGGTGCAGGCCGAGCGCGCGAAGTCGGTTGCCAAGCCGGTGGGCGCAGCCGCCTAGCCACAATTCGCCCGATTGCGGTCACGGCACGACCCGTGTTCGCGGGGTATCGTGGGCTTCATGCTTTCCATTCGCGTCTGGGTCTGCCTGCTGGGTGTCACGCTCATGGACGCCGCCGCGCGCGCGGACGACGCGGCGGCTGCGCGCGCGGTGTGCGCGGAGGTTCTGGAGTCCGCGAATGCCGGTGCGGTTCACGAGGCTTTCCACCCGGCGCGCCGGGACGTCGAAATCGCTCTGGATGCCATCCTCATTCGCGATGAAGCGGAAGCGCCGGTGCGGTTTCTGGGCAAGTTTTCCTATCCGGGAGCGGAAGGCGTCGCCTACGCATTTCAGGAAGACGGCGTGCTCACGACCTACGACGCGCGGTTGCATGAGCTCGGCATCCGACGCGTCGACGCAAGCGCGCTACGCGACGGCGTGCGGTGGGCGCCCACGAGCGGCATCGTGCACCGCGAGGGGCGTTCCTATGCGGTCGCGAGCGAGGTCGATCGTCTCGCGTACATCGTGCGCCTGGACGCCGGCCCATCCGAAACCCTGGTCTGTGAATTCGGGCAGCGGCGGCCGCCGCATCGGGCCGTCGTGAGCGGAGGCCATGCGGCCTGCGATGCGTTGCTCGCGGAGCGCGTGGTCTACCCGTCGTTCGACATGCGGCACGAAGTGAGTACTCGCGGGCCGGCCCCGTTTCCCTGGCCCTTGTTCGACGTCCTGCCGAACGCCGCGCAGGTGGACCTCGACGCCGACGGCAAGCAGGAGCTGGTGGTGCGCTACCAGGTCTGGTCGAACGGCGGGAACTGCAGCAGCGGAAAGCTCGGCTTCATCGATGACAGGGGCAGGCGCTTCGTCGACGGCGCCCTGCAGAATGCGCTCCAGGCGCTGCCGGCCACCTGCAATTCCGAGTCGTTGCCCTTCGAATTCGGCGGGCGCGTCTATCTAGAGTCGCGCATCGAGTACTCGGGACATCACGCCCGGTGTGTTCACGTCATCGAGCATGGCAAGCTGCGCGAGCTGTGCAAGATCGATACGCGAGTGGAGAACTTCCTGCTGCCGCCCCGCGCCGAAGTGCCCGCGCGCTGAAGCCGGCTCCGCGGGCGCACTCGCAGGAGCTCGCCGGCGGTGTTGTGTCCGCCGCGCCTACGCGCGAGTATGCGCGCACATGAAGCAGCTCCGCGCCGCGCTCCTGAGTCTCGCAATCGTGTGCACACCGCCGACGTTCGCCGCCGATGCGACGCCGGCCGCCGTCACGAAGCCCAAGCCCGCCGCGCCGGCAGCTTCCCCCTTCGACGCCGCGGTGCGCGACCTCGGCCGCGAGTGGCTGGTGCAGATGGAAGGCATCGGCCTCACCATCGGCATCTACGACGACGGCAAGCGGACCTTCTACAACTTCGGCGCCACGCGGCTCGACGGCGACAAGGCGCCGACGAAAGACACGATTTACGAGATCGGCTCGGTGGGCAAGACGATGACCGGCCAGCTGCTGGCGCGCGCCTTCGTCGAGGGACGCGCCGGCGCCAACGACGAAGTCGCGAAATATCTCGACCAGCCCTATCCGAACCTCGAGAACGGCGGGCAGCGCATCCGGCTCATCCACCTCGCGAACATGACCTCGCAGCTTCCGGACCACATTCCCGACGTCACGCAGGTGCGCCGCGTGGCGGGCGAGCCGCTGGCCGCGGGGCGCATGCGCGTGTTCGAGAAATACACGCCCGCGGAGTTCCTGGCGCAGCTGCGGCGCATCGCGCCGAAGCGCGTGCCGGGCACGGACCCGGCGCATTCCAACGTCGCGAGCGTGCTGCTCGGCGTGGCGCTGGAGAAGATCTACGGCGAGCCGTTCGAGACGCTGCTGGCGCGCGAGATCGAGAAGCCGCTGCGCATGGCCAGCGGCACCGCGCCGCTCGTCAAACTACTGGCGAAGGGTTACACGAATGCCAACGAGGAGCTGCCGCCGTTCGGCGCGCCCATGAGCTTCGCGTCGGCGTCCCTGCGGTACAGCGCCGACGACCTGCTCAAGTACGCGTCCTGGCAGCTCGTGGAGCGCGATGCGTCGGTGAAGCTGGCCCACCAGCCCACCTGGAAGACGCCCGACGGGCGCAACGCGGTGGCGTTCTACTGGCTGGTGCTCGAGTCGCCGTATGGGCGGCGGCTGCAGTATTCGGGCGGGACGTACGGGTTTTCCAGCGTCTGCGACCTGTACCCGGACTCGAAGATCGCGCTGGTGCTGCTGGCCAACAAGGCCGCGGACGGCGCGCAGGAAACCCTGCGCGCGTTGTCCGCGAAGATCGTGAGCCTGGCGCGCCCGGAGGCTCCGGCCGCGCCGCCGGAAGGCGGTAGTTAGCCGGCCTTCGTCAGCAGGCGTTCGGCCGCGGGATCCGTGAGCGTGCCGGAAGCGGGAGCGCCCTGGCGCGCCGCGACCTTGTGGCTCATGTCGATGCTGCCGCTGAAGTTCGCGCCCTCGGCGATGCCGACGCGCGGTGCGTAGATGTTGCCCTTCACCCGGGCCGACTGGCGGATCTGCACCGACTCGGTGGCGTGGATGTCGCCATCGACGCGGCCTTCGACGATCACGAACTTGGCCTTGATGTTGCCGGTGACGCCGCCTTCCTTGCCGATGGACAGGCTGCGCGTGTGCTCGATGGAGCCTTCGAGCTGGCCCTGGAAGTCCAGGTCCTCTTCACCGTAGAGCTCGCCCTTGAAGTGCAACGTCGGGCCGAGCACGCAGGGAGCACCCTGCGAAGGCTGCGCCGCGGCGGGCGGGGCGGGGGGAGCCATCTTCCCGTCACTGAATCCTTTGCTCATGACTTTCTCCGGTTCAGCGGGCCGTGCCGGGGGTGGTGGATCCTTGGGTCCCATGCCCAACATTCGGCTCCATTGTGACGCTGCCATTGAAATTCGCTCCCTCGGTGATGCTGACGCTCGGCGCGCGGATGTTGCCGCGCACGACTGCTGACTGTGAAACCTTGATGCTCTTCTTGGCGTGCATGTCGCCCTGGACCTTGCCGTCCACGTCGATGGCGGCTGCGGCCACGTTCGCGACGACTTCGCCCTTCGCGCCTACGACCAGGCGTTGCTGGTGCTGGATGGTGCCTTCGATGCGGCCTTCGACCTTGAGGTCTTCCTGAGCCTTGAGTTCACCTTTGAAACGGAGCGTCGGTCCGAATACCGACATCTTTTCTGCTGCAGCGCTGCTCATTCGGAATCCTCCCAGGGGTATGCGTACGCAAGAGCGGTGCGTAGATTGCTCCGCGTTATGGGAAGAAACCGTGTCGCGATTCGCAAGCGGAGGCGATTGCCAGCGTGCCGCTAACAATATGTCGAGTGGGGATTGGCCCCAAAACGCCTTTTGGTGCAGAACCTCAACCGCCCACTTTCGAAGTGGCCTGACCCGGACGAGGTTCGGC
>JBIOZI010000091.1:0-12498 GCA_044871085.1 Steroidobacteraceae bacterium | reverse complement strand
CCGCACTCGCGCGTCCGGCTGCTGACGCACGGCCGCTCGCTGGTGTGCTCCGGATCTCCAGCTCCAAGGGCTGGGTGTGTGAACGCCGGAGGTTCTAACTAGTTTCGCACCGTCGAGCGAAGAGGTCCGGGCACAGCCAGCGCCCGGCTATTCGGACCGGCCGCGGTTGGTCGACGAGTCGGGGACGGCGGAGCGTGCGCGGTGCCCGTCGGGCTCCGCCCTGGCCGCCACGCTGTGGCACCGGTCCCCAAGCGCGAGGCACGAGCCGCGCACAAGGCGCCCGATCGGCTCGTACGACATGGATTCTCTCGCCGCCCCCATGACCGACTCATCGGCGCGGCGCCGCTCCGTTCTCCACATTCAATTATTCATTAAAGGGCGGAACCGACGGGTACCGCGCGCGATCCGCCGTCCCCGACTCGCCCCTACCGTTGAACGGTGCGAATGGACGGCGCCTTCTCCCCGTACATGGAGACCTCGTTTCGCCGGTAGTCGATGACGAGACGCTCGAGCACGCCGAGCATGTCCATGCCGATGAGCATCGCAGGCTGTTGATCGAGCTCCCACAGCTTGAAGACGTGGAAGTCGGCGAAGATCACTTCGAGGTTCGAGAGCGTGAGGTCGCCGATGGTGGCTTCCTTCACCGTCTGGACGTCGCCGTCCGTGATGTCCGGAGTGGCGCCGTGGACCACCGCGGAGACGGGTTCGCGCGGGCGGCGGCGGTTCTTGTTCATGGCGCTCTGCAGCGCGAGGTTGCCGAGCGTGCGCTCGGCGCCGGTATCGATGACGGCCTTCACCTTGATGCGCCGGCCTACGCGCGCGTCGAGGATCATCAAGCCGTTGTCGTTGCGCAGGGCGCGCGAGGTCACCATGCTGTAGTGCGGACGTTTGCCGTTCGATTCCAGCACGCTCACGCGATCGCGCTTGAAGTCGACGTCGATGCGCTGATCGTTGAAGCCCGCGACGCCGAGAATGCCGTCGGCATTGCCCATGATCGACGTGAAGATCACGGGCAGATTCTGATGTTCGAACTTGAGCGCGCCGATCTCGATGGAGTCGACCGCGACGGTGGGCACCTCGGCGGCGCCGGTGACGCCGTTCAGCATGACGTTGCGACCCACGGATTCCTTGAGGCCGAGCGCGCGCGCGAGGTGCGGCGCGAGAGTGGATCGGCTGGCGCCGGTGTCGATGACGAAACGGAACGGCCCCTTGCCATTCACCTTGACGTGCGTCATCACGCGGCCGATGCGATCGAGGCGGGTCGGGGCGGCGAACAGCGGCTCGGGATCGGAGAGGGAGCCGGCGAGATTCTCGGCGGAACCGGGGACGCGGTGCTCGAAGCTGGGATCGGCGAATGCGAAGCGGGAACACAATCCGCCACCCAAGGCGAGTAGCGCTTGCAGGGCTCTACGACGACTTTTCGATGGCTCCCACATGGACAAACAAGCTACGCCGGAATGGCGCGGAAGGAAACTCGGGTTAGCCGAAAACGTGCTCGCCGCACGGTGGGAAGTCCCAGTTCAGGGGCGTGCCGAACGCCTTTCAGGGAATCGGAGGGTCGGGCAGGGCGTGGAACGCGTTACGTAACGACTCGCCCCAGCCTTCCCGGATCATTCTGAAATACGTGTCGTCCGGTCCGATGCTTCGATGCAACGAAACCCGCAGCGCATCGCGCCGCACGATGGCCAGGTCGAGCGGCATGCCCACGGACAGATTCGACCGGATGGTCGAATCCATGGAGATGAGCGCGCACTTGGCGACCGCGGCCAGCGGCGTCTCCGCCTTGACCACGCGGTCGATGATGGGCTTGCCGTATTTCGATTCGCCGATCTGGAAATAGCGCGTGTCGGTCGTCGTCTCGATGAAATTGCCGGCCGAGTAGACGTGGAACAGCCGCGGCGCCTCGCCGCTGACCTGCCCGCCGACGATGAACGTGGGGTTGAACTCGATGCCGTGAAGCTTGAGCGGCTCGGCGTCGCGCAGGAACACTTCGCGCACCGCATCGCCGACCAGCCGCGCGACGTCGGCCATGGAGCGCGCCGTGAGCATGCTGGCTTTCCCGCTCGCGGCGCGCTCGCGCAGCAGCCCCGTGACCGACTGGCTGACCGCGAGATTGCCGGCCGACAGCAGCACGAGCACGCGTTCGCCGGGCACCTCGAACAGCGTCATCTTGCGAAACGTGCTGATGTGGTCGACGCCGGCATTGGTGCGCGAATCGGACAGGAACACCAGGCCGTCATCGACCTGGACGCCGACGCAGTAAGTCATCTCAACTCCCAACTAGCTAGCGCGCCCGCGGCGCGACCGGCTGCGATCTTATTCGTATTTGTTTCCGCCGAGGTCGTTCATCTCCGCGTCGTCGAAACGCCGGCCGATGCCCGTGAACGTGGTGCGCGTGAAGTAGAGCTCGGCCCCCTCGGAGGCTTCGTACGACGCGAGCTTGCCGTCGATGGTGCTGTTGACTATGTGCACGCGCGCGCGCCGCGCGGTGATGCCGACACCGCCCGCGCTGATGTTCGCATTGGTGATGAACAAGTCGCAGCCTTCCTCGGCGATGAGCGCGTCGCCCGTGAACTGCAGCGTCTCGCCGTCGATGCGCATGAGGCGTTCGCCCTGGCAGATGATGGGGTCGGAGCGGGTCTCGCCGGCGGCGTTCGCGGCGACGGCCTCCGCGCCGGGCACGGCCTGCCCGGGGGCGGCGTCATGGCGCGTGATGCTGTAGCCGGGCCCCTCGAGCGTGGCGGCGGGGGTGGCGGGCTCCGCGTCCTCGGCGCGCTCGATGCGGTAACCCGGGCCGGAGGCGAGGGCCACGCCGTCGCCGCCGGGTTCGGGCTGGGCACCGTCAGTAGTTTGGCCGTCGGCCGGTGAGGTCGCCGGCCGGTCGGCCGGCGCGGCAGCGGCGGCCGTGACATCGGGCTCGGCCTCGGCGGGTTCCGCGGGCGGCGCCGCCGTGACCTTGGCCTTCGGTGGGCGCGGGCCGGCGACGAGCTCGTCGACCTTGAGCGCGAGCACCGACCCCGTGGCGGTGTCGCGCACGGTGAAGACACCCGCGGTCTCGTCGGTGGCGACGATTTCATAGGCGGGGTTGCGTGCGAGCGCGGTCTTGGCCCAGTCGATCTCGCGCGCGCGTTCCTGGCGGGCGCAGGCCGTGACGAATGTGAGCGTCGTGGCGAGCACGAGTAGCGCGGTTTTCATGCAGCCATCGTAGGCGCTTGCGCGGCTTGCGCAAGTGGCAAATCTAGTAGAGTTCGCGCCCGTGACACCGGAACTTCGCGCCCACCTCGAGCGTCAGCTGACACGTCTGCGCGAGTCGGGCGCCCTCGCGGTTTTCGATGCCGCGGCGCCGCTGCGGCGGCACCTGGAAGCCGTGCTCGCCGCCAGCGATTTCGTCGCCGAGAGTCTGGCGCGTGACGTGACCCTCGCCAAGTGGCTGATTGACGAAGGCGTGCTGGAGCGGCCGCTCGACCCCGGTGAAATGGCCGCGCGCGTGCATGCGGCGCTGGCCTCGGCGCCCGACCTGGAGTCATTCATGGCCGCGCTGCGCCGCCAGCGCCTGCGCGAGATGGTGCGCGTCGCCTGGCGCGATCTGGCCGGGCTCGCCTCCTTGTCGGAAACCTTTACGGACACGAGCGGATTTGCGGACCTCGCGATTCGCGCGGCAGTCGAGCACGGCGGTCGCGATCTCGCGCAGTTTTACGGTGCGCCGCGCAACGCCGCCGGCGAGGAGCAGGCGCTCATCGTCATCGGCATGGGCAAGCTCGGCGGTGGCGAGCTCAACTTCTCCTCCGACATCGACCTCATCTTCGTGTTCCCGGAGAAGGGCGAGACCGCCGGCCCGCGCAGGATCGACAACGAGGACTTCTTCACGCGCCTCGGCCGCCTCGTCATCCGGATCCTCGGCGAACACACCGGTAACGGCATCGTGTTTCGCGTCGACATGCGCCTGCGGCCCTTCGGCGATTCCGGCCCGCTCACGGTGAGCGCCAACTTCCTCGACGACTATCTGCAGACCCATGGCCGCGACTGGGAGCGGTACGCGTGGGTGAAGGCGCGCGCCATCACGGGCGTCGAGGCGTGGAAGCACATCCACGCCGAGAGCGTGCGGCCGTTCGTGTACCGGCGCTATCTCGACTTCGGGGTGTTCGAATCGCTGCGCGAGATGAAGGCGCTCATCGAAAAGGAAGTCGCCCGACGGGATCTCGCGCAGCACGTGAAGCTCGGGCCGGGCGGCATCCGCGAGATCGAATTCGTCGTGCAGGCGTTCCAGCTCATCCGCGGCGGACAGGACCGCCGCATGCAGACGCAGTCGCTGCTGCAGGCGCTGCCGCAGCTCGCCGGCGGCAAGCTGCTGCCGGCGCGCGTCGCGCAGGAGCTGGAAGCCGCCTATCTATTCCTGCGCCGCATCGAGAACCGGCTGCAGATGATCGGCGACTGCCAGGCGCACACCGTGCCGGCCGACGCGCTGACGCGCGACCGGCTCGCGGGCGCGCTCGGCTTCGGCGACTGGGAGGCGTGCGCGGCCGAGCTCGACCTGCATCGGGCACGCGTGACGCGGGCATTCCAGGAAGTCATGTTCGCGCGCAATGTCGCGAACGCCGAGCCCACCGGCGTGAACGGTCTCATCGAGGCATGGCTGCGCGGCGGGGACGGCGACCGGCTCGCCGCCACGCTCGCGGCGCGCGGCTTTCGGGACGGCGCCGCCGCGGCGGCACTGCTCACGGAGTTCCGCGGGTCGGGCACGCTGCGCCGGCTGGATGCGGCGGGACGCGGGCGGCTGGACACCTTGATACCCCGCCTGCTGGCGGCGGTCGCAGATATTCGGGCAGACAGTCCCGCGGGCGGCGCCTCGCAGGCCGACGTGCTGCGTCGAGTGCTCAGGGTGCTCGAGGCAATCGGCTCGCGGTCGGCGTATTTCGCGCTGTTGAACGAGAATACGCAGGTGCGGCGCAAGCTCGTCGAGCTCGCCACGCTGGGCGAATTCCTCGCCGCGCAGATCGCCTCGCATCCGCTGCTGCTCGACGAGCTGCTGGACGAGTCGGCCGGCGGGCTGCCGACGCCGCGGGCCGAGCTCGAGCGCGAGGTCGCGGCGCGGCTCGCGCACCTGTCGGAGGACGAGCCCGAGCGGCAGGTGGAAACGCTGCGCCAGTTCCAGCGCGCGGCGATCTTCCGCGTCGCCATGGGCGACCTCACGGGGGCAATTCCGCTGATGCGCGTCAGCGACTACCTCACGGAGATCGCGGAGATCATCGTCGAGCAGGCGATGCGCCTCGCCTGGCAGCAGGTCACCGCGCTGTTCGGAACTCCGAAGTGCGGCGAGGGCGACGCCCGCCGGTCGGTCAGCCTGTGCGCAGTCGGTTACGGGAAGTTAGGCGGCAACGAGCTCGGCTACGCGTCGGACCTCGATCTCGTGTTCCTGCACGACTCGAGCGCCGAGCGTGCGGAGACGGATGCCGCCAAGCCGGTCGACAACCAGGTGTTCTTCGTACGCTTCGCGCAGCGCGCGCTGCACCTGCTCACCATGCATTCGGCGGCCGGCAGGCTCTACGAGGTGGACGTGCGGCTGCGGCCGTCCGGCAAGGGCGGCATGCTGATCACGCGCATCGGCGCGTTCGTCGAGTACCAGGAAAAGGAAGCCTGGACCTGGGAACACCAGGCGCTGCTGCACGCGCGCGCGGTGGCCGGCGATGCCGCGCTGCGCGCGCAATTCGAGGCGGTGCGGCTGGAGATCCTCAAATCGCACGTGCGGCGCGACACGCTGAGAGCCGAGGTGCGCGACATGCGGCTGCGCATGCGCAAGGAGCTGTCCCGCGCGAAACCCGGGTCGGGTGATTTCGACATCAAGCAGGACGCGGGCGGCACCGCCGACATCGAGTTCCTGGCGCAGTACTGGGCGCTGCTGCATGCCGGGACGCATCCTCCGGTGGTGATGTTCGCCGATACCATACGGCAGCTGGAGTCCGTGGCGTCTGCCGACCTGGTGCCGCAGGCAACGGTGGACGTGCTCGTGGACGCGTACCGGAAATATCGCGAGCGCGCGCATCATCTTTCGCTCGAGCAGGCCGAGCCCATCGTCCCGGCGGCCGAGTTCGCCGCGACGCGGGCCACCGTGACCGCGATATGGAACGCAACCATGGAAGTGGCCTTATAATCCGCACCCATGCCAGCCACCAAGCCGCTCATCCAGCCCAACGCCCAGAACGAATACAAGGTCGATTCGGGCGACCTGCCGCTCGCATGTCCGATGCCCGAGATGTACCTGTGGAATTCGCATCCGCGGGTCTATCTACCCATCGAGGAGACCGGCTGGGCGAAGTGCCCGTACTGCGGCGCCGAGTACAGCCTCACCAAGGGCTGACGTCCCGGTCCGCACGCCGCCCGCGCGGCGCTACCCGCATCATTTCGAGCGATTCGCGCGAGGTTTGCGGCGTGACCGCGTGAGCGTCGCGATGATTCAATGGCCGCCGTCGGAAATCACGGCGGCATCCAGGTAGTTTGGCCGATGCCGCCCACCTCGCGGGGGTCGGCATGGAAGCAGATCGCAATCCCGCCCACGGACTGCGCGCCCGGTGCGCGCTGGCGTTGGGCATGTTCATCGGGCTGTTCGCCCTGGCCGGCGCGGCCACCACGGCCTACGAATACGACGCGCTCGGGCGCCTGCGCCGCGTGGTGCACGACAACGGCATCGTCACCGACTACGCGCTCGATGCCGCGGGCAATCGCACGCGGGTCGACGACCTGGAGCCCGTCATGCCGTCGGCGCCCCCTTCCATCTCGGTGCCGGCCGGAGCCCTGGGCAACTACACCATCTCGTGGAGCGCGGCGTCGGGCACCGTCCTGCGCTATGAGCTCGAAGAGTCGCCGAACGCCGCGTTCGTGCCGGCCTCGCAGGTGTATTCGGGCAGCGCGCTGTCGGCGCTCATCACCGGCCGCCCGATCGGCACCTACTACTACTACCGCGTGCGCGCCTGCGGCGTTTCCGGCTGCAGTGCGCATACCGCCGGCGCCAATCCCATCGCCGTGAGCGTCCTGCCGCCGGCGCCCGCCGCGCCCACCAACCTCGTCGCCAGCTACATCGCCGACTGCGTGTGGCGGGCCAGCTGGAGCGCGGTGGTGGGCGCGGCTAACTACATGCTCATGTCGACCAACGGCACACTGCAGGTGGTAACCGCCACGGAGACCACCGTCGTGTGTCCCATCAACAACCCGAACGCCAACAAGCCGAAGTCCGTGCAGGCCTGCGCCACGGGCGGCTCGTGCAGCGAGCGCGTCAACTTCTAGGAACGTACCCATGAAGGCACTTTCACCCGAGAACTTCGCGCTGCTGGCGCTCGCGTCCTTCGTCGTGGTCCGCATCGCAGGCGCCGCCGACATCGAGCGGCCCAAGGTCGAGCTCGTGGACAAGCTGCGCGTGAACGTCGCCACGGGGCAGGTCACGCATTCGCTCGACACCGTGAGCATCGGTGGCCCGATGGGTCTCGCGCACGGCGTATCGATCCACGCCAACGAGTTCAACTTCAACAGGAACTTCGGCTTTCAGGATCGTTACTGGTCGCAGCCGCGCTATGTGCGCATCTCGCAGTCCACCACCCACCCGATACCGAACGTGCTTCGAATCTCGGACATGTCCGGGTCCGCGGATTTCCGCGTCCTCGTCAACGGCAATCCGGTGCGCGAATTCCGCAATACGCTGCCGCCATACACATACGTCGCCATCGGCGACGAGCGCCATACGCTCGCGCAAGACGCAGACGCGCTCGCGTGGATCAAGCCGGATGGCACGGTCGTAAAATTCCTGCACGGTGCGAATGGGCCCGCCGGCAACGTCGGGCTCATGACTCAGGTCATCGCGCCGAACGGTTTCATGATCTCGATCGACGTGTTCGGGCTGGAAAGCGTGCAGACGAACACGGGGTTCCAGCTCAAGTACCTGTACGTGCCGGACAACCGGCCCATGGACAAGCCGGACAACCCGAATCTCATCAATGCGCCGCAGGTCTCGACGTCGTTCCAGTCCGGCTGGTCGAATCGCAACGCCAGGTACGTCACGGCCATCAACAACGCGGTGGAGTACTGCGCGCCGAGCGCGACCACCTGTGCATTCACCAACGCGTGGCCGACGGCCACCTTCGATTGGCCGGCCGGCATGCCGCGCGCAATCTTCATCGGCCAGAGCCGCGCAACCATCACCGACGCCGCGGGCGCCGTGGCGAAGTTCGATTTCCGCGCTTACGACCTGTGTTGCAACGAGGCAGGTGTCGTTGAGCCGTATGCGCCGGGCCGGGAGTTCTCGCCGCGGCTCATCGGCGTGACCGCCTTCGGCAGCGCGCGTCCAACCTTCGTCTACGACTTCAAGAACCTGTTCTTGCCGGAGAGCGAAGGGATCTTCGGAACCTGGACTTCGCGCGCGCAGACCGCCGGCGTCATCAAGACGGCCACCAACATAGACCGCATCGTGAACTACTCGCTGATGCAGCCCTACACGTTCGGTGCCTATTTCAACTACGGCATCGGCGGTGGCATCAATCGTGTGCTGCTCTCGCCGCCGGCCGCGCCGGGAAATCCCGACTTCATTTCCTACGCCGAGACCGAAGACGGGATCGTTCGCTTCGAGAGCAGCGCGCGGAATTTCCCCGTCCGCTTCGAGAGGCTGTCGGGTCCGTGGGAAGAGTACGAATACACCCGCGGCAACCTCACCCGGGTGATGGTGCGCGTGGATGGCGAATGGCGCGTTCACCGCGAGGCCGGCTACCCGGCGAGCTGTACACCCGCGACGCGCAAGACCTGCAATCAGGCGGAGTGGATTCGAGATCCGAACGGCGGCGTCACGTACTACACCTATCACCCGGCGTCGGGCCAGATCGCATCCGTGACGTATCCGGCCAACAAGAATGGAATCGTCGCGCAGACCCGCTACGAATACGCCCAGCTCAGCGCGCACTACTTCAACGGGGGCGCGAGCCGCATTGCCGGCGCCCCGATCTGGATGAAGACGGCGGAGCGCTACTGCATCAACAGCAACTACGCGGGCAATGCCTGCGCGGCGAACGACGAAGTGATCACGCGCTACGAATACGACCACGACAACCTGCTGCTCACCGGAATGACGGTAACCGACCCGGCGACGGGACAGATGCGCCGCACCTGCTACCAGTACGACATCTACGGCAACCAGATCGGGGTGACGCAGCCAATGGCCAAACTCGCGAGCTGCGGCTGAGGAGCGACACATGCACCATTCGATTCGCAGTCTGGCGGTTTCTCTCGGTCTCACGTTGTGGGGCATCGCGGCCGAGGCGGGCGCGGCGCAGGTCGAGCGCGCGTACACGCCCGTCACGCGCTACGACCTCAAGGGCCAGGTTACGGGCACCATCGCGCCCGATCCGGATGGCGGCGGCCCGCTGCGTCACCTCGCCACGCGCAATACCTACAACGCGCTCGGGCAGCTCGCGAAGATCGAAACCGGCGAGCTGAGCGCGTGGCTCGACGAAACCGTCGCACCACGCAACTGGGGCGGCGCGGCCGTATTCACGGTGTTTCTGTCCACCGAGTATTCCTACGACGACTACGGCCGCAAGGCTTCCGAGCTCGTGCGAGGCGCGGACGGCGCCGCCGAAGCGCTGACACAGTACAGCTACGTCAATTCGTACCTCGTGCAATGCAAAGCGGTGCGCATGAATCCGGCCACGTTCGCCGCGCCCCAACCGCACCCCTGCGCGCTCGGGCCCGAAGGTCCGCACGGCCCCGATCGCATCACGCGCTACTCGTATGACGCGCTCGATCAGGTGCTCACCGAGCAGCGCGCGGTCGGCGTGGTGGACCTGCAGCAGACCTACGTCACGAATACATATGCACACCGGCAGCTGGTGTCGCAGACCGACGCGAACGGCAATCGCACCGAGCTGCGGTACGACGGTTACGGGCGGTTGAAGCGCCGGCTGTATCCATCGCCGAGCGCCAGGAACACGGCGAACGCCGCGGACTACAACGAGTTCACATACGACCGCAACGGCAATGTGGTGCTCGAGCGCGAGCGTGACGGGCGGACGATCGCGACCACGTTCGACGCCAATGACAGGCCGATCCGCAAGGATCTATCCGACAACAGCTACTCGCACGACGTTTACTACGGCTACGACCTGCGCGGCCTGCAGATCTACTCGCGCCTCGGCAGTGATGCAGGGCAGGGCGAATCGCTGGCGTACGACGCATTCGGCAACTTGCGCGCGCGCACCGTCGATCTCGGCGGCACCGAGCGCCAGCTGCGCTACGTGTACGACGCGAACTCGAACCGCGTGCGCGTCACCCATCCGGACGGATACTTCTTCAGCTACTCGTTCGACGGCCTGAACCGCATGGTTGGCGTGTCGACCTCCGACGCCCCGGGCGACGCATCTTCGAGCTCGAAATTGCTCGCCGTGACGTATGGCCGAAATGGCAAGCGGTCGCGCATCGAGCGCACCGGCGGAACCGCCACGAACTACGCGCGGGACAACGCCGGGCGGCTCGAGCGCCTCTCGCAGACATTCTCGAGTGCCGCGGATTCGCTCACGAACTCGTTCGCGTACAACCCCGCGAGCCAGATCACGCGGCTCTCGCAGAGCAACCAGCAGTACAACTTCCGCGAGGTGGCGAATCGCTCCGGCGCGTATGTCGCCAACGGTCTCAACCAGTACGCCACCGTCGATGGGCAGGACATCCAGTACGACGCCAACGGGAATCTTCGCAGGGACGGCGAGCTCGAGTACGTGTACGACCTCGAGAATCGGCTGGTTGCAGCGAACGGACGTGCGAACGGGGAAATAGTCGAGGCACGGTTCGTCTGGGATACGAATGGCCGCCTGTACCAGCACCGGCTGAATGACGTCCTCACGGACTTTCTATACGACGGCGATGCGCTCGTGGCCGAGTACTCCGGCGGCACGCTGCTGCGGCGCTACGTGCACGGCGATCAGGCGGATGAACCGCTGATTCAATTCAACGGCTCCAGCACTGCGTCAGCTGCGCGGCGTTTCCTGCTCGCGGACCACCAGGGCAGCATCGTCGCGCAGGCGGACAACGCGGGCCGGCTGGTCCACGGTCTTGCGTATGACAGCTTCGGCATCCCGGCCGCCGCCAACGTGGAGCGCTTCGGCTACACCGGGCAGGCGTGGTTGAAGCAGTTAGGCCTGTATCACTACAAGGCCCGGATGTATCACCCGAAGCTCGGGCGGTTTCTGCAGACGGATCCGATTGGGTATCGGGATGACTTCAATTTGTATGCGTATGTGGGTGGAGACCCCGTCAATCGTTCTGATCCGAGTGGAAAAAGCGGCGCGACAAGACTTGCTAAATTAATTAGAGCGATCTTGAAAGGGGAGGATCTCGCCGAAACATTTAAAGACAACATTGAGGATGTCGGCACGTTAATCGATCCATCCTCATCAATTCTCGACAAGACACTTGCAGGAGCGTCGCTGTTTACGGAGTTGCTGCCTGTCAGCAAGAGCGATGTCAAGGATGTAGGGCGCGCACTCGATCTTGTCGACGATGGAAACGATGCCAAGAAGAAAGTTTCCGCGCTAAAGCCGGGGCCCTTCGCTGGGGAATCGATACCAGGGCATCGAGGCCGACTGAACTCGGCTGAGCAGACGAAGATCAACGCGATAAATGCGCAAAGTGGCTGCCACACTTGTGGTACGACAAACCCGGGGACAAAATCGGGCAATGCAGTGGGAGATCATCAGCCACCACAGGCGCTCGACGAACCTCTAGAGATCTATCCACACTGCATCGACTGCTCTAGGCAGCAGGGTGGTGAAGTTCTTCAAGAAATCATTAGACGTAGGAAGAAGGAATGACAACGGCAACGGCAACGATTGAAGTACCGAATGCAATTATTTTCCTATTTGATCACGATGATGCGTCAGTGCAGATTCCGAAATACGCCGCTGAGAGGCTTGTTTCCGCCAATCAGCGCTGCATCTCCATCGGCACGCGCGCGCAGGTCGATGGAGATGTTTCAATAACGTTAGCCGACCAGATTTCCGACGATATAGCGGGGAGCGCAATGCGAGCATTTGTCGGGACGATCTATGCGCCCAATCTGTCGGTCTCAGTTGTCACCTCAGATGATCGTTGTGTTCTCAAGACGAAAATCGACCGACCTACTGCGAGTGTGGAAATTTGGGCGAACGATGTGAAGCAGCCGTCAAAAATTTTTATTTTAGTTGATTAGACAGCCGCCAGATTGTTTGCGTGTTCCTAATGGACTTAACTGGTCCAGTGGGCCAGCGAATCAGGCGGCGTCGAAAACCACACCGGCTCCTTCTCACCCATATGGAAGCAATCTTCCAACCGCACCCCGAACTTCCCAGGTAGATAGATACCCGGCTCGTTCGAAAAGCACATCCCCGGCGCGAGCGGTGTCCTCTCGCCATGCACCAGGTTCACCGGCTCGTGGCCGTCCAGCCCTATGCCATGCCCCGTGCGATGCGACAACCCGGGCAGCTTGTAGCCCGG
>JBIOZI010000090.1:0-20771 GCA_044871085.1 Steroidobacteraceae bacterium | reverse complement strand
GCCGAACGAGCGATGGAGACTCGCGCCGCGTCCGTTCGCGCGGACGTTCAGGTCTGTCCCCGTTTGCTAGGAATCGAGGAATGTCCCCATTAACGCTGCGGGGTCAGCCTCGGCACCCACGCGAACCCGGTCTGAAACCCCACGTCGGGCGTGTTGTTGAGGTTCTGCAGGTTCTCCATCACGGCGAACGACACCACGCAGCAATCGAAGCGATGCCGCAGCCCCAGGCTCAGCTGGTACTTGTCGCTCAGCAGCTCGTCGAGGTCGGTCTGTGCGTGCCGGTATACGCTCTTGCTCGCATACGCCTGCAGGTTCACGTTGGTGCGGCCCGTGAGCTTGTGCTCCCAGCCCAGGACGACGGTGGGCACGACCTGAGGTTCGTGCGGCGACGGCGAGTTCTCGCCCGCGTAATACACCGCGGCCAGGTCCACGTAGAACGCGTTGTGCCCGCCCAGATGCCGGAACGAGGACTGGAAGCCGTAGTCGGTGCGCCCGGTGGACAGCAGCGGACGCGTGCCCTGCAGCGGCACCTTGGCCGCGACTTCCATCGACATCTCCCAGTGCCTGGGTAGATTGATGCCCGAATAGCGCAGGCCCAAGGTCGGGTCCGTGAACCCCTGTGAATGCGGCGGCTCGAGTGTCGTCCCCTGCACGCTCTTGAGGTCGTAGATGAGCGTGGTGCCGTTGCGCGCCAGCGCGGGGCGCCCGAACGTGGAGAAGCCGAAGATCTCGTGGAACTTCTCGATGCCTGAGTCCATGAAGCCGCCGTGGTACGAGACCGCGGTGGCGATGGCGTACAGGCTCCACTGGCTCGAGAGCTTGTAGTGCATCGCGAGGTCGAGCGTCGCGGACTCGAGGTCCAGTAGATAGTTTTCGCCCGGCAGCGCGTTGATCGCGGCGATCAGGTCGGCATCCACGGCCCGCCGGCCCGACGGCGCCAGCGTCTTGAGGTATTTCTCGACGTTCTCGCTGAGCGCCCAGGTGTTCTGGTAGCCGAGCTCCACTTCCATGGCCAGCGTGTGCGGCTCGATGTTCAGCGCGTGCGCCGGCCGCATGTCGAGCCGCAGGAAGCCGAAGGGCGTGAGATCGCGCGAACGCAGCATGCCGTAGAAGCGGCCGTCCTCGTCGCCGGCCGCGTTCGCGGCGCCTACCATCAATGCAATGCACGATCCGATGGCGCTGATGCGCCGCCGCAGGTTCTTCTCGTTCAAGTTTTCTCTTCCTCCGCGCCTAGATTAATCAGCGGACGCGGCCTCCCGCAATGGCGGCGCGCAGGTCGGCGCCGCCTCCGACACTCCATTCGCGCCGCCTAACGACCGTTCGCGACCTTCCGGGCCGGCCCGGTCGCATGGGCCGGCGCGCATCCGCGGGCCCGTGCACCATGCCGCCACCCCGACATGGTGTCGGCAAACAAGTAGAGGTGATCCATGCCGAAAGTCCGTTTGATTCCCGCTTCGCTGGCCACGACGATGGTCGCGCTGAAGCTGTTCATGATCGTCGTGCTGCTGTCCGGCTGCACGAGCGCACCCGACGTGCGCATCGACAAGGCGCCCGCGGCCGATCTCAGCACCTACCAGACGTTCTCCTTCTATGAGCATCTGCCCACCGACCGCGCGACCTACACGAGCATCATGAGCGCGCGCCTCAAGCAATCGACGCGCGACGCGCTGGAGCGCCACGGCTACGTCTACAGCGAGAAGAACCCCGACCTGAAGGTCAACTTCGACCTGCGGCTGCGCGAGCGGCAGGAGATCCGGAGCTACCCGACGAACGGCGGCGTGTTCGTACGCCGCGTGGGTCTCAGCGACGTCGACGTCGTGAGCTACCGGCAGGGCACCGTGAGCATCGACCTGGTCGACAACCACTTGAAGTCGCTGGTGTGGCAGGGCATCGCCGATGGCCGCATCGACGGCGAGATGCTGGACGACCCGGGCCGGGCCATCGACACGGCCGTCAAACACATCTTCGCGGGCTTCCCACTCTCGAAAAAGGACTGATGCGACGGCGAATGCGGCGCAGAAATTGCACGGTTCTCAAATCTGGCGACGAGGACTTTGGCTCCTCCCCGCCGGCACGTATGATCGGCCGGCAAGCTACTGGCCGCGACCACGAAGCACGAATCGAATGAGACGGGGGGAGAGAAGCCGCTCGAGGCGTCGTCCGGGAAACCGGGCGGCGCCTTTTTCGTGGTAGACCGGCCATCGCGACGCGCGCGTTGTATCCGTCAGGAGGTCGCATGAAGTGGTTAGCCGCGCTGGCGCTCATGGGCATGGCCGCCGCGCAGGCCGCGGTGACCGTCCACGACGTGGCCAAATTCCTCGAGGAACGAGCCTCGATGGCCCGGGAGTCCCCCGACACGGACGAGGCGGCCATCTACTCGGTCGTGAGCTCCGCCCCGCAGGATGCGTCGCTCGCGGCCGCGGCGCAGCGGCTCGCCGCGCGCTGGGCCGTTTCCGAAACGGCGGCCGCGAAGATCATCGAGGCCGCCATCGTCCAGCAGACCGCACCCTGGGTGTTCGGCCAGACCTACGACGACCGCTTCAAACCCGCCGCTGCCCTGTATCGCGCGGCTGTCGATGCCGCGCCGCAGTCGCCTCGCATCTGGAACGTGGCGCTCGATTTCTGGGCCGGCGAGGGCGGTGCCTGCCTCGATGATTCACTGCGCGACGAATACCTGCAGAAGAATTTCGGCGCCGCGGAATTCGTGCGGATGGGCCACTGCGAGAACTGGCTGCCGGCCGTGGTCAAAACGTATCCGCGCAGCCTCGCCGCGCGCTTCGAGCTGGTGGAATACCTGCGCCATCGCGATTCGGCGGCGGCGCTGGCCGCCAGCCGCTCGCTGCTCGACATTCTCGAGGCGGCGGACGCGCGCGGCCAGGACGCCGAGCTGGTCGCGCTGCGGCGTCACTGGATGCTGCTCGGCGGGGACGGGCTGTATGAGGAACTGCTGGCCGACGCGGCCGCGCGGCCGCCGGAGCGGCTGGCGGCGTTGCTCGAGCGCGAGCCGCTCGCACAGGGCGTGGAGGGCGACGAGCAGCGGCCCGCGTCCACGGGCAAGGAGGAGCGCGCCGCCGCGCGCAGCGCGTGGCTGTACTCGCTGCTGGCCGGCGGGCGCATCGACGAGGCGCGCGCCGTCGACGCGAAATACGGCGACGCCGTTTCGCACGACGTGCTGCGCGGTGCACACGTGGGCGACCTGTTCGACGACTACATCGCCGACGGCAACAGGTACGCGCCCGACGGCAAAGTCGGGCTGCTCTGGAACGTGCTCGGCCGCAGCGCGCTCGAGAAACGCGCCCTGGCGAAATTCTTCACCGCCAATCGCTTCGGCTCCGCGGCACGCATGCTCGAGGCGAATGCCTGCGACCGCTATCGTTATTCCGAGGAGCGCGACGAGCGCGACGAGCCGCAACTGCGCGCGCTCCCCGGGGATTTCGGCGCGCACCGCGAGCGCTACACGCGCCTGCTCGCGCAGCTCGATGAGCAGGCGGGCTGCACGCCCGGCGGGCGCAAGGCCGAAACCTCCTCGAGGCTGGTGCGCTTCGCAGAAGTTCCGATGAGCGAGGCGCAGAAGGCGCTGCCGATACTGCCGCAGTACCCGGGGAAGATTCCGTTGCCCGCCAGCTTCGAGCGCGTGCGCGCCGAGCGCAGGGGTGATGACATCGCGGCCATCTGCCTGTCGTCCGCGGTGGATCCCGGCGGCGAGGTGAGCCGCGGCGGATACTGGCTGTTGCGGTCGAAGGACGGCGGACGCAACTGGCTCGCACCGCTGTATCTCGGCTTCCAGATGCATCAGCCCTACGAGGTGCACTCCGAGGCGCGCCTGTCGCTGTTCGCGGGGGATGCCCTGCGCATCGAGACCGACGTGAAGGAGCTCGATCCGCGCTCGGTCACCTTTCCGCCCGTTGCGCTGCGTTCGCGGCGCGAGGCGCAGGATCTGTACATCGACCTGCCGCTGGCCGCGCTCGAGAAAGACGGCGACGGCGACGGCTTCCCCGACGTGCTCGAGGCCAGGCTGCGCACCGATCCGGCGAACCCCGACACCGACGGCGACGGCTTCAGCGACCGGCTCGACGATTTTCCGCAGGTTTCGGCGCGTGCCGAGCCGCATCCGCTCGCGCCCATCGTCGCCGACATGCTGAAGCGGCTCACGGGCTTCGAGAGAGCCGGCATCATCGAGCCGCTGCCCGACGGCAAACCCGGTGCGCGGGATGCGCTGCTGCGCGACCGGCGGCGCGCCGGCGCGGGGTCCTATCTATTCCGGTTCATCGTCGGTGATCCGCGCATGTTCGCCGGCCTGGGAATCGACGGGCAGGTCATCGTGCTCGGCGAGGCGGACGTCGCCGAGCTCGCCGCGCGATACGGGCCGTTCTATCCAGTGCACTTTCCGGAGATACTGCTCGATCCGAAGGGCGAGCGCGCGCTGGTGAACTGGGGCGCGGGCTGGATCGGCGGCACGATTCTCTACCAGCGCAAGAACGGCCGCTGGGTGGGAAAGGAAGTGTCGAGCTGGATAACACGGGTACCGGCGCGCCCGGCGCTCGCTACTTCAACGCCGAGTACTTCTCCGGGCTGAAGCCCACCACCAGCGTCTTGCCGCGCTCGAACACCGGCCGCTTGATCATCGACGGCTGCTCGAGCATAAGCGCGAGTGCCTTCTTCTCGTCGACGTTTTCCTTCGCCTCGTCGGGCAGCTTGCGAAACGTGGTGCCGGCCCGATTCAGCAACACCTCCCAGCCCACCGCCTTCATCCACCGCAGCAGATCCTCGCGGCTCGCGCCGCAGACCTTGTAGTCGTGGAATTCATAGGCGACGCCGTGCTGGTCGAGCCACGCGCGCGCCTTCTTCATCGTGTCGCAGTTCTTGATGCCGTACAGCCGGGTTTTCATTGCGTGACGATTGCCCAAGTCGTGGAGAAGTTTCAATATCGCACGATACCAACAAGAACGCGGAATGCACATGAACACCAACGCCGATCAGCGCGGCTACCGTCTCACGTCCATCGACATGCTGCGCGGATTGGTGATCATCATCATGGCGCTGGACCACGCGCGGGACTTCTTCCACGCCGGCGCCGTCATCGATCCGCTCAGTGACCCCAACGTCTCGCCGATCCTGTATTTCACGCGCTGGATCACCCATTTCTGCGCGCCGGTGTTCGTGTGCCTGGCGGGCGTGAGCGCGGGCCTCATGGTGGCGCGCAAGACACCGCAGGAGCTGTGCAAATTCCTGCTGACGCGCGGGCTGTGGCTCATCTTTGTCGACATGTTCGTCATCTCGACCGCCGTGAGCCTGTCGCCGGGCGGCATCGAGCAGCTCGGCGGCAGGACGCTGATGTTCATGCAGGTCATCTGGGCGATCGGCGCGAGCATGGTGGTGCTGGCGCTGGCGCAGTTCCTCGGGCGGCGCGTGTGCCTGGTGCTCGGTGCGGCCATCGTGCTCGGCCACAATCTGCTCGACGGCCTGTGGCCCGCCGCGGCCAGCCCATTCACGCCGGATCCCGCTGTGCCGCTGTGGTCGTCGCTGCACGCGCCGATGGCCAGCGTGATCGGCCCGTTCTTCGTGCTGTGGCTGTATCCGGCGATACCGTGGGTGGGCGTCATGCTGCTCGGCTTCGGCGCGTCGGGGCTGTTCGAGCGCGAGCCGGCGGCGCGCAGGCGCGCGTTGATCGGGTGGGGACTGGCATTGACGGCGCTGTTCCTCGTGCTGCGTGGCGTCGATGTCTACGGCGACGCCAACCACTGGGAGGGACACGAGCGCGGCCTCGCCACGTTCTTCGATTTCCTCAATACCACCAAGTACCCGCCGAGCCTGCTGTTCCTCGCCATGACGCTCGGGCCGGCAGCCATCTTCTGCGCCTGCGCCGACGCGTGGCGCGGCGCGATCAAGGATGCGTTCGTGATGTTCGGGCGCGTGCCGTTCGCGTTCTACGTCGCGCACTTCTATCTACTGCACTTCATGAGCGTGGGGCTGGGGGTGGCGCAGGGCTTCGAGGCGTTGCAGCTCATGACGTTTCCGCCGTTCTATCCGCGCGGCTACGGCGTGTCGCTGGGGTGGGTATACGTCGGCTGGATCGCGGCGGTGGTCGCGCTCTATCCACTGTGCAGGTGGATGGCGGGAGTGAAGGCGCGCAGCAAGGCGCGGTGGCTGAGCTACGTCTGAGCACGGCACGGAGCTTCGTCTGGTCGCTACGGGCTCCGTCAATCCGCGAGCAGCTTCGACCGTCGCAGCACCAGCGTCAGCGCCGCCCCCACTACCAGCACGCCGGCCAGCATCGCCATCGGCCCGATGAAGCTGCCCGTCAGGTCCTTGAGCCAGCCCACCGCGCTCGGACCGATCGCACCGCCGAACGCGCCGGCTGAGTTGATCAACGCGATAGCACCCGCGGCCGCGGCACCGGTCAGGAATTTCCCCGGCAGCGCCCAGAACGGGCCGCGCGTCGAGTAGTCACCCACGGCGGCGACGGACAACGCGAGCATCGCGAGCGCGGGCGCGCTCACGTATCCCACCGCGATGAACCCCAGCGCTCCGATCAGCGATGGAATCGCAACGTGCATGAAACGCTCGCCCGAGCGATCCGAGCTGCGGCCGACGAGGATCATGCCGGCGGCGGCGGCGACATAGGGCAGCGCCGAGAACAGCCCGACTTCGAGATCGCTGTAGCCGGACAGCCCCTTCACGATGGTGGGCACCCAGAACGTGAGCCCATAACTACCCGTCTGGCAGCAGAACATCACGGCTGCGAGCAGCCAGACGGTGGGATGCGTGAGCGCTGCCAGCAGGCCCACGTCGTGGCGGCGGTTCGCCTCGATGTGTTCTTCATCCATGCGCTGCGCGAGCCAGGCGCGCTGCTCGGCACTGAGCCAGCGCGCATCCGCGGGCTTCTCCGTGAGGAAGGCGAGCACGACGAACCCCAACAACACGGCGGGCAGCCCTTCGGCGAGGAACATCCACTGCCAGCCGTGCAGGCCAAGGGTTTCGTCGAAGCGCTGCATGAGCCAGCCGGACAGCGGCCCGCCGAACACCACCGACAGCGGGATGCCGATCATGAACCACGACACGGACTTCGCGCGGTGCGTGCGCGGAAACCACTGGCCGAGGTAGTAGATGATGCCCGGCAGGAACCCGGCCTCGGCGACGCCTAACAGGAAGCGCATCACGTAGAAGCTCCACTTGCCGTCCACGAACATCATGCCGGCGGAGACCAGGCCCCAGGTGATCATGATGCGCGCGATCCAGATGCGCGCGCCGTAGCGCACCAGCAGCAGGTTGCTCGGTATCTCGCACAGGCCATAGCCGACGAAGAAGATGCCGGCGCCGATGCCGTACATCGTGTCGCTGAAGCCGAGGTCCGCGTTCATCTGCAGCTTCGCGAAGCCGACGTTGACGCGGTCGAGCCAGGAAATGATGTAGAGCAGGAGCAGGAAGGGCAGCAGCCGCCACGTCACCTTCGACATCGTGGCCCGCTCGAGGTCCGTCACTGTGTTGGTCAAGGCTCGTTCCCGTGTTGCCGGCGGACAGTGTAGGGCACCGGTTCGGAGATATCATGGCCGGCGTCATTCGAGCGGGGAGATGCAGATGAGCGAAGCGGGTGAATGGATCGACGTGGGCGCCGCCGACGAGTTCAAGAGCGTGCCGCTGCGCGAGGCGCGCCTGGGCGAGCGCACCGTGGCGGTGTCGTTCAAGGATGGCAAGTTCGGCGTCATCTCAAACACCTGCAACCACGTCGGCGGGCCGCTCGGCCAGGGCCGTCTCGACGGCGAGTTCGTCGTGTGTCCCTGGCACCAGTACAAGTTCCATCGCTGCACGGGCGAGGGTGAGCCGGGCTATGAAGCTGACAAGGTGCCCGGCTACGGCGTGAAGGAGGAGAACGGCAGGTTGTTAGTCACCGCCAAGCCGACCAGCAAGCGCGGACACCTGCCACACGAGCCGCATCCGCTCGAGCGCTCCATCGAGCGCGCGCCGGGGCCGCTGCGCGTCGGCGGCATCTCCACCACCGTCATGGACGCGAAGAATCCGCGCTTCTCCACCTCGGAGCACCTGCTGGAGGTGGCGCTCGAGCATGCCCGCGCGACGCTCGGTGCCGAGACGAAGCTGATCAAGCTCAACGAGCTGAAATTCCGCCACTGCGAGGGCTACTACTCCAAGGCCGCGAAGGCCTGCACCTGGCCCTGCTCGATCACGTCGAAGTACAAGACCGACGAGCTCACCCCCGTGTACGACATGGCCGTGCACTGGTCGGACATACTGCTGGTCTCGACACCGATACGCTGGGGTGCGGCGAGCTCGATGTACTACAAGATGGTCGAGCGCCTGAACTGCATCCAGAACCAGATCACCCTCCACAACAAGGTGCTGATCCGCAACAAGGTGGCGGCGTTCATCATCACGGGCGGGCAGGACGGCATCCAGGCCGTCGCCGGCCAGATGATGGGATTCTTCAGCGAGATCGGCTATCTACTGCCGCAGTTCCCGTTCATCGCGCACTCGCTCGGCTGGGAGTTCGAGGAGATGGACCGCAACGTCGAGCTGGTGCAGGCCAGTGAGCCGCTGCGCGCCGGCGCGCGCGAGCTCGTGGCGCGCGCGGCCGAGATGTCGCGCTGCCTGCTCGAGCAGCACATGGCGACGCACGCCTCCATCCAGACCGGCGGCCGCAAGGCTTCGGCGTAGCGGCGCGGGCGCCTGGCCGATCATGGCGTGTGGTCCGCGTCCGGCGCACGCGGCGCGTACTCGTCGCGGATGAAAGCCCGGAACGCGACCAGCAGGTCGTCGTGCATGCGGTTGAACGCGGCGAGCTGCTCGCCGGTGAGCACGGTCGCGGCGCGGTCGCGCGTCGCCTGCACCGACATCTCGCCCGACCGCAGCGCGAGCTCGGGCGAGGGCGCGTCGTCGGCGTAGGTGAGCGAGGTTCCGTCTGCCAGTCGGAACGCCTGGCCGTGCTGCTGACGCTGGTACAACTCACGCTGCTGGCGGCGGTTCTCGTCGAACAGCGCGCGCGTGAGATCGGCAGCCTGGGTTACCGTGAGCGCTGCGCCGCCGGCGAGCCGCGCCTGCAGGCCGTCGACGATCCGGCGCTCTCGCCCGCCGGCATGGAGGTCGGCGCGCAGCTCTCGCAGGCCGTCGTCGCCGATGATGTCGCGGATCTCCTGGTCGCGCGCGGAAAACACCGCCGAGTCGGGGGCCGGGCTCACGCAGGCCGGGTCCGCCGCGCAGCGCGCGGTGGCCAGGCGCTGGTCCAGATCCTGATCGGCGATGAGCTGCACCAATCTGTCGTACTGCCCGGGAGTCAGGTCCAGGCGACGCGCGAGGTCCGCGGTGGAGCGCCGCGCGGAATCGAGGGCCAGCTCGCGCAGCGCGGCGCGGCCGGCCGGGTCGCCGTGGCGGAGTAGATAGTCGGCCGCCTGCCGGCGCTGCCTGCCCTGGTGGTCCTGGTCCGTGGGAAGCACGGCGCGCTCCGGCGGCGCCTCCAGTGGTTGCGGGCGAGACGTGGCGCTCGCGGCCGCGCGCGCCGGCGCAGCCAACGGGACCGGAGCCGCCGGCTGCGTGTGGCCGGCGAAAGCCGGCGGCGCGAGTTGCGCGGCACGCTCGGGCTGCGCGCGGACCTGCTGGCGCAGGTACGCCGCGCCGGCACCGAGCGTGGCGGCGATGAGCGCGAGCGTGAACGCGACGGCGGATTTGCTCAATGCTCCTCCCCTGGCATCCGGGACGAAACGCTGTCTTACTACCGGGCCGGCGGACGTGAGTCCAGCGATGCGCGCCGCTCGGCCAGCCAGCGCGCGGCGAGCGCCGGCACGACGGCGGTCGCATTGCCGGCGAGGAACGTGAAGCCGCGCGGCACGTCGTCCATCTCGAGCGCATTCAGCACCTTCTCGGCCCCGGGCCGGGCGGCGTCCACCAAACCTGCCGCCGGATGGACGGTGAGCGACGTGCCGACCACCAGCACCTTGTCGGCCGACGCCACGTGCGCGCGCGCCTCGTCCATGTGCTGTGTTTCCTCGCCGAACCACACGATGTCGGGCCGCAGTTGCGTGCCGTCTTCGCAGAGCTGGCCGAGCTCGATCGGCGCGCCGTCGATGCGGCGACGGCGGCGGGTGGCGCCGCTGCCGCGCGCGTAGGCCAGCTCGCCGTGCACGTGCAGCACGCACGTCGAGCCGGCGCGCTCGTGCAGTGCGTCGACGTTCTGCGTGACCACGACCACCTCGTAACCGGCTTCGAGCGAGGCAATGGCCTGGTGCGCGGCGTTCGGCTGCGCCGCCCAGGCTTTCGCGCGCCGCTCGTTGTAGAACGCCAGCACGACCTCGGGTTGTTTGCGCCAGCCCTCGGGGCTCGCGAGCTCGACCCAGGAATAGCGGTTCCACAGGCCGGCGGAATCTCGGAAGGTGGGCAGGCCGCTCTCGGCTGAGAGCCCGGAACCCGAGAGGACGACCAGCTTGGGAGGCATGCGCCCGTACGATACCGGCGTGACGGACGGTGTCCATCACGCCGGTATTTCAATCCCTGAAAGAAGTGGTGTCGGTTGGATTCGTCGTGGCTACCGCCGCGCATGCAGCAGTTCTTGAAATCTGCGCCCGGACCCGCAGGGGCAGGGGTCGTTGCGGCCGAGCCGTTCCACCAGCTCCTTGTTTCCGTGAACCACCCGCGCACCGCGCTTGACGCGGGTCTCGGACGGGAAACCGCGCCTTCTCTTACTCGTGACCTCGAAAGCACTCGGATTCGAGACTCACGACCTGGTGAGTGTGCTTGCGTCGCATGGGACACCTCCGGTCTTCGCCCCGGAAATCGGGGGCGCGCATCCTAACCACCCGCGGCGGCAATTGCCGCCGCCTCAGAACGGTGGCGCGGGGGGCGGCGCCGGCGCCACCGGCGGCGCGGCTTGCCCGCGGAAACGCGCGCGGACGGGGTCGACGAACAGCAGCACGAGCAGCGCACCGTCGATCATCAACGCGGCGGACTCGAACGCGTCCATCGGTCCGCTCAGCGAAGTGCCCATCGCGGCCTCGAGCGCCAGCGACAGCGGCATGAGCATGATGAAGAGCGTGCGCGCCCAGCGCTGGAAGCGCAGCAGGCCGACCAGCGATACCAGGTAGGCGAGCAGATAGCCGCCGGCGAGCAAGCCGACCAGGATGCGCGTGCCGAGATTTCCGTGTTCGAGCGCGGCGCCCAGCGAGCCTTCGTTGAGCGAGTCGAGGTAGGCGGCGACGGCCTCGGGTACCTCGGGCTCGGTCCAGGCCGAGATCAGGCCGACGACGAGCAGCACGAGCGCCGCGATGAGGAGTCCACGAAAAATGCTGATGGTGGCCATGCCTGTGCCTTCCGGGCGTAGCGGCCGTCAAACTATCACGCTTTCGCGCTTTCTCCGAATGACAGTGAGCTCTGCCGCTGCGACTGGCCGGCCGCCGGGCGCTGTATCCCCGCCGTCGAGGGCGAGGGAAAGTAGTTCTCCGCGAGGCGCGCGTGGACGTCGTGGATGCGCAGCTGGATCTTGTCGATGAGCTCGTGCAGGCCGGGCTGGTCGAGCGTCGCGAGCGGCGCGCGCCCGATGAAGCGCTTCGCCGTCTCCAGGACCTCGAGCACGCTTTCACTGCGTGGAATGGGCGTCAACGAGGCCTCGATCTGCGCCAGGCAATACTGGCAGGAACGCGGGAACTCGTCGTCGCGCAGCAGGAACTGCAGGACGTCCGCGCGCTTGACGCGCGAGCGCATCTTGAGCCGGTACATCTGGTAGCCGGAGAGGCTCTTGAGCACGCTCATCCACTGCACGCTCTCGAACGGCCGCAGCTCGGGCGTCTCCGCCGGCAGCAGCTGGGCGGAGCGCACGTCGACGATGCGGCTGGTCATGTCGGCGCGCTCGAGGTTGCGGCCGAGGTTGAGGAAGGTATACGCGTCGTTGCGGTTCATCGTGCCGCCGAGCATGCCGGCGATGGTCTGCAAGGTGATCACGATGCGCTTCAGGAACTCGAAGCGCGTGCGCTTGTTGATGCCGGTCGCCAGGTCGCGCGTGAACTCGGCGAAGAACTGGTTGAGCAGCTCCCAGGCCTCGCTCGGCAGGATCTCCCGCAGCGTGCGCGCGTTCTCGCGCGCGGAGTGCAGGCTCGAGCAGATGGACCCGGGGTTGGACTTCTCGGCGATGAGGAAATTGACGACGTCGCGCTCCTCGCCCTTGGTCGCCTTCTCCTTGAACTGCGCGTCGTATTCGGCGCGGTTGCCGGAGATGTCGACCAGCGGCAGCCAGCCCGGAGCGATGCCGCCCGGCAGATCGAGCAGCAGGTTGGTGTTCACGCCGATGATGCGCGCGGTGTTCTCCGCGCGTTCGAGATACCGCGACAACCAATATACGTTCTCAACGACTCTGGCGAGCATGCTGTTTGTCTTCCGACGCGTTGCCGCGCCCGGGGACAGACTTCAGTCTGTCCTCTTCCGTTAGTGACCCCACCTGCCTACTTCAGTGAGCGCGTCAGGTGTCCGTATCGACGATCCACGTATCCTTGCTCCCGCCGCCCTGTGACGAGTTCACCACCAGCGACCCCTTGCGCAGCGCCACGCGCGTCAAACCACCGGTGGTCACCGCGGTCTGCGGCCCGGAGAGGATGAACGGCCGCAAGTCGACGTGCCGCGGCTCCAGCCGGTCGTTCACCAGCGTCGGCACGGTAGATAGAGTGACCACCGGCTGCGCGATGAAGCTGCGCGGGTCGGCCTTGAGCGAGTCGGCGAACTTGCCGCGCTCCGCCTTGCTCGACATCGGGCCCATCAGCATGCCGTAGCCGCCCGAGCCGTCCACCGGCTTCACGACCAGCTGGTCGAGATTGCCCAGCACGTGGTCGAGCTGCTTGGCCTCGCCGCAGCGCCACGACGGCACGTTCGGCAGGATGGCATCTTCGCCGAGGTAGTACTTGATCATCTCCGGCACGTAGGTATAGACCAGCTTGTCGTCGGCCACGCCCGCGCCCGGCGCATTGGCCAGCGCCACGTTGCCGGCCGCCCAGGCGCGCATGAGCCCCGGCACGCCGAGCGCCGAATCCTTGCGGAACACCTCCTGGTCGAGGAAGTCGTCGTCGATGCGCCGGTAGATGACGTCGACGCGCGTCCAGCCGCGCACCGTCTGCATGTACACACAGTCGTCGCTATCTACCGCGAGATCGCGCCCCTCCACCAGCTCGCAGCCCATCTGCCGCGCGAGATACGAATGCTCGAAGTACGCGCTGTTGTAGATGCCGGGGGTGAGCACCACGACCTCGGGCCGCGTCTCCTTGCGCGGCGACAGCGCCGCCAGCATGTCGTACAGCTGCGAGGGATAGTCGTCCACCGGCAGGATGGCCGCGCTCTCGAACAGCTCCGGGAACACCCGCTTCACCACCTGGCGGTTCTCGAGCATGTAAGACACGCCCGACGGCACGCGCAGGTTGTCCTCGAGCACGTACACGGTGCCGTCCTTGTCGCGGATGAGGTCCGAGCCGCAGATGTGCGCCCAGGTGCCGAGCGGTGGTTTGATGCCGCGCACGGTCTCGCGATAGTTCTTCGAGGTTGCGATGATCGAGGCGGGCATGAGCCCGTCCTTGATGAAGCGCTGCTCGTGGTACACGTCGTCGATGAACTGGTTGAGCGCCGCGGCGCGCTGGATGAGCCCCGCCTCGATCTTCTGCCATTCCTTGCGCGAGATGGTGCGCGGGATGATGTCGAGCGGCCAGGCGCGGTCGATGGAGCCGTCCTGCTCGTGGTAGACGGTGAACGTGATGCCCATCGCCTTGATCGCGAGCTCGGCGGCCTGCTGGCGCACCGCGATCTCGTCGCCATCGGTCTCCGTCAGGTAGCGCATGAGCGCGCGACCCGCGGCGCGGGCGCCGCCGCCTGGGCCCACGAGCTCGTCGTGAAAGCCGGGGGAAGGGTATGAGGTCCAGTCGGTTTTCATCTTTTACGCAACGCGCGGGCCCAAAATACCAGAGCCGGGTGAACGCGTTCAAAAATGTGCAACCGGACCTGGCGTGCGCATCCCGATGGTGCCGCCGAGCGGTTTTTGGCCCTATTTGGTGCGGTCCAGGGTGTTAGACGCCTGTGTAGAATGACCTCGTGTCCATCCACGTCGCGCTCAATCACGTCACGCACTACCGCTACGATCGCCCCGTGGCGCTCGGGCCACAGCTCGTACGGCTGCGTCCGGCGCCGCATTGCCGCACGCGCATCATCTCCTACTCGCTCGCGGTGACGCCGGCCAAGCACTTCATCAACTGGCAGCAGGATCCGGAGGCTAACTACCTCGCGCGGTTCGTGTTCCCCGACAAGACCGACGAGCTGCGCATCGAGGTGGACCTGGTCGCCGAGATGGCGGTGCTGAATCCGTTCGACTTCTTCCTCGAGCCGTACGCGGAGACCTATCCGTTCGGATACCAGGGCGCCGAGAAGCGCGACCTGGCGCCGTACCTCATCATGTTCCGCGGCGAACCGAAGTTCCGCGAGTACCTGGCCGGCATCCCGCGCGAGCGCAAGCGCACCATCGACTGGCTGGTGGAGCTGAACCTCAAGCTGGCGCGCGACATCCGCTACCTGATCCGCATGGAGCCCGGCGTGCAGACGCCCGAGCTCACGCTGACCAAGGCCTCGGGCTCGTGCCGCGACTCCGCCTGGCTGCTGGTGCAGCTGCTGCGGCACATGGGGCTGGCCGCGCGCTTCGTATCCGGCTACCTGATCCAGCTCACGCCCGACATGAAGTCGCTCGATGGCCCTTCGGGCCCCGACAAGGATTTCACCGACCTGCACGCCTGGTGCGAGGTCTATCTACCCGGCGCGGGCTGGATCGGTCTCGATCCCACCTCCGGCCTGCTCGCCGGCGAGGGGCACATCCCGCTCGCCTGCACGCCCGAGCCCGGGGCGGCGGCGCCGGTCACGGGCGCCGTCGACGAGGCCAAGGTCGAGTTCCAGCACCACATGAAAGTGGAGCGTGTGTGGGAAGCGCCGCGCGTCACCAAGCCGTACACCGAGGCGCAGTGGCGCGACATCGAGCACCTCGGCTACGACATCGATGCGCGGCTGATCGAGGGCGACGTGCGCCTGACGATGGGTGGCGAGCCCACGTTCGTTTCGGTCGACGATCCGGACGGAGCGGAGTGGAACACCACCGCCATGGGGCCTGACAAGCGCCGCCTGGCCATCGACGTGTACCGGCGCCTCAAGGACAAGTACGCGCCGCAGGGGTTGTCGCACTTCGGCCAGGGCAAGTGGTATCCGGGCGAGCCGCTGCCGCGCTGGTCGTTGAACTGCTTCTGGCGCCGCGATGGCGAGCCGATGTGGCGCGATCCGGCATTGCTCGACGACGAGACGAAGGACCGCGAGATCAGCGCGGCCGACGCCGGCGCATTCCTGGGCGCCGTGGCCGAGCGCCTCGGGCTCGCGCCGAAGTACGTGTTCGCGGCGTACGAAGACGCCTTCTACTACGCCTGGCGCGAGCGCAAATTGCCGGTGAACGTGGATCCGCTCGACTCGCGCCTCGAAGACGCGGGCGAGCGAGCCCGGCTCACGCGCCTGTTCGAGCAGGGGCTCGACGCGGTGGTGGGTCACGTGCTGCCGGTGGCGCGCGACGCGGACGGCGAGCGCTGGCGCACCGGCCGCTGGTTCCTGCGCAGCGAACGCTGCCTGCTCATTCCGGGCGACTCGCCGCTCGGCTACCGGCTGCCGCTCGACTCGCAGCCCTGGGTGAAGCCCGAAGACTATCCATACATCGCGCCGCCCGATCCGATGCAGCAGGCGCAGCCACTGCCGCGGCACGCCGAAATCCGCGGCCAGCTGCGCCGCTCGGACGCCAACCGCGGCAGCGCCGGTCCCGACGCGGCGCCGCTGAAGGGCGAATCCGCCGACGGCATCACGCGGACCGCGCTGTGCACGGAGCCGCGCAACGGCGTGCTGCACGTGTTCATGCCGCCGGTCGAGCGGCTCGAGGATTACCTCGAGCTGGTCTCCGCCATCGAATCCACCGCGGAGGAGATGAAGACCCCGGTGGTGCTCGAAGGGTACGAGCCGCCGAAGGATCCGCGCCTCGACAGTTTCCGCGTGACGCCCGATCCCGGCGTCATCGAAGTCAACATCCATCCCTCGAGAAGCTGGGAAGAGCTGGTCGAGCGCACCACGCACCTGTACGACGCCGCGCGCCAGTGCCGCCTGACCACCGAGAAGTTCATGATCGACGGCCGGCACACCGGCACGGGCGGCGGCAACCACTTCGTGCTCGGTGGCGCGACGCCGGCCGACTCGCCGTTCCTGCGCCGGCCCGACCTGTTGCGCAGCCTGCTGGCCTACTGGCACAACCATCCGTCGCTGTCCTATCTGTTCAGCGGCCTGTTCGTCGGCCCGACCTCGCAGGCGCCGCGCGTCGACGAGGCGCGCAACGACGCGCTGTACGAGCTCGAGCTGGCGTTCAAGCAGCTGCCGTCCGGAACCACTCAAACTACCGCGCCGTGGCTGGTCGACCGGCTGTTCCGCAACCTGCTGGTGGACTCCACCGGCAACACGCACCGCTCCGAGTTCTGCATCGACAAGATGTTCTCCCCCGACGGCAACACCGGCCGCCTGGGATTGCTCGAGATGCGCGCCTTCGAGATGCCGCCGCACGAGCGCATGAGCCTCACGCAGCAGCTGCTGCTGCGTTCGTTGATCGCGCGCTTCTGGCACCAGCCCTATCAACCGCCGCGGCTGGCGCGCTGGGGCACCGAGCTGCACGACCGGTTCATGCTGCCGTATTTCATCGAGCACGACTTCGCCGACGTGATCTCCGAGCAGAACGGCGCGGGATTCCCTCTCGCGGCGGAGTGGTTCGCGCCGCACTTCGAGTTCCGGTTCCCGAAGTGCGGTGATTTCGCCACGTTCGGCACCGAGGTCGAGCTGCGCCAGGCGCTCGAGCCCTGGCACGTCATGGGCGAGGAGGGCGCCGCGGGCGGGGCCGTGCGTTACGTCGATTCCTCCGTCGAGCGCCTGCAGGTGAAAGTGACCGGCCTCGCGCCCGACCGCTACGTGCTGACCTGCAATGGCCGGCGGATTCCGTTGCGGCCCACGGGCACCGTGGGCGAATTCGTCGCCGGCGTGCGCTACAAGGCCTGGCAGCCGCCCTCTGCGCTGCACCCGCTGATCCCCTCGCACGCGCCGCTGACCTTCGACCTGGTGGATACCTGGATGAGCCGTTCGATGGGCGGGGCGCAGTACCACGTCGCGCATCCCGGCGGCCGCAGCTACGACACCTTTCCGGTGAACGCGTTCGAGTCCGAGAGCCGGCGGCTGGCGCGATTTGTCAGAATGGGCCACACGCCGCAGCGGGTCACACCGCCGGCGGAAACGCCCAATCCCGAATTCCCGTTCACGCTGGACCTGCGTAAAGTTTGATGGGTGTCTGAGAGCCACATGCGTGCAGTACTCGAACCCAACGACCTGCGACGCTACGACGAGCTGAACATCGACGGAGCGATGCGCCCGCACTGGCGCGCACTCTTGCAGCGCCTGCGCGCCGACGAATCCCCCGACACGGTACGCCGCTCGCTCGAGCTCACGCGGCGCCTCATCGTCGAGAACGGCGTCACCTACAACGTCTATGCCGACCCGCAGGGTGCCGACCGCCCCTGGGCGCTGGATCCGCTGCCGTTCGTGCTGCCCGCGGCCGAGTGGCGCGTCATCGAAGCCGGGGTTGCGCAGCGCGCCAGGGTGCTCAACGCGCTGCTGCAGGACCTGTACGGCCCGCAGCGGCTGCTCGCCGAGGGCTTCGTGCCCACCGAGCTGCCGTTCGGCCATCCTAACTACCTGTGGCCCTGCCACGGCGTGAAGCCGGCGGACGGCACCTGGCTGCACGTGTACGCCGCGGACCTGGCGCGCGCGCCCGACGGGCGCTGGTGGCTGCTGGCGGACCGCACGCAGGCGCCGTCGGGCGCCGGGTATGCGCTCGAGAACCGCGAGATCCTCGAGCTGGTCCATCCCGAAACCATCCCCGAGCTGGGCGTGCGCCGCGTGCGCGGCTTCTTCGGCAGCCTGCGCGAGACGCTGCTGCAGGGCCACGACGAATCGCCGCTCGCGGTCATCCTCACACCCGGGCCGTACAACGAGACCTACTTCGAGCACGCCTACCTGGCGCGCCAGCTCGGCATGCCGCTGGTCGAGGGGCACGACCTCACGGTGCGCGGCGACACCGTGTACCTCAAGACCCTGGGCGGGTTGCGGCGCGTGCACTCCATATTCCGCCGGCTCGACGACGACTACTGCGATCCGCTCGAGCTGCGCGGTGATTCCGCGCTCGGCGTGCCCGGCCTGTTGGGTGCGCTGCGCGCCGGCCGCGTGGTGGTGGCGAACGCGCTCGGCACCGGCGTGCTGGAATCCGCGGCCTGGCTCGGGTTCCTGCCGGCGATCGCCGAGCGGTTGTTCGACGAGAAGCTGCTGCTGCCCGAGGTCGCCACATGGTGGCTGGGCGAGGCGCCCGCGCTCGAGTTCGTGCTGGCGAACCTCGACCGGCTCGTCATCAAGCCTGCCTACCCCAATCAGCGCTTCGAGCCGATGTTCGGCCGCGACTACATCGGCAAGGAGCGCGACGCGCTGATCGCGCGCATGCGCAACCGGCCGTACGCGTACGTCGCGCAGGAGCACGTGCGCCTGTCGCACGCGCCGGTGTGGAAATCCGCGGGCTCGACGGAGCTGGCGGCGCGCGCACTCACGATCCGCGTCTACGCGGTGGCGGGCCCGAACGGCATCCAGGTGCTGCCGGGCGGGCTGGCACGCGTAGCCAACGAGGGCGCGGCCGAGGTCGTCTCCACGCAGCGCGGCGGCGGCGCGAAGGACATCTGGGTGATCGCCGACGACCCGCACGAGGAAGCCGCCGCGCCGGCCGCGGCCACCACGCAGTCCGGGAAATGGGCGTTGACGCAACGGCAGGATTACATCCCGTCGCGCCTGGTCGAGAACCTCTTCTGGCTGGGGCGCTACACCGTGCGCTGCGAGAACAACTCGCGGCTGCTGTTGCGCACGCTCGCGGCGCGCAGCGATCAGCGCGTCTGGAAGCACGCCCGCGAGATCTGCCGCGCGCTCGGCGCGGTGGCCGAGGACGGCGACGTGCTGGATGCGCTGCACGCGCGCGAGCAGGGTGTGCAGGCGGACGTCAAGCATCTCGCCTGGTGCGCCTCGCAGGTGCGCAACCGTCTGTCGGCGCGCTACTGGCGCGGCGTGGTCGGCCTGCAGCGGCAGATGCAGGAGGCGCTGGCGACGCGCGGCAGCAGCCGCGAAGTCTACGAGAAGCTGCTGCTGTCGCTGGCCGCGCTCACGGGGTTTTCCGAAGAGGACATGATGCACGACGAGGGCTGGCGCGTGATGCGGCTCGGCCGCCGCGTCGAGCGCATGTACTTCGTCGCGTGCATCCTGGCCCGCCAGCTCGACGGCAGCCACGCCACGCGTCCCGAGACCGTCGAGTGGCTGCTCGACGTCTGCGACAGCACGCCTATCTACCGTGCGCGCTACATCGGCGCGCCGCGCCTCGCGCAAATGGTCAACCTGCTGCTGTACGATGACGGCCACCCGATGGCGCTGGCGTTTCACCGGCGTTCCATCGACCGCGACCTCGACGACCTGGCCCGCTCGCTCAACGGCGAACGCGAGCGCGGCGTACCCGACCTGCCGTTGCTGCCGCAGGGCTCGGCCGCGCTGCTCGACGCCGCGGACGCGCCCGGCATGGAGATGCGCGCGGCGCTCGCCGCCGAGCTCGACGCGCTGGCCGCGGCCTGCTCGGACCTCTCCGACCGGCTGTCCCGCCGGTATTTCGCCCTCATAGAATCCGACGCGCACACGCTCGCCACCTGACGCATGAAACGCACCTATCGCATCCGCCACGAGACGCGCTACGCGTACGTCGCCGACGTCGTGCATTCGCACCACCTGCTGCACCTGGTGCCGCGGCCGGCGAGCCACCAGCAGTGCCTCGAGCACGACATCGACATCGTTCCGGAGAATCACCGGCGCGTGGACGAGCTCGACCCGTTCGGTAACCCGCTGGTGCGCATCGAGCTCGCATACCCGCATCGCGAGCTGTCGGTGGTGTCCACGATGGAGATCGAGGTGCACGCGCGGCCCGCGGTGAACGCGGATACCACCGACGCCTGGGAAAAGGTGCGCGAGGCGTTCGCGTATCGCGGTGAGGTGGTGCTCGGCATGGGCCCGTCGCGCGACCTGCTCGATGCCGCGCGCTTCCGGCACGAGTCGCCGCACGTGCGCCTCAAGCAGGCGTTCACGGATTACTCGGCGGATTGTTTCCCGCCCGGGCAGTCCATCCTGCTGTGCGCCGAGCAACTCACCACCAAGCTGCACAAGGACATCGAGTACGCACCCGGCGAGACCACCATCGGCACGGCGGCCACCGAGGTGCTCGAGACGCGCCGCGGGGTCTGCCAGGATTTCGCGCACTTCATGATTTCATGCCTGCGCTCGCGCGGCCTGCCGGCGCGCTACGTGAGCGGCTATCTGCGCACCAACGCGCGCGACGCGCAGGGCGAGGCAGCGCTGGTGGGCGCGGACGCGTCGCACGCCTGGGTGTCGGTGTGGAGCCCGCCGTACGGGTGGATAGAGCTCGATCCGACGAACGGCTGCTTCGCGGGTACCGACCACGTGGCCGTGGCCTGGGGCCGCGATTTCGGGGACGTCTCACCGCTGCGCGGGGTCATCCTGGGCGGCGGCCCCAGGCCACGGCCACGTGGTCGGTACCCGCGAAGCAGCCGTTCGTCGGATCGAGCTCTATCCACCCGTACGGCGGGCTCCACACCGACACC